>JAOADU010000033.1 GCA_026417155.1 Bacteroidales bacterium | reverse complement strand
AGATGTGTATAAGAGACAGGTTGTACGCCGCTTTGGCTTCGTCGAATGCTTGTTTGGCGAAAGCGGCATCGGCTTTGGCGATAGCAGCCTTATATTGCTCTTCTTTTTGTTTAGCTTCGGCTTCTGCTTTTTCTTTGGCAGCTTTTTCGGCGAGTAGTTTGTCAATTTCGGCGAGTTTGGTTTTGGGATATTGCTCTGTTGGTTTTAAATTTAAAGCATTTTGATAAGCTGTTTTTGCATTTGTATAATCTTGTTTTGAAAATAAAGCATCGCCTTGTGCAATATATTTTTGATAATTTGTTTCTCTATTTTTAGCTTGAGCAATCATTTTTTCGCATTCCATGATTTGTTTGTCAGGATAATCGTTGAATGGATCGATATCTATTGCTTTTTCATATAATACAATGGCATCTTCGTATTGTTGACTTTTAAAATGTTCATCAGCCTTTGCTAATATTTGATTGTATGCTTGTTTTTTATTATTTTCAATTTGTGTAATGATTTTATCAATTTCTTTTCTCATGCTTTCTGTGTATGGAATATCATAATCAAAGGCATCGGCTTCATCGTTGTAAACAATTTTTGTTACAGGTTTATTTAGCAGAGAATAATCAACGCCATCAATTTTAACAAATAAATCTACGGTAAATGTATATTTATAAATTAAATCTTTTTCAGGTATTTTGGTGTCAACCAATACTTTTTTTGATGCAAAATTATTGGCAGAGACTTCGATAATATAAGTTTTATCAAAATCAAGATTAAACGAAAAATCGCCATTAGCATTAGATGTTACAGAATTAATTTTTGTGTTATTTTCGTATAAGTTAATAGTTGCGTTTGCAATTTTATCTTTTCCACTTTTTACTTGTCCCGAAATACGTAAGTATCCTTGCTTTTGGCAATAACTGTTAATGGGCTGAAAAAATAAAAAAATCAGGATACATGCTAAAAAAATCATGTTTAAAGAGAATTTGCGATATGTGAAAAGTGTAGCAAACATCAAAAAAACAATGTAAGTTAGTAAATTTTATTTTAATGGAGAGTTTGGTTCTTTTTTCATGTGTTTATAAATTAAACTATCGACAAAATTAGGTAAAAATTTGTATAATGTAACAGTTAACTTACCCTGTGTTGTGAGAATTAGTTGCCTTTTTCTTTTTTCAATAGCATTGAGAACCCGAAAAGCAACTTCATCTGCTTTCATCATTTTTTCTTCTGAACGAGGGCTTTCTCCTTGTGGTGTTCCATTGGCAGTTAATGCAGTATATCGAATATTAGATTCTGTAAAACCTGGTGCAGCAATCATAACATGAACGTCAAAAGGTTTTAATTCGAGTCGTAGTGTGTTTAAAAAGCCATGAATAGCCGACTTTGATGCAGCATAACCTGTCCTTGCTGGCAAAGGTGTGAAGCCTGCAATAGAAGATATCGCCACAATACTTCCTTTTTGTTGAATAATATAAGGCAAAGCAAATTTTGTGCAATATACTGTACCCCAAAAGTTCGTATCCATTAAACTTTTAATAACATCGAGTTTTAGATCGTTAAAAAGCGCTCGCATAGAAATTCCAGCATTATTGATAAGGATATCAATTTGCCCAAACTTTTTTATGGTATCTTCTACAATTTTTTTACAATTTTCTTCATTCGAAACATCTGCCAATACATAATGACAATTAGGTTGAATTGCAGCGATGTTATGATATACTTCTTTAAGTCTTTCTTCATTTCGACCTGTGATAACTACGGTGTAATTCCTTTTGGCAGCTTCTATAGCTAATGCTTTACCTATTCCCGACGATCCACCTGTAATGATGATAACTTTTTGCTTAGACATTTTTTTTTACAAATGTACTAATTTTTTCATTTAAACCTATAAATATGTAAGTATCACAAAATCAGTAAAAAGATAGAAAATTTAAAAAAAATAAAGAAAAGATTTTGAAATTTAAAATTATGATTATACTTTTGCACTCTCAAAAATTGAGGATGATTCAGTAGCTCAGCAGGTAGAGCATCGCCCTTTTAAGGCGGGGGTCCTGGGTTCGAATCCCAGCTGGATCACAATTAAAACTTCCAATTCAAGTTGGAAGTTTTTTTATTACTTAATAGTTAATGGTTTGTAAAATTGAAAAAAACTAACTATGTTTGTGCCCATTTTGAAGGAAAATCGAAAACAATAAAATTCTTATAAACAATGAAAGTGTACAAAACCGAACAAATCAGAAATTTAGCATTATTAGGAAATTCATCAAGTGGTAAAACAAGTTTGGTAGAATCTATTTTATTTCTTACCGGTGTAATTAGTAGAAAAGGCGATGTTTCAACAAAAAATACGGTATCAGATTATTATGAAATTGAGCAACAAAATGGTTGTTCAATCTTTTCATCCTTGATGCAAACAGAATATCGCGATTATAAAATTAATCTTTTAGATAATCCAGGTTTTGATGATTTTAATAATGCTATATATTCTTCGTTAAAGGTTGCTGATGCGGTGCTCTTTTTAATTAATGCACAAACAGGAATTGAAGTTGGCACGCAAATTCAAATGCGCTATATTGAAAGGTTTCAAAAACCATTTGCAATTGTTCTTAATCAGCTCGATCACGAAAAAGCAAACTACGAACAGACATTAGAAGCAATCAAATCATTCATAGGCAACAAAGCTATTTCAATTCAATTTCCGGTTTCAACGGGCTCAGGTTTTAATGCTATAATTGATGTAATTAAAATGAAAATGCTGGAATACAAAGATGATTCTGGCAAAGCAATTGTAAGCGAAATACCTGCAAATTTAAAAGCCCATGCCGAAGAACTTCGCAATGCATTAATAGAAGCAGCAGCAGAAAATGATGAAAGTTTAATGGAAAAGTTTTTCGAAAATGGAACTCTAGAGGAAGATGAAATTGCACGTGGAATGAAATTGGGAATTTTAAATAGAACTCTTTTCCCTATATTGTGCACTTCTGCAAAGAAAAATATTGGAATGGATAGATTATTAGAATTTGTTACACTCTCAATGCCGAATCCTGCTGAAGTACCTCCATTTAAAACAAAAGAAGGTCAGGAAATTAAAATAGATGCCAATGCTCCAACATCGTTATTTGTATTTAAAACTTCTACAGAGCAACATATTGGTGAAATTAATTTCTTTAAAGTAATAACGGGAGAATTAACAGAAAGCATTGACTTAACAAATAATAATACACAAACAAAAGAACGTTTAGCTCAATTGCTTTATGTAAATGGCAAAACCAGAAACAAAATTGAAAAAATTGTTGCTGGCGATTTAGGTGCAACAGTTAAATTAAAAAACACAAAATTTAATCACACATTGACCGTTTCAACTGTAGATTGGATTTATGAACCTATTGCTTTCCCCGAACCTCGCTATCGAACAGCTATTAAAGCATTAAACGAGAGCGACGACGAAAAATTGGGCGAAGTATTAAATCGCATGCACAACGAAGATCCAACAATACTAGTAGAATACTCAAAAGAATTAAAACAAATAATTGTTTCAGGTCAAGGCGAATATCATTTGAATATATTGAAATGGCATCTTGATAATATTTTCAAAATACCTACCGAATTTTTAGCACCCAAAATTCCTTATCGCGAAACTATTACAAAGCCAGCACAAGCCGATTATCGTCACAAGAAACAAACAGGTGGGGCTGGGCAATTTGGCGAAGTGCATTTAGTGATTGAACCATACGAAGAAGGGAAACCCGATCCAACAAAATTCAAATTCCCAGGTAAGGAAATAAATCTTACTATACGCGGAAAAGAAGAATACGATTTGCCTTGGGGTGGCAAATTAGTATATTACAATTGTATTGTAGGTGGTTCGATAGATGCACGATTTATGCCAGCAATTCTTAAAGGAATTATGGAAAAAATGGAAGAAGGACCTCTAACCGGTTCGTATGCTCGCGATATACGTGTAGCAGTGTACGATGGAAAAATGCACCCCGTTGATTCGAATGAAATATCATTCCGTTTGGCAGGCCGAAATGCTTTTAAAGAAGCATTTAAAAATGCAGGACCACGTATTCTTGAGCCAATTTACGACGTAGAAGTATGGGTGCCGAGCGAAAAAATGGGCGATGTGATGAGCGATTTGCAAACGCGTCGTGCAATTGTTATGGGCATGTCGAGCGAAAAAGGCTTTGAAGTGATAAAAGCAAAAGTACCTTTGGCTGAAATGAACAAGTACTCAACAACCTTAAATTCAATTACTAGCGGAAGGGCAATGTACTTTATGAAATTTGCTGAATACGCCCAAGTTCCTGCAGAAATACAAGAAAAACTGCTTAAAGAATACGAAGCTCAACAAAAAGAAGAAGAATAATAATTTATATTTTCATTCTAAATCATTAGGGCTGGTGAATCTCATCAGCCCTTTTTAATTTTCTTATATTTCTCATTAACTTTGAAAAAAAATGCATGTGCGGAATTGTTGGTTATTTTTCAAATAAAAACAATGACGATAGTTTAACTTTCACTAATGTATTAAAACCATTAATACATCGAGGACCCGATTGCCAAAACTTTTTTTATGAGCGTCCAGTATATTTGGGACATACTCGATTAAGTATTATTGATTTAACAGCAGATGCCAATCAACCCATGTTCTCAGACGATAAACGATATGTTATTGTTTATAATGGCGAGGTATATAATTTTAAAGAGATTGCTAAAAAATATAATATTCAGGCTAAAACCCAATCGGATACGGAAATTATTTTAAAATCTTTTTTATTACTTGGCAATAAAGCAGTAAGCGAGTTTAACGGAATGTTTGCTGTTGCTATTTACGACAGAATAGAGAAAAAAATTACATTTTTTCGTGATAGAATAGGCAAAAAGCCCTTATTCTATTATCACAATAAAAATATTTTTGCTTTTGCATCAGAGATTAAAGCGTTGTTGAATATTCCCGAAATTGCACATAATTTAACTTTAAATTACAAAGCAATTCATTATTATTTGCATTTAGGTTATATTCCTGAACCTTTAACTATATACAACGAAATAAACAAATTTCCATCGGCACATGTTGGTGTATATTCCAATAATTCACTGGTATTTGAGACGTATTGGAAAATTGAAGATTACATAAAGAAAGAATATCTCAGTGATGAGAAAGAAGCTTTAGAGCAATTGAGGCATTTGCTGACTAATTCTGTAAAATACAGATTAATAAGCGATGTCCCTTATGGTCTGTTTTTAAGTGGTGGTGTTGATTCTTCGATAATTGCTGCAATAGCACAACAATTAACAGGAAATTTAAAAACTTTTACAATAGGTTTTGAGGAGCAAAAATATAACGAAGCACCATTTGCGAAGACTATAGCCGATTATTTAAAAACCGATCATACCGAATATATTTTGCGTTTTGACGAAGCAATACAGCTAATTGATCAATATTTAGAGCTTTTTGATGAGCCCTTTGCCGATTCGTCGGCATTGCCAACTATGTTAGTATCAAAATTAGCTAAAAAGGATGTAACAGTAGTGCTAAGTGGCGATGGTGGCGATGAGCTTTTTTGGGGCTATGGAGCGTATCGTTGGACAAAACGAATTCATCATCCAATTATACATACAGTGCACCATCCCATACGATACATTTTACAAAGGGGGAATAGTAGATTTAAAAGAGTATCGAAACTTTTTGATTACTCAGAAAATGATTTTATACCAGCTCACATTTTTTCACAAGAGCAATATTTTTTTACAACCAAAGAAATAAAACAATTGATAAATAAGGAAATTGCACATGAACTCTATTTTAGAATGCCTCAGCAGACAGAACGAATGTTGTCGAAAGTAGAACTACAATCCTGGTTCGATTTGAATTATTATTTAAAAGACGATTTATTAGTTAAAGTTGATAGGGCTTCGATGAGATATTCATTAGAAGTTCGCTCACCTTTGCTTGATTTTAATATTGTGCAATTTGCTTTTAATTTATCCCCAGAACTCAAACATAGAAATGACATAGATAAATATATTTTAAAACAGCTGTTGTATCAATATATTCCTAGTAAATATTTTATGCGTCGTAAATGGGGCTTTTCGATTCCGTTAAATAAATGGATGAAAAATGAATGGAAAGATAAACTTTATTTTTTGTTGTCGAAACATAATTTGCAGAAGTATCCATTCATACAGTATAGCTTTGTTGAGAACATGTTAAAGAAATTCGAACAAGGGGACGATTATTTGTATGGACGCTTATGGAATTTGATGGTGTTAATAGACTTTTTAGATAGAAAAAAGCTTATTTAAACTTATTACGAAATTTTTTATATCCTTCTTGGCTAACCTTTATTTTTTCGTTATTTTTTAATGTTGCAATATAAGAATCTTTTGTATATGCTTCGATGCTAACTATATAATTGATATTAACAATGTACGAACGATGTAGTCGGATAAATTTTTCTTCGGGAAGATTTTCTTCAAAATATTTCATTGTTTTTTCTTGAATAAATGTAGCATGGTGGGTTCTTATTTTTACATAATTTTCTGCCGATTCGAAATATATTATGTCATCTATGTTTATGATTTGAGTTTTAGAATTATGCCGCACAATTATTTTTTCTATCTTTTTATTGTTTGTATATGTCTTATTCAATTTATCGGGTAGGAAAGTTGATGTATTTTTCAAGTTAATTTGTTCAATGCAACGATCTATGGCAGCAAACAATTTTTCTTTCGAATATGGTTTTAATAAATAATGGATGGCATTTTCTTCGAAAGCTTTAATGGCATATTCATCGTAAGCTGTACTAAATATTACATGTGGACGCTCATTTAATATTTCTAATAATTCAAAACCATTAATCTTAGGCATCTGAATATCTAATAGTAAAATGTCGGTACGGTGTTTATTTAAAAAGCTGATGCATTCGAATCCATTACTGCATTCGGCAATAATATTAATATCATTTCTGTGTGAAAGATAATTTTTTACTAATTCACGAGCTAAGGGTTCATCATCAACAATTACAATGGAATATTTTGTACTCATAATTGTGGAATCTGTAATTCTACAATAAAAATATTATTATTACTTTGAATTTGAAGAAGATCTTTTCTAAAATAAATAGTAAATAATCGTTCTTTAACATTTTTTAATCCCAAACCCGTTCCTTTTTGTATCGGAAAATTTGAGTCGTAAGTGTTGGTTAAAGTAATCCGAAGTTCATTATTTATAAGTTTGGCATTTAAATTAATTTCTGCTTTTTCTGTAGCATCATATACACCAAATTTTATAGCATTTTCTATTAATGGCTGAAGTAACATATTCGGAAGTTTTGCAGATAACGCTTCTTCATCTACGTTTATATTAATATTTAAGAGATGACCAAAACGGATTTTCTCAATAAACAGATATTTCTGTATTTGCGATAGTTCATCGTGAAAAGATACAAAAATATCCTGTTTGGTTAAAGAATAACGTAATAATTCTGATAAATGTTGAATTGTTAATAAAGCTTTTTCCGTATCGGTTAAAATTAAACTCTGGAGTGAATGTAAACTATTGAATAAGAAATGCGGATTAATTTGTGCATAAAGAGCTTTTATTTGTGCATTTTTCAATTGCGACGAAATTCTCTCATTGTGTTGGATTTGCCAGTTTTTGTATTCAATTAAACGAATTAGATAAAAAAAGTATATTACAACAAAGCTTATTAATAGTCCAATAATGAAACGATGAATGATAGTATTATTTAGAAACTGAATGTATGGTTTATCATTTATGAATAAAGAATATAATATAGTATAAGAAAGACTTTCCCAAATGATAAGTAGTGTGATATTAGCAAAAAACAGCTTGAAAATTGAGTGAAAAAATTTTTTTGCCGCGATGTCGTATATCAAAGTCAATTGCCATAATCCGAAATAAACTACCGCGAATATCGTATTAAATACTATAGCATCAATTATAGAATTGGAAAGAGAACTAAAAGTTAAACTTCTTATAAAATAGATTTGGGCAATAGTTAGTATTGCCCAAATTGCTGAAAATAAAATAATTACTTTTTTCATTAATCGGGTATTGATTTTATTTCACCACCACCAAAAAGAATGATACCTTTAATAACTAAAATTTTTGTTGAGTTTGAGATAGATATATTTCTGCTATCGGAAAAACCACCAAAAACATTAAATGTTTCAAACTTAACAATCCAATCGGGGGGAATATATAAATTTATACCTCCAAAAATGGCAATAACATTAATTTCTGCTTCCATTTGTGTAATATCCGATTGTAACAGATTGATTTTAGAACCACTAAAAATGCAAATAAATTTACCATATTTAAACGATTGACTGTTAATGATATAATTGCCCGATCCAAACAAATTTATTTCTTCAATATTTTGTTGGTCTGTGGTCAATTGTTTATTTTGCCTTTTTGAAGAAAAAACTATATAATAAACAATAACTAATCCGATAGCTATAATAATTAAAGGCAATAAATAAGTTGTAATATTTATATCTAAATTAAAATGATGCGACATGACTAATAATACTCCAAGAACGAAAATGAAAATACCAAAAGGATAATCTTTTCCGAAAAGAAAAATAAAGCCAACAACAGCAACTGCCATTTGCCAAGAAAAAAATACATTAAACCAATACGGATCTATTAAATTTAAGTTATGCAGCAATAATAGTATTCCTGCAAGGATGATAATTAATCCTAAAACAAGGCTTTTTAAGCCAACAATTTTTTTTTCTGATTTTTGTAAGTTCATTTGATTTTTCATAATCTTTTTTTTAGCAAAGTAAATGTAATGCGTTGTTATAGAGAAGTATAAAATGACAAAAAGCCGAATATATACGATAAATGACGGTTATTTAATTGAAATTACCTTAAACTCAATTCTACGGTTCATAGCTCTGCCTTCTTCGTCTCCGTTGAATGCGATGGGTTGAGTTTCGCCATAACCTTTGGCAATTAATCGCTCTTTTTTAATGCCTTTGCTGATGCAGTACTCTACAACTTTTTCGGCTCTTTTTTGCGAAAGTTCCATATTTTTTTTGTCATCGCCGATATTATCGGTATGAGCTGCTATTTCTACAGTAACTTTTTTATTTACTTTTAGAAATGCAACAAATCTATCAAGTTCGCAAATGGATTCTGGTAAAAGTTCATTTGTTCCTTCTTTAAAAAAAACATTGTTTAGTCGAGCAACTTGCGATTCCATCACTGGGGCAAGATATAAATTTTGTTCGTCAATTTCGGTGTATTGTTCTAAATTAGTTAAATCTAAATATTTGGTTATAGAATAATAACCTTCGGCAAGAGCCATATAACCGTAACGTTTTCCGTGTGGTAATACAATTTTATATGAACCAGTGCTTGGATCGGAGCGTGCAATGCCAACTTCTTTACCTTCGGGCAATAGTTCCCATACAATACGTGCTTCTACAGGTTGCATATTGCGTTCGTTGACAACTTTTCCCGAAATTAAAACTACAGGCTGACTTCCTTGTGAATAAGCGAAATAGGGTATAAAAAAAACAAGCAAAATACGTACAAATCGTAATTGCATAACACACAAATTTATTGTCAAAATTAATGATAAAGTTTTAAACTTGTTATTTTAATTTCACAAGTTTTTCGATTTTTTGTGTTGTTTTATGACCATTACTGACTCTAATTGTATAAAAATACACACCTGGGGCGATATTATCACCGTAATCATCTTTTCCGTCCCATTCTATGGGTTCGCTACGAAATCCTTCGCTAAATGTGTCCGTAGTTATTGTCTTTATTATGCGTCCTGTAACAGTAAATATTTGAATAGTAGTTTGCAATGAAGTATTTGGGTAATTATGTTCGAAATAAAAGCTTGTTTTGGATGTAAATGGATTTGGATAATTAATAACACGGTTAATGCTCAGTTCATCTGAATTTTGTACAATAAAGCGTATAGTTTTTTGAGAAGAGTTGTTAACAACATCCCAAGCTTTAACAGTTATAGAATGTTCGCCAGGAGTGAGTTTTGAAAAAGAATAGGTGGCTGTTCCTTTTCTGTAATTATCTTTTTCACTGATGTAATTATCGTTTAATATGTATTTTAGAGACGGATTATTGTCAAGAGTTGCAGTAATGTCGTGTCCGATGCTGTTACTTACAGTATTTATTCCATTTTCATCATAAAGTTTAACAATTAAGGTAGGAGATTCGTTTGTAATACCGCCATCTGAGAAGCTTTCATTATTCATAAAAAGTTCAATATCAGGACCTTTGTTGTCTTCTATTTGATAAGCATTACCGCCAAGTATGATTTGTGTGAAGCTGCCCGTAGCGTCTTCGACTGATTGTAGTTTTTGAGCGTAATAACTTATTTTTCCTGTACCATTAGTGTGTTTAATATCTTTTGGAACAATAAATTGACAAGTAAAATATCCGTTGCTAACAGTTGCTTTTCCTTTAAATAGAATATCTTTTTGAATAGTAAATTGAAAAGGAGTTCCACCGTCGTTGGCTAAAGTAGTTACATTGCTTGGTTTATCAAATACTGTAATAATTATTTCGCCGTTGAATGAATTTAAAACTTGTTGATTGTGTTCAATATGTCCGCATAAAGTTACTTTTTGAAGGGGTCTTATAGTATCATTGAAAATGCTTACATGAATGCCGTTAATGCTATCGGTAATTACTGAATATTTTGGAAAAGCAATTCGCATAGCAGGATTGCCTAATAAAGAGAAATTTCTTTTGTTGATATCTCCTAATCCACCTGTTTTATTTTTTGCCAATCGATAAGCGTCGCCAAGTCGTAAATATTCACCTTGTGTGTTTTTTGGGAAAAGGCACTCATAAAAGCTTTTATTTAATGCAAAATTCGATGTGCTGTAAACAAGGCGTGTTGTTGTGAGCATGCTTATTGCACCACCGCGAGGATTGAGCAATACAAGTTCGCCTGCTGAAACTCTATGGTAGTCGTCCCAACGTCCAAATTCGCATGTTGCAGTTATAAACAAAGGCAGAGTATTAAAATTTGACCATGAAATTATGTCCGATACAATAATTACATGTTCATGTGCTAAGGCATATTCATTTCCATGTCCTGTATAATTAAATACCAGACAACCTTTTTTCATACGTTGTTCTACCGATTCATTGGCGTCGGGATATCTGTCGCCCGTTGGAGTTGTTTTTTGCGAAAACGCATCTAAATATATTTTATCTAGCACGTATTGCTGAAAGTTTGTTTCGAGATATTGTGCCAATGTATTACTTTGCGACATATGTTCATTTACATCTTCATCATCGGCTAAAAGCGTAATCCAATTTCGCCATTCGCCCAATGAATTGGCTGAATAATAATTTTTTAGTTTATTAACATACTGCTGTGCCTCTGTCAAAGATTTAACGGGAATTCTGCCAATACCAATATCCAATGTGCCTATGTATTCGTATTCATTATTATCGAGTAATCCGAAGAAATCGTCCGATGTAAGCGAATTAACAGCAACCAGTGAATTTGCCGATTGATACGAAAGAATAAAATTGGTATTTTCGCTTGAATATGTTCTGTTATTATACGAACCATCGCCAAACAATAACAAATATTTGGGCATTTTTAACGAATCGTTACCAGCTCTGTCATAAAGCATTTTCATAAAAAATTTAATAGCCGAAATATCGGGCATTCCACTTGAAAATTCGTTGTATATCTCTTCGGGAGTAACAACAACAACAGACAGGTTATCGTATTTTCTATGTATTTCGGCAATTTCGTTAGCTGCAGATAAAAAATTTCGATGACTAACAATTACAAAATCTATATCGCTCAGTGCATGCAAGTTTTGGTTAGCTACATCGCCAACTACCGTAGGTGATAAAAACGAACTTCCATCGAAAATGATGTACTCTTCCAAGTTACTAGCAGGAGCTTTGAATTTCAATACATTGTTTTCAAAAGAGGCTTTAACTTCAAAAGGTTGAACAGGGTTCGTGATATTCCAAACAATAGCATTTGACTTTGTAGTAGATATCTGAAATTCGGCAACATTGCCATTACCAACCGATGAAATATCCCTAAACATCATTTGTCCACCATTAAATATTAATTGACGTCGAACATTTAGTAATAAATAATCGAGCCAGCCTTCGCCTCCTGAAGCAGGTTTATTATAAGTTATGCTAATGTTAACCGAAGGTGAATTATGTGAAAACCGTTTTTTAAAAGTTTCTCCTGTGTATGATGCATTAGATCCTGAACCGCTAATACTTTGACTACCAATAACGCTTCCATTAACTGAAAATGTAAACGAACTCGAAACACTTGAACGAGCAAATAGTCCACTTTGTAAGTACAAATTACTATTCGGAACAATATTCGGAAAATAAAAACTGTAATTATATGTTAATGTCGTATTAAAAGACTCTCCAACCCAAAGTCTTCCCGATTTAAGGAAATTAGTTAATTCTAATTCATGAAATTGGTAATCGTCGAATGAATTAATAATGTGTGTAGACGTCAAACTATCATAGTTAATCTGGTTAATTTGTGTTGGAGAATTCCCGCCATCTGTCAGAAAATAATATGATTCATTAGTATAAGGATGTAAAGAATGGACAAATGCTTGATTATTCGAATCGTACCGCCAATATATGGGGGCTTTGGCATAAAATAAAATATAATCTCCTTCATTGAATATACCGTCATTGCCTTTATTTATGAATATAGGAATTTCGGCTAAATCATCAATTCGGCTTACATTGTTCGAAAAACCGTAAAAGGCACCACCATTTCCATACACCTTTATGGTAGAAGGATTAGAAAATCCCATTTCCATTATTTGGCGATAGGTTAATTTGTATATACCAGTTTGAGTAATTTTAATTTTTTTCCATTTCCCCGAACTTAAAACAGATGACGATGAGTAATTTTGGATAAATTTATCAGAGAGTTTATTTATGTTGGGTTCAATGCGAATTTCAAACGAAACAATTCGTTCAAATTTTCCTATATTATTGTTAAAACGAACTGGAATAAGCTCAAAATTAATGTATGGTTGTTTTCGTGAATAAGTAATGGTGCTTTTAAATTGAAAAACTTCGTCAATATTTTTGGTATCAATATTTTGGATCTCTTCGTTAGGAATGGTTTCAACAGTATAATTTGTTAAAACTGCTTGTACATTTTCAGAATTAATTTTTATGTTTTCAACAAATTTGGGTAACGATGAACCTAAATCGTAACTTGCATTTTCAAAATGTAATAATGTTATTTTTTGATTGTCGAAATTTTCTACAATATTTTGGGTCCATTTTACGTTGTAAACCAGTGTTTGAGTGTGTACATAATGGGAATTAGTAAATACTAAAAAAACAAAAATTATTACAATAAATTTTTCGGTCATATGCTAAAAAAAATGAGCCAGCAAGTTAATGAAACGAAAAAAAATAACTAATATTGTATCACGAAAAAAATAAAAAATTTTGAATCGTTAATGTTTTTTAAAAAATTATTTGTATAATTGCAAGTTGAAGAAACATACCTTTACAATGAATAAAAGGAAAACTTTTGTATGGCTAGTATTGCTGGTGGTAGGAATAACCAAAATATCTGCACAAGACCCACAATTCTCGCAATTTTACGCAAGTCCATTGTATCTAAATCCTGCCTTAACTGGCTCTATTAAATGTCCGCGACTAACGTTAAATTATCGTAATCAGTGGCCAGCGTTGGGATCTACTTATGTTACTTACATAGCTTCTTACGACCAATTTGTTAAAGCAGTCGAAGGTTCGTTGGGTGGATACATATATCAGGACATACAAGGCGATGGTGCCATCACAAGTACAAATGTTAGTGGTATTTATAATTATACATTTACGCTCGATCGTCGTTCCAGTATAAATATTGCATTTCAAGCAACTTACATTCAGAAACGTTTAAACTGGGATTTTATCTTTCCCGACATGATTCATCCTTTATATGGACCTATTTATCCTACTGCTGAAGTGAATGTTCCTACTACCGAATCAAAAGGACATTTCGATTTTTCTACAGGGTTTATATATTCTCGTCAAAGTTTTTTTGGTGGAGTGGCAGTACATCATATTACTCAACCCACAGAATCATTTAGAAGCAACGATGATGCAGTACTCCCTCGCAAATATACTGTACATGCAGGTTTTAATATCCCGTTGTCAGGAAGAGGTATAAAAAAAGGCGATTTATTGCTTTCGCCAAACTTGTTGTTTCAACAACAAAGAGATTTTCAACAAATGAATTGGGGGCTATATCTTAGCCGTAAAGGTATTGTGGGAGGGATATGGTTCCGTCAAAATTTAACATTCCATTACGATTCTTTCATTATGCTACTTGGTTATCTCAAAGAAAAATATAAAATTGCTTACAGCTACGATTTAACTATCTCGGCACTCAAAAACCAAACCCTCGGAGCTCATGAAATATCTTTTTCAATGAATTTTCCATGTAAACAGAAAAAACAAAAATTTAGGACAATAAGTTGTCCATCATTTTAGTTATATACATTATGAAAATAAGGTGCCTTATGAATACAAAAATTATTACCGTAGTTGTTGCAGCAGCTATAACAACTATAATGTTTTCGTCGTGCGATAGAAAACGATCTGCAACTACAGGATGGAATTATAACGATCCTAAAAACGGTGGATTTGAATATGTATTTTACGAAGAGCAAGAAACAGGTCCTGGACTTGTGTTAATTGAGGGTGGGACATTTTCGATGGGACGCGTTGAGCAGGATGTAATGTACGAATGGCATGCATTCCCCCGTCGTGTAACGGTATCATCGTTTTACATGGACGAAACAGAAGTACGTAACGTTGATTACAGAGAATATTTATATTGGTTAAGAAGAGTTTTTGTTGACTATCCCGAAGTATACAAGATGGCACTGCCCGATACACTTGTATGGAGAAAAAAATTGGCATACAATGAGCCCTATGTTGAATATTACTTCCGCCACCCTGCATATCAAGAGTATCCTGTTGTAGGCGTTAATTGGCGTCAGGCTAACGATTATTGTGCATGGAGAACCGACAGAGTTAACGAACTTATAATGGTACGCGAAGGATTGCTGTACATGGATCCCACAGGTCAAACAGGAGAAAACAACTTTAATACAGAAGCATATTTAGCAGGTCAATACGAAGGTGCAGTACGCGATCAATTACCCGACCTCGATCCCAATAACGATTTCCGTAAAGTACGAATGGAAGATGGTATATTATTGCCCAAATACAGACTCCCAACCGAAGCTGAATGGGAATTTGCAGCTTTAGGATTGATTGGAAACATGTTAGCACAAGAACGAATTTTCAACGAACGTATATATCCTTGGAATGGACATTACATTCGTATTGACGATCGTTCAGGATTTAAGACTACCGATGTTGGACAAATTAGAGCCAACACTATGAGAGGTAGAGGCGATTATATGGGTATGGCAGGTGCCTTAAATGATCACAACGATATCCCTGGACCCGTTACATCTTATTGGCCTAATGATTATGGTTTGTATTGTATGGCCGGAAATGTTAATGAATGGGTTATGGATGTTTATCGTCCGTTGTCGTACGAAGATGTAGAAGATTTCAGACCATTCCGTGGAAATGTGTTTAAAACTCAAGTTAGAGATGAAGAAGGTAATATTGCCGAAAAAGATAGTTTAGGTAGAATACGCTATAGAGATGTTACCGACGACGAAGCATTCAATCGCAGAAATTACAATACTGCCGACAATATCAATTATTTAGATGGAGACTTTGAATCGAGTATTGAATACGATAACGAAGAGGCAAACAGAGATAATACAAATTCAAAGCGAATGTACAATACAGGAAAGCCTTTGATTGGCGAAAATGGGAAGCCAACGATTAGGGGTGGAGATGGTATGACGACAATGATTGACAACAGGGCTCGCGTATTTAAAGGAGGTGGTTGGAGAGATAGAGCATATTGGATGTCGCCAGGTACACGCCGCTTCTTGGATGAAGAACAAGCACGCGACGATTTAGGATTCCGTTGTGCTATGCACAGGGTTGGAAGTCCAAGAGGTGGAGCTGTAGAATAAAAGTAATTAAAAATAATTTTTTAAGCTGTTCTCGGCAAAAGAACAGCTTTTTTTATTTAAAATTTGAATAATATGATGAAAGGCACAATAGAACACATTTACGAAAAATATAAAGAGTGCGATTATTCGGTTTGTACTGATACTCGCAACCTATTACAAAATTCGTTATTTATTGCCCTGAAAGGCGAACGATTTGACGCACATCAGTTTATTGATTATGCTTTAGAAAATGGTTGTAAATATGCCATTGCCGAATATTATGAAGGAAAAAATGAAAATGTTATTATCGTAGAAAATACACTTGAGACTTTACAATGTTTATCACAATATCATAGAAATAATATGCCCGTAAGGGTTATTGGTATTGCTGGTTCTAATGGTAAAACAACTACTAAAGAGCTAGCAGCTGCTGTAATGTCAAAAAAATTTCAGGTAAGTTATACGAAAGGAAATTACAATAATCATATTGGAGTGCCGCTAACATTGTTGCAAATTCGTCCTAATACCGAATTTGCCATTGTGGAAATGGGTGCCAATCATCCCGATGAATTAGAATTATTGTGTAAACTCGCCAATCCTGATTATGGAATTGTTACAAATTTAGGGAAGGAACATTTGGGATATTTTGGCTCATTTGATGCGGTTGTTAGAACAGAGACGTATTTGTTTCAATATTTGAAAAATAAAAATGGAGTTGCATTTGTTAATGCAGATGATGAAATATTGATGAAAAAATCTCAAGGAATAAAAAGGTTTTTATATGGGAACAATGAAAGTTGCGATGTAAGATTAATAGAAAAATCGAATACTCCTTTTTTAGCTATTGCATGGAAATATAAAGATGAAAATAAAACATATCGCTTACAGAGTCGACTAGTTGGTTTTTATAATGCAGATAATATAATGGCCGCTATTTGTATGGGTAAATATTTTAACATTTCAGAAAGTAATATGATTGAAGCAATAGAAACCTATACACCAAATAATCATCGGTCGCAATGGATAAAGCAAGGAAGCAATGTTATTATCATGGATGCATATAATGCCAATCCATCGAGTATGGAATTAGCCATTCAAAGTTTTCTAGATATGAAATTGCCCAACAAAGTTCTTATTTTAGGTGATATGTTAGAATTAGGAAAATATGAAGATGATGAACATAAGGCAATACTCGAAAGGCTTAAAAATAATCATGATATTGAAATATATCTTGTAGGACATGTTTTTAATAGGGTAAAATCTGAACATGTCAAATCATCATTTTTAACTGTAGAAGAATTAATTAGCTATTTGAAAAAGAATCCTATACAAAATTCATCTATACTGATAAAGGGTTCGCATGGTATTCATTTGGAAAAATTGTTAGATGTTTTTTAATCATGGTAAATGTTGATAATAAATTGCCTATTGCCGAAGAGTTCTATTCATTGCAAGGCGAAGGTTTTCATGTAGGGAAAGCAGCGTATTTTGTTCGACTTGCAGGTTGTGATGTGGGTTGTCATTGGTGCGATTCAAAACCCGCATGGAATATGTTTCCTCATCAGTGGACCGATGTTGATGAAGTTATCGAAAGAATAATTAAAAATCCATCAAATGTCGTTGTAATAACGGGAGGCGAACCGTTTTCCCATAATCTTAATTATTTTACAAATAAATTGAAATATAATCATATACAAACTCATGTAGAAACAAGCGGAACAGAACCAATAACTGGTATTTGGGATTGGATCAGTTTTTCGCCTAAACCATGGCATCGTCCATTAGATGAATTTTTTATTTATTCTAATGAATTAAAAATTATTATACAAAACCTTGAAGATTTTGAATGGGCAGAATATTGTAAGCAAAAAGTACACAAAGAGTGTATGCTTTTTTTACAACCCGAATGGTCGTCATTCAATAAAATTTTACCGGGTATCGTTGAATATATTAAAAACCATCCCGAATGGAGAATATCTATTCAGGCACATAAGTTCATGAAAATATTATGAAAAGAATAATCAGTACATATTTATTTATAATCTCTACAATTTTTTTAACTGCTCAAAATTATTCTGTCAAAGATAAATCTGCTATAAATTTATTCGAAAAAGCGTTAGCATATTATAACATTGGTCAATTGGAACAGGCTAAATCAACTGCAAAGAAAGCAATTGAACGTAACAATAAATTTATAGAAGCATATTTGCTCATTGCTGATATATTCAACGAACAGAATAAAGCCGAAAACGAAATATTTTATTTGCAAAAAGTAATAGAAATAAATCCAGATTTTGATGAAAAAATATATTTTGCATTGAGCAAAGCTATGTTTAAGCTTGGTAAGTATAAAGATGCTTTACAAAATGCTGAGATATATATGAATAAAATATCCGATGAAAAAAAAATATCTGAAGCCCATAACTGGTTGAAGCGTATTGAATTTATTATTAAAGCATACGAAAATCCAGTTCCATTTAATCCAGTCCGACTTTCTGATAAGGTTAATACACCCTATAAAGATTATTGGCCCTCATTAACAATAAATGAGCAAGAGCTTTACTTTACTGTGGCTTTGCCTACTGAAAAACGAGCTCCCAATGGCAGTGTAATTTATCAGGAAGATTTATTTTTTACTAAAAAGTCTGAAAATGGAGAGTGGCAATTAGCAAAAAAATTAGATAATGATATTAATTCAAACGATAACGAGGGTGCCCAAAGCATTTCTGCAAATGGTCAATTTTTATTTTATGTTGCATGCAATAGAAAAAATGATTATGGTTCGTGCGATATATATTATTCAGAACGCACACCGCAGGGTTGGACAAAACCGAAAAATTTAGGCCCACCCGTTTGCACAAGATATTGGGAAAGCACACCAGCTGCATCTGCCGATGGAAGAATGTTATTTTTTTCGTCGGGTGGGCGACCCGATTCAAAAGGAGGTAAAGATTTATATGTTAGTTTTAAAAAAACAGATGGTACATGGACTGAACCAAGAAATTTAGGCGATAGTATTAATACATCAGGAAATGAATATGCACCATTTTTACATCCCGATGGCAAAACATTATATTTTTCATCGGATGGATGGATGGGTATGGGAGGACAAGATATCTTTATGTCGCAAATGAAGCCCGATAGTACATGGACAACGCCAAAAAATTTAGGTTATCCGATCAATACTTCATCGGATGATTTTGGATTGATTGTCAATGCAAATGGCAAATACGCTTTCTTTGCTTCAAATAGAGAAGGATCGCTCGATTGGGATTTATATACATTTGAGCTTTACGATGAAGTTCGCCCGGACCCTGTAATATATTTAACCGGAAAAATATTTGATGCCAAAACAAAACAAACGCTTAGAGCAAACATAGAAATATACGACTTAGAAAATAAATCGTTAATATATAATGCAACGTCAAATGAGCTTAATGGGCAATATATAGCATGTATTCCTAAGAGAACTCAATATGCAATGAATGTTTCGGCACAGGGATATCTCTTCTATAGCGAATATTTTTCGCTCGAATCGTTAAGAAAAATAGAAACTTCTTTTCAATTAGATGTTCCACTAATTCCTATTGAAGTAGGTCAAACAATAATTTTAAAAAATATCTTTTACGAAACGGATAAATATAATTTAAAACCTGAATCGGAGGTTGAGTTGAATAAATTAGTGCAATTTTTGCGACAAAATTCTACAATAGGTATTGAGATATCAGGACATACAGACAATGTAGGCACTGCCGAATATAATAAAACACTTTCTACCAATAGAGCAAAATTAGTTTATGAATATTTAATTTCGAAAGGTATTTCATCAAATCGGTTGACTTATACTGGTTATGGGTATTCAAAGCCCATAGCAAATAATGATACTCCCGAGGGAAGGGCATTAAATAGAAGAACAGAACTAAAAATAACAAAAATTAAATAGCTCTTTGCAAAATAACAACAGTTTCTACTTGATGCGTTTGTGGAAACATGTCGAAAGCTTTAATTGTTTTGATAGAATAATAGGGGAGCAAATACGTCAAGTTCCATGCAAGAGATACCGGATTGCAACTAACGTAAATTACAAACTTTGTTTCTGACTGAATAATTGTTTTCAATATTTCTATAAGTGTACCTGATCGAGGTGGATCTAATATGATAATATCGGGTTGAGGATGTAATTTTAAAAAATCAGAATTAAATGTTTGCAAAACATCACCGTTAATAAAACTGTGATGATCTAATCCTAAAACTTTGGCATTTTGTTTGGCATCGTTTATAGCATAGGGATTGCTATCTATACCTATTACTTTTTGAGAATCTTGGCTGGCTAATAGCGAGAAAAAGCCCATGCCACAGTATAAATCAAAAACAATTTTGTTTATAAAGTCAACATTTTGTTTAATGAATTGAATCATATTTTGGGCAACTGCGATGTGGTTTTGTAAAAATGAAAGCGGATGCACATTCATTTGAAGATTAAAAACGGATTCGCTAAAAGGTTGTTTTTCATGCAATATACTTATATTATTATCTTTATGTGCATAAATACCAATAAAATAATTTTTAATAGGTTCAACGTTAATATGGTTATTATCAATTTTTTGATTGACTTTTAAAATTAAGATAGCTTCATTTGAGGTATTGATTCTTATAGTATAATTAATTATTTGCTTTTGAGTTGATTGGTTTATCCAATGAATGACAATATTATGCAATTCGTTAATTTGGGGATTGAGTAATAAACAATGCTTGATATGTATAACTTCTTTGCTCCAAAATGGATGAAAACCGGCATATACGGTATCAGTTTCTGCATGTATATCGAATGTTGCTTTGTTTCTGTAGTAGACATTGGGATTAGATTCTTCTGGTATAGGCACATTATATGAAATGTTATACTTTTCGAATGCTTTTTGAATAATATGTTGCTTTAATTTCAATTGGTATTGATATTGTATGTGTAAAAAATTACAACCACCACAATTTTCGTAATAAGGACAATAAACAGGAACTCGGTTTTGAGATGGTTCTACGATATTAATGGCTTTTCCGGTTCTGTATCCTAACCGGCGGTTTTGTATTTGTATGTCGGCTATTTCATTAGTAATTACTTTGGGAATGTAGTATTTTTTTTCGTTAAAAGTAGCAATAAAATTACCCGATGAATGAATATCTAAGATTTGGATATTTTTTATAACAGGACGTTGAGAGTGCATAAATTAAATTAAAAAAGGCTGTCTTTTATAGACAGCCTTTAATACATTACTTTTTTAGAGATTATCGTACAATATTAATTTTTTGTGTAAATACGTGGTTGTTAGTAACTATTTTAACCATATATGTACCTTGAGCAATTTCACTGATGTTAGCTTCGGTAGTATTGCTATATTCTGCCACAAGCTGACCTTTTAAATTGTAAATTTCAATGCGTGAAGCTTTTTCGTTAGCAACCATGAGTTTGCTCGAAGCAGGATTGGGATATACAAATACAGGTCCATTGATTTGGCTGAAGTCAATATCAGTAGCTTGCATTACTTGTACTTTATCGAGTTTCATGTAGAACCAGTCGGTGCAGTTATAGTGACGGAATGCAATGTAAATATTTTGTCCGCTATAATTAGCTAATGGTAAGGTAAATTCTTTCCATACAGAGTCGGCTGCTTGTAATGTGTATGTGAAAATACTAGAGAAGTTTGCAGGTTGTATTCCTGTAGTAGAAACTTCTACACCAAAATATTCACTTGGCCATTGTGGATCTTGGGGAGCTGCATAAAATTTCAAAACCATATTGTTATTAGGAATAGAAAGCTGAGGAGTAATTAAATAATTGTTAGGAGTAAGTGGTTGTTGTACCCAAGAAGCAGAAACGGCACATTTAGTTCCATCGTAAGCATCCCAACCTTGCGATTCATCGCGAACTTCCCATTTTTTGCCATCGCCGTCAACATCTAAGTTGTTCCAACATTGTGGGGGGAACGCTGTGCCTTCGAAACTTTCTACCCATGGGAAAGTAGTAATTGCACTGCAACTAACAGCAGTACCATTAAGTGTAATGTTAACATTACCACCATTAGTTACGATAGTAGCTGTTGCGGTGTGAGTGCCTGCTGCTGTTGGATTGTAGCTGAAAGTAAAGTTTACGCTTTGTCCTGTAGCAAGGTTAACAGTTGAAGGATTCAATGAGCATGTAAATGGGGTGCCACTTAATCCATTTACTGCCGATGCAGTTAAAGTTCCACCACCAGCATTGGTAAGAGTGAAGTTAGTAGACGTTGCAGTGGTATTAACGGGGACATTGGTAAAAGTGTACGATGTAGGAGCAACAGAAGCTGTTGGATTAGATGATGTATTAGCAGCAAAACGAACTAAAATAGCGTGAGCAGTTTTTGGTCCGCCTTGGAAAAGATTATCAACTGCATACCATGAGTTGTTGTACATACAGTAAGCGGTATTAACGGTACGGTTAGGATTTCCAAATTTGGCAATGAATGTACTGAAAGTATCTACAGGATTGCTATATGTAATTTCGTAACCCACAAAGAAATTGCCCGTAACTGGGATTGGATTATCAAAAACAACTTCATTGTATTGTTGTGTTGTAAATGATCCAATTTGAACAGTTTTAGAACCGAGCTCAGCACCTGGAGTATTGCCACTACCGGAATAAACTTTAAATGTAACAGATGCGTTGGGATTAGCTGCATAAGCAACTGCTACTGCAACAAAAATTCCATTAATTTCGCCAGGAATGCTGTTGGTAAATTTTTCTGCATATTTGTTCATTTGATAGCCATTATGCCCCGGAAAGTAACCCCATTGTCCTTGTAAGGTATAAGCTGTAAGTGTATCAGTAGGGAGAGTGTTATCCAATGTATCGGTGTCGGGCAATTTTACACCAGTTGCAGAATGAACCGATAATTTGGGAGCTTTAATAGAACGGTTAACATCAAAAGATGTACGTTTTGTTTGGGCGTTTAATACGCCAATCATTAGCAAAAAGCTAAGTAAAAAGTAAACTTTTCTCATAGACATTAAATTTAGTTAGACATTAATTTATTGCAAAGAAAATAATTTTCATTAAGACTGCAAAATAAAAAAATAGGTTGCACGTTTATTTTTTAGAATTAAAGTATTGAATAGCTTTTTGAATAACGGGATCAATTTCTACAGTAATAGCATAAAAGCCCTCATCGTTAAAAATATTTCTAATAATATATGCTCGAAGCTGATTGAGTATGATATTTTTCGATTTTTCTATTTCATTTTTACTGGCTGTTATACCATTTTTAGAGGTAAAAGCAACGAAATCATCATAAAGTGGGATTTTAATTAAATAATTGTCGAGGTCATTCCAATTTTTAAATTGTTGTAATTTTGTTCTGTTTTTATCGGCAAATTGAAATGCAAATTGATAAATCAGCGATTGACTTGCTGTTTTGTAAAAATATTCGCTTTGAGTGTCATATGAATTAACAAAAATATCGGGATAAATGCCACCATTGCCATAAACTTTTCTTCCTTTTTTGGTAGTGTAAACAGGAGCATTAGCGGTATCATTTTTATGAATACTGTCGTTTTGGGTTAAAATATCGTTATAGTATTCGAATAAAGAGCGATGATATTCTCTTTGAATGCAGCGACCACTAGGTGTGTAATAACGAGCGATAGTAAGCCTTACAGAGCTTCTATCGCTAAAAAATATAGGTTCTTGAACTAAGCCTTTTCCAAAAGATCTTTGTCCAATTATGACACCACGATCGTTATCTTGAATAGCTCCAGCTAATATTTCGCTTGCCGATGCCGAAAACATATCTTGTAAAATAACAATATCGTCGCTATGTGCAATTCCTTTTTCTGTTGCTCTATATTCTTTTTTGGGATAAGCTTTTCCTTGTGTGTAAACAATAAGTTCATCTTTATCCAAAAATTCATCGGCAACTTCTATAGCAGCATCCATATATCCCCCTCCATTACCTCTAACATCAACAATAATTTTATGAATATTTTTTTGATGTAGTTTTTGAAGGGCATTTCTAAATTCTTCGGGAGTTGTCTTTGCAAATCGCGCAATTTTTATGTAACCAACGATAGGTGTTATACTCATCGCAACATCGATGCTATGCATAGGGATTTTGTCACGTGTAATGGTAAATGTTAATAATTTGTTTAGAAAATTTCGCTTAATATGAAGCTTAACTTTAGTACCTTTCGGACCTTTTAATAATTTTAAAACTTTTTGATTTGTAATACCTATACCTGCAACTAAGCTATCGTTTACTTTAATGATTCTATCGCCAGCAAGCAGACCTATTTTTTCTGATGGTCCGCCTATTATGGTATTCATAACAACAATAGTGTCGTTTTGAATACTGAATTCTATACCAATTCCTTCAAATTCACCCTCGAGTGGATCGTTCATATCGTTAAATTCCTCTGCAGGAATATATACTGAATGAGGATCTAAATTTTGAAGTAAAGAATTAATGGCTTTTTCTATTAAAGAATCTTTATTTAGTGAATCAACATATTCTTGTTCAATATAATAAAGAAGCATTTGAAGTTTGTTGTTAGTAGGTAACAATAATTGGTTAAAATTCGCGATAGCTTCATTTTCTGTTAAAGATATATTGTTTGTAAAGTATTTTTTTCCTAGATACAAACCTGCTGAAAAAAAAACAGCAATTAGGATGGGTATATAAAATATAATTCTTTTATTCATCGTGATTAGTTAATGGTAAATGAATAACTTCAATGCCTGCTCGTTTTAATAACTCAATGCCGTCGTGATTATGATACAAATCGCAAAATACTACTCGTTTAATGCCCGATTGAATAATAAGTTTAGAACATTCTAAGCAAGGTGAAGTAGTAACGTAAAGTGTAGCTCCTTCGCTATTATTAGTTGATTTGGCAACTTTGGTTATAGCGTTAGCTTCGGCATGTAAAACGTATGGAAAAGTTATATTGTTTTCATCTTCACATTTATTTTCAAATCCTGAAGGAGTGCCGTTATATCCATCAGAAATGATCATTTTATCTTTAACAATAAGTGCTCCCACTTTACGACGCTTACAGTAGCTATTTTCAGCCCAAATTTTAGCCATTTGTAAATAGCGACGGTCGAGTATTATTTGTTTTTTGTTCATAAAAAAACCCTCCAACGAGGGTAGTACTTTAATGGATGTACCCGGAGCCGGGGTCGAACCGGCATGGGTTTGATCCCACTGGTGTTTGAGACCAGCGCGTCTACCAATTCCGCCATCCGGGCGTTGTACTTTTTTATTCATCGCAAAAGTAATAGAAAGTTTTTAAAAAAACAACATCGAAGTTTATGATTGAAATTCGTTAACTTTGTATGTCAAAACGAAATTTATGCTCAACGACTCAACTCCGTTGATGAGACAATATAATAGCTTTAAGGCAAAATATCCCGATGCGATTTTGCTTTTTCGTGTTGGCGATTTTTACGAAACTTTTGGTGAAGATGCTATTAAGACGTCATCTATTTTAGGTATTACTTTAACTTCACGCAATAATGGTTATGCTTCAGAAATCCCCCTTGCCGGGTTTCCTTATCATGCTTTAGATACTTATTTGCCACGATTAGTGAGAGCGGGGCAGAGGGTTGCTATTTGCGAACAATTAGAAGATCCTAAGCTTGCAAAAACAATTGTTAAGAGAGGAGTTACAGAATTAATAACTCCAGGTATTGTAACACACGATAGAGTTTTAAATCATAAAGAAAATAATTATTTATGTGCTGTTTATTTAGATAGAAAACTTTACGGTGTTGCTTTCGTAGATGTTTCAACAGGCGAGTTTTTTTGTACTGAAGCAAATAAAGAAGAAACCGATAAGTTATTGCAAAGTTTTCAACCAAAAGAAATACTTTACGAACGTAGTCAGCACGAACATTTTTATTCGTGGTTATCATCATCTTTTTATTTGTATAAACTTGATGATTGGTATTTTACTTACGAAACTTCGTACGAAAGAATATGTAAACATTTTAATGTAAGTACTTTAAAAGGCTTTGGATTGAACGAATTTAAAATTGGAATTTCTGCTGCTGGGGCTATTTTACAATATTTAGATACAACGCATCACGATAAACTTGCTCACATTACAAGTATTTCACGATTGATTCATGATGAATTTGTTTGGCTCGATAAATATACACTCAGAAATTTAGAATTATTATACTCATCGAACGAAAATGCACGGACATTAATTGATATTATTGATCGAACCATGACACCCATGGGAGGGCGTTTGTTGCGACGTTGGGTTGCCTTTCCATTAAAGGACATTCAACAAATAAATCAAAGATTAAACATTGTTGAATATTTTTTTAAAAATGCCAATTTAATTGACGATACACAAATACACCTTAAGCAAGTTGGTGATTTAGAACGCCTGGTTTCAAAAATTTCTGTTGGGAAGGCAGGTCCTAGAGATATCGCACAATTATCCAATGCATTAATGGCTATTGAGCGAATTAAGCGATTATTTAATCCAAACAGCATTGTTTATTCTCTAGTTGAACAACTTCAGGAGTGTCAGGTACTTTACAAAAAAATAAACAAAACCATTCATCCCGAATGTCCTTCGCAAGTTAATAAAGGAGGAGTTATTAACGATGGTGTAAATGAAGAATTAGATGAATTACGCTCCATTCTGCACGATAGTAAAAATTATTTAAACAAAATCCAGGAAAGAGAAATTCAACGTACAGGAATTCCGTCATTAAAAATAAGCTACAATAATGTTTTTGGTTATTATATTGAAGTAAGAAATACGCATAAGGATAAAGTTCCCTCGGAATGGATAAGGAAACAAACATTAGCAAATGCCGAAAGATATATTACACAAGAATTAAAAACATACGAAGAAAAAATATTAGGAGCCGAAGATAAAATATTGGAATTGGAAAATCAAATTTTTCAAAATTTGCTCAATGAAGTCGTAACTTATATACCTACTTTACAACTTAATGCTCAATTATTATCGCAACTCGATTGTTTTGTTTCATTGGCAGCAGTGGCAATAGAGAACAACTATTTTAGACCCAATATTAACGAATCGTTTATTATTCACCTGAAAGATGCACGACATCCGGTGATTGAAAAGCAACTTCCGCCCGAAAAACCTTTTATCCCCAATGATATTTATTTAGATTCAGAAAGTCAACAAATAATAGTTATTACAGGTCCAAACATGTCGGGGAAGTCGGCCATATTAAGGCAAACAGCAATTATTGTCCTCATGGCTCAAATGGGATCGTTTGTTCCGGCTCGCGAAGCTTCTATTGGATGGGTAGATAAGATATTTACTCGAGTAGGTGCTAGCGATAATATTTCTCAGGGCGAAAGTACATTTATGGTCGAAATGCTTGAAACAGCAACAATTTTAAATAACCTGTCTGAGCGGTCGTTAGTATTGCTCGATGAAATAGGCAGGGGTACAAGTACGTATGATGGTATTTCTATTGCATGGGCAATAGCCGAATTTATTCATGAGTTTCCGCATGGTAAGCCAAGAACCTTATTCGCTACACATTATCATGAACTAAATGAAATGGAGAAAACATATTCTCGCATAAAAAATTATCATGTAAGTGTAAAAGAAGTTAATAATCAAATTCTTTTTTTAAGGAAACTTGCACCTGGTGGCACCGAACATAGCTTTGGAATTCATGTTGCCGAAATGGCAGGAATGCCTAAAAGTGTTGTAAATAGAAGCAAAGAAATATTAAAACAACTTGAAGCCAATAACACAGAAAATATTAAAAAGCCCGTAGAACAAATTGCTCACCAACGAGAAGGTTATCAGCTTTCGATTTTTCAATTAGACGATCCTGTCTTATGTCAAATTCGAGATCAGTTGAAAAATATTGATATCAATCATCTAACGCCCATTGAAGCATTGAATAAGCTTAACGAAATAAAAAAACTTAGTGGCTTATAAAGTGGAAACACCTGAACGACATACGTATTATATACGAAATATTACATGTAAGTGTTGTGAGCATTTGCTTCATTTAATTTTAACACAACATCAATATTCAATAATTGAGTTGTTGCCCCCTAAAATTGTTTTTGAAAAAGAAAATTTTAATGAAACTGAATTTGAAAAACTGTTAATTGGTTTTGGTTTTGCAATACTAAAAGATAAAGACTTAATTAAAGTAGAAAAAATTAAACAGGCAGTAGCCGAATTAATACATTATTCGAATAATGTTGATTCTATTGTTCGAAAATCGGACTATTTAGTTGAACGTTTACGAATGCCCTATCAGCAAATTTCACGAATATTTTCGAAACATGAAGGAATTACACTCGAAAAGTATATTTTAATTCAGAAAATGATAAAAGTCAAAGAGCTTATTTTACAAAATGAATATACATTGAGCGAAATTGCTTATATGATGGATTTTTCGAGTGTACATCATTTATCGGCAACTTTTAAAAAATATTGCGGAATTACAGTTACTGAATTTAAAGAAAATCCAGAAAAATTCAGAATTGTTGAATTCTTTTAATCATTTTTTTGGTACGCTGATAATATTTGCAAACATTCGTCGTATTTTGATTTTTCCTTTTCCCAACACAATTCTTCCGAAGCGAGTTTGCAATTATTTTTCCATGTGTGGTATAATTCTACATTCTGACAAATTTCTTTTATAAGCTTTGCTAGTTCTATGCCGTTGTTAGCATAAGTTGTTACACCAATGTTATACTTTTGAACAATATTTCTCATTTCTGGGAAGTCGGAACAAACGACAGGGACACCTGCGTGAATATAATCGAAGAGTTTGTTTGGTAATGCGTAGAAATAATTCAAACCTAAATTTTCTTCGAGCGAAAAGCCTAAGAATGCTTTTCTTGTGTAAAGATGTAGCGATTCAAATGGTAGTTTCCCTGTAAAATGTATTCTTGCTGTAAGATTCAAATCGGTTACTTGCTTTTTTAATTGTTGTTCCATATCGCCACTACCAATAATAAGCAACCCGAAGTTTGGGTCTAAGTACAACATGCAATCAATTAGTTTTTCAATACCACGTCCAATATTTAACGAGCCTTGATAAAGCAGCAAATGAGTAATTTGTTTTTCATTAGTGAAAAAAGGTGGAATCTTTTCGTTAGTTGAAAAATTTGCTTTTATAGGAACATTGCGAATGCTAATAAATTTTGTGCCGTATTTTTTTTCGTACATTTGAGCTAATGAATCGTTAACTGTAATAGCAACTGGCAACTTGGGAACAATTGATGCTTCAATTCGTTTCCATATAGATTGAACAAATTTTCGATGTACAAGTTCTGGTACTTCTGTAAAATATTCGTGGCTATCATAGAGTAGAGATATTCTTTTTAACCGAGATGCGAAATAATTTGCCGGCAATGTGTCTAAATCATTAGAGATTAATAAATCTACCTTTTTAAACAATAGATAGAAAAACAATCGAATATTAAGTTCTGCATAAAATAAAAATTTTTTATGGAAAAGTAATCTTATTCGATGCGTTCGATATATTCTATAAACAGGCAAAGAGTGTTTTAATGCCCTTCCGACAAGCCATACATCATATCCTTTTTCATAAAAATATAAACAGGTTTTATGTACCCTATGATCGGCAACTAAATCGTTAGAAACGGAAACAATAACTCTTTTTTTCACTTTAAACGAATTACAACCGTTCAAGTTCTACTGTAAAATGTCGTAAAATAGGTGCTTCGTATGTAATTTTAAAACCTCTGCGTATATCAGTTCTTCTGTCATAAACATTTTTAAGAGCAGCTGCAACATATTCCATATGATTGTTAGTATAAACTCTACGTGGAATAGCTAAACGAACCATTTCAAGTTTAGGATAACGGTCTTGTCCTGTTTTAGGGTCGCGATCGGCAAGCAATGTTCCTATTTCAACACCACGCACACCACCTTCAATGTAAAGCTCAACAGCTAACAATTGGGCAACATACTCAGATTGGGGTATGTGTGGGAAAAATTTCAGAGCATCAACAAATACAGCATGTCCACCAATTGGTTCTTGAATGGGAATACCGTATTCTTTGAGTTTATTGCCTAAAAAGTGTACTTGTCCAATGCGAGACTCTAAATATTCGTATGTTGTAGATTCTTGTAAGCCTTGTGCTAGTGCATTCATGTCTCTTCCTGCCATGCCGCCATATGTAATGTATCCTTCGAACATGATGTTGTATATAGTTGCCTGTTTAAAGAGTTTTTCATCGTTCATTGCTATAAAACCACCAATGTTAACAATGCCATCTTTTTTGCTGCTCATCGTCATAGCATCGGCATAAGAAAACATCTGGCGTACAATTTCGCGTATGCTACGATTTTCATATCCTTTTTCACGAGTTTTAATAAAGAATGCATTTTCGGCAAAACGTGCAGAGTCGAAAATGATCATCTTTTGGTATCGATTGGCTAAATAACGAACTTCTTTAAGATTTTCCATAGAAACAGGCTGGCCGCCCGCTGTGTTATTAGTAAGTGTAATAATGATAAAGGGAATTTTTTGATGATGTTGGCTTAATACTTGTTCTAGTTTGTTAAGATCGATATTACCTTTAAAAGGATGGTATAGCGTAGTATCGAAAGCTTCATCGATGGTGCAATCTATGGGTATAGCTTTACGAAACTCAATGTGTCCTTTGGTTGTATCGAAATGACTATTACCAGGTATAATATCACCTTCTTTAACCAATACGCTAAATAATACATTTTCGGCAGCTCTGCCTTGATGTGTTGGCAAAAAGTAGGGAAAACCAAAAATGTCTTTGATGGCATGTTGCAACTTGTAATACGAACTAGCACCGGCATAGCTTTCGTCGCCAAGCATAAGTTCCGACCATTGTTTGTCGCTCATTGCTCCTGTGCCGCTATCGGTAAGTAAATCGATAAATACTTTATCGCTGCTAAGGTTAAATAAATTGTACTTAGCTTCTTTAATCCATCGTAAACGTTCTTCTTTGGTAGAACGCGTTATGTTTTCTACCATTTTAATTTTAAAAGGTTCGGCATATGGAAGTTCCATAAGTATTATGATTTATATGTTAAACATTTATTTACGAAAAGAAACGATCGCGTTCTTTAATATTTAGATATAAAAAACGCACATTTGCTTCAAAATGAAGGCAATGAATATTTTTGAAAAGATATGTATGACAAAAAAATATCATAATTCGACAATGCGAAAATAATACATTTTTATTGAGTAGCCATAAAAGGTTTTAATTTTGCAACAAAAATTAATTATGGAACATTTTGATTGGTTTAACTATGTTATTTTACCTATAATTATTGGTTTAGCTCGTATTTTTGACGTTACGGTTGGTACATTGCGAATAATTTTTGTTTCGAAAGGAAAAAAGACTTTAGCTCCGTTGTTGGGTTTTGTAGAGGTTTTGGCATGGATTATTGTTATCGGTGAAATTATGAAATCGGCCAATAATTTTGCTTGTTATATTGGGTATGCACTTGGCTTTGCTGCGGGCAATTACATAGGAATGTTAATTGAAGAAAAGCTGGCGATAGGAAACCTCATTGTACGTGTAATTGTTGATGAAAACCAACGCAAATTAAAAGACGAAATTGTTAAAGCAGGATTTGGGATGACGATAGTGCCTGCTTTTGGAGCAATGGGGCATCCTGTTGATGTGTTGTTTATGGCAATTAACCGATCAAATTTGAATCAATTAGTAGAAATCATAAAGAATAATGCCCCCAGTGCCTTTTATTCAGTAGAAGAAGCTAAATATGTAAAAGAAGGGTTTTATCCTTCGCCGAATACAAATTATAAGAAATTTGGTTTTGACCGAATTATATATTTTTGGCGAAAAGGGAAGTAAAATAAACATTTATTTAGTTAAAAATGCAATTTATTCCAAAATTTCCATACCATGCCGATTCTAAATAAACAATACCAGGAACCCATCCTTTTGTTTTATATCCGAAGTGAACAAATGGTTGAAGATGTGGATGTTTGTACTTAATGAAAATACCTAATAATCCACCCCATTTACCTTTTCTATCATAAAAATCTAAATTGCTGGGTTGAATCCATGTGTTTAATATAATACTACTCTGTATGGCTTTGTTTATGGTATAATCAATAAAATTGTATTCTATGCCAGCATATGTTCTATTTTTATTGGAATAAGAATTTAAAGTAATGATGAATTTTTTCGAATGTTTATTAATGAATACATCTAATGCAATGTTGTTTCCAAAGGGAGTTAAATAGTGTCTGAAAGAAGCGTTTGCAGATATGTCTTTATTAATTTTAATATCATTAATACCAGCAATCATTGGCGAAAGAAAATTTAATAAATTTAAGTAACTCTGCGTTTTTAAATATTTTCTTGCTTGTAAAGATAAGCTCGAAGGTTTAATGTATCGGTTATATCCAACTCCAGAGGGATGTAGTCCTCTGGCTTCGTAGGGTTTATCGGGATTAAAAAGAGCATCTGCCCATGCTGTAAAGTCTAAGCCAGTCATGTCGCGTTTATTTATATCGTTTCCTTCTTTTTGAATGGCTTCATCGACTGAAACATCCCATTTGGGATTTGAGCAGGAATGAATGTATGAAAAAGTGTTTATCAAGGAAAGCAAATATAACGAAACACAATAGTTTTTGTGTTGATTAAAAAAATTATTTTGTTGTAAATTTTTTACCTGAAGTACTTGCGATTCCATTCCTGCTGTATTTAATCTTCGGAAGTCTGCTTTATGGTAATTGGCTAATTGAACGAGATCGGTGTCTTTTACATGGCTAACTGCAATGAATTCCGAAAAAAAGGGAAACTTGTACACATCATTAAAGCTCGAAATATGATTCTTAGTAAGAACAGCCCGATGAAATTCTTCGTGCATCCACGAGACACCTAACGGCAAATAGAAACTTAGTAAATCATAAACCAAAATTCCAATTTGAGAATAAGTGTCGTTTTTTATGAGTTTTTTGATGTAGAAATGAGATAAAATATAAAAGTTATTTGACCAGTGGAGAGCATTGTTCATGCCTGGATTAGTCAAAACAGTGGTTTTATTTGAGTATGTTTGTAGCACATGCCATTGGTAAGGAATATCAACCATCGAAATGGTCAAGCTTATATTATTTGAATCGTTTTTTTGTGCAAACAATAAGGATGTTGAATAAAAATAAATGCCGTTGAATATCAAAGTACTTAAAATAGCTTTAAAAGACATGATTAAAAATTTTACAATAATAGTAATTTAAAGTTTTTAAAGAAAACTAATATAATGTATATTTGTATTCAAAGTTAAGTAGGTATGAAAATAAAAGTATTTATTGCAGTATTTTTTATTATTTATTTAAAATCATTCTCTCAATTGTTATCATATAAAGCTGAAGATCAAGGATATTTGACCCAAGTATTTGAAACTCCTTATGGTTTTATTTTAACAGCAAACAGACATAACGATGTTTATTTGTATAAGAATGGAACTTTAATAAAAATATTATCTTCACCTGGTTGTGGCAGATATATCAATCTTTCAAGCAATGGCGAGCAATTAGCTTTTAAGTTAATATTATCCGATGGACGCCAACAACCTTGTATTTTCAATTTAAAGCTCATGAAGGTCATACCATTGCATGAAGCAGTTAATCAGTGCGGACAACCAACTTTCGATGCACAAGGCAATATTTATTTTACTATCGACAATGAACTAATGATTTATCGCAATGAAAAAGTAATACCGTTATGTACATTGCCATGTTATGTTAATTTTATTCGTGTTTCATCAGATGGTCAGTTAATAACATTCTCAATTGATGATCAAGGAATAGCGCTTTTAAATCTTTCTACATTACAGTATGATATAATCAGTTCGGCGGGAGCATTTTATCCTCAATTTTCATTCGAAAATCGTTATATAGCCTATGGCAGTAGCCCTAATCTTTTGTATATTTACGATATTCAGAAAAAAATAACTTACGGTCCTATAGTCGCTGCAGGTTATAAATGGCATCCATCACAAAATAAATTACTGGCTGTTGTTTCAGAAAGTAATGAATTTAATTTAACAAAAAGTGATGTTTGCGAAATTACAATCCCCGATTTGTTAATTAAGCCCATTACAAATACGAATAAAGACTTTGAATTGGGTTGCAATTATAACACCAAAGGGGATGTATTATATGTAAAGCTAAATAAAACAGAAATTGTAAAGAAAAGTGCAAAAAGTACTAAAACATATAAAATTCAAACAAAACTCGAACAGTCGTGCATATTTCCTTCTGCAACAAATAAAGCCGATGTAACAGTACCAGGTACAGTTCCTTACGTACATCAAGTGTACGACACCCCTTCTTGGCATGAAGGGTGGGGTAGTTGTGCTCCAACTACTGCCATCATGGCTATTGCATACTATAATAAATTACCTAAATGGCCTGTAAGTGTAAATCATGGACAAAGCTGGGACCCACACGTTAGCAATTATGGTAGCTATGTTGCCGACCGATATAGATTTAATGAATGGTATTATCAAGAAACTGCAAATGCTTATGGCACAACGGCTTATGGAGGATATGGGTATATGTGGACAGGAAATTATAGCCCCAACAGTAGAATGAAAAATTATATTCAAAACCATTATCTTACCTCCAATCAATATTGGACAACTTCATGTACTTTTAATGCTACAAAAACAGAAATAAATAATGGTTATGTACATCCAATTTGTGCTTATCTTACATCTTCGGGACATTTGGTGTTAGCTATTGGCTATAAATCGAATCAATATACTCTTATTTTTAACGATCCATATGGCAACAAAAATACTCCGGGATATCCAAGCTACGATGGTGCTTATGTTTATTACGATTGGCCGGGTTATAATTATGGATATCAGAATCTTGATGCTAATGGTAGTTATGGATACATTGCATGGACAGTTGCAGCACGCGGAAGTCAACCTACATATTCCGACACGATTATTGACGACAATCATTTCGATCATGGCTTTTTTATGAACAATAGTGCTAACGGTTCGCACATGCGTTATTTTCGCGATTTTAATGTTGGATATGGAGGACATTGTTGGTACACATTAGGCGAAGCTTCAGGAACAGATATTTGTTACTGTACATGGACACCCAATATTACGAATAATGGATATTATACCGTTAAAGCTTTTATACCTCCCAAAGGATGCAATACAACCAATGCCAAATATAAAATTTATCATGCCAATGGCGTAGATAGTGTCATTGTTAATCAGCATATGAATCGCAATCAATGGGTTACATTAGGAACATTTTATTTTACAACTTCATCTCAAAAATATGTTTACTTGGGCGATGTAACGGGTACAACGGGCGATTCTATTGCTTTCGATTGTGTTAAGTTTTCGCCCGCTCAAGTTGATAATGTGCCACCAACAACGGCAATTTCTACTCCAGGTACATGGAAAACACAAGATTTTCAGGCTACATTTACAGATACAGACAATACAGGAGTCGAAAAGGCTTTTTATCAGGTGCTCGATTATGATGGTCAGTACTGGTCGGCTAATTCAAATCGTGGCTTTTTTGGTGATAACTTCGATACATTGCTTCCTCATTGGAATGTTTCAACAGGGTCATGGATAGTTCAGAATGGCGAACTATTGCAAAACGATGAAAGCCTTAATAATACGAATATTTATGCTGCACTAAATCAAACACTTTCGAACAGGTATTTATATCATTTTAAAGTAAAATTATCTGGAAGCGGAACAACCAAACGTTTTGGATTTCATTTCTTCTGCGATTCTGCAAGTCTTGATAACCGTGGAAATTCTTATTTTATTTGGTTTAGGCAAGCTACTTCTACATTGGAGTTTTACAAAGTAGTGAACAACTCGTTTACTACATATCAGCATGTTATTAATAACGTCGTTACTAATGACAATCAATGGTACGATATCATTATAACCTACGACAGAGTTTCAGGAGAAATTAAAGTTTGGCGAGATAATAACTTTTTGGGAAGTTGGACAGATCCATCGCCTCATCCCTCTACAATTGGCAAATATATTAGTTTTAGAACAGGCAATGCTAAATTATCTGTTACAGAGCTAAAAGTATATCGTTCTCGTTACCCTACTGTAAGTGTTACATTAGGCAATTCGACAAAAGATATACGATATCAAAATCCAAACCCTCAAACTTATGGAGCTAAAATAAAATCGATAGTTGTTGATTCATACAACAATTTATCGGCTATTGCGTATCATGATTTGAACGTAGACTGGACTCCACCGCAGATTGTTTATGTATATGATGGCAATGGAAACGACGTTGATACTATTAATCAGCCCAATCCGTTGACTTTTGAGTGGGAAGCTAATGACCCTAATTCCGGAATATACGAATATTTCTATGCTTTGGGAACTTCTCCTTCAGATAGTAATATTATTTCATGGACATCGAATGGTAATCAAAAGCAACTTGTTTTAAATAACATTAATATATTACCCAATACAATTTATTATTTGACAATTCGTGCTAAAAACAATGCAGGACTGGTAACAGAAGTTTCCAGCGATGGTTTTATTTATGTTCCTACTAATTTACCGGTAGCTAATTTTTATGCACTAGATACCGTTTTATTTTTACCAAACGCTTATGCGGTATTTGTTAATACATCGCAGAATGCTACATCGTATTGGTGGGATTTTGGCGATGGAAATACTTCAAATGCTGCCAATCCATATCATATATATACCGATACAGGAAAATATACCGTTACTTTAGTAGCTTTTGGTAATTCATTTACAGATACTTTAGTTCGACAGAATTACATATATGTAAAAAACATGCTCGATATTACAAATACAATCAGCGATAAACTCGAAGTATATCCCAAACCATGCTCTCATATATTAAACATTTCATGGAATGAAGCATGTGCAGGAAGTTATCATTTTAAATTAATTAATTCAACGGGAAAAGTTGTAATAGAAGGTAACGGAGACTATACTAAAAAAATATCTTTGAATGTTTCAAGTCTGTCAGCAGGAATATACACTTTATTAATACCCGAAAAAAAAGTTGTTGAAAAAATTGTTGTATTACGCTAACTTTTGCAAAACTAAAAAAAAACATGTACTTTTAAATCAAAAATTTACCCTATGGGAATGCATATAGCTGTTGCTGGAAATATAGGCTCTGGCAAAACTACTTTAACTACTTTATTAGCCAAACATTATAAATGGGAAGCACACTACGAAGAGGTTGACGACAACCCATACTTAAACGATTTTTACGAAGACATGCACCGATGGTCATTTAATTTACAGATATACTTTTTAAATAGCCGCTTTAGTCAAATCTTGGAAATTCGGAAATCTCCTAAAACCGTTATTCAAGATCGCACTATTTACGAGGATGCTTATATTTTTGCACCTAATTTACATGCTATGGGACTTATGTCTTCTCGCGATTTTGAAACATACTTTACCTTATTTAACCTGATGTCGTCGTTGGTGCAACCACCCGATTTACTGATATACTTGCAAGCATCGGTTCCAAAACTTGTCGAACAAATACAAAAACGTGGTAGAGAATACGAAGCGAATATAAGGTTAGATTATTTAAAAAAGCTTAATGAACGTTACGAGGCATGGATATCGAGCTATAACCTAAGCAGAGTTTTAATTGTTGATGTAGATAATAATGATTTTACCAACAATCCACAACACCTTGCACATATTATTGACCAAATAAATGCAGAACTTCACGGGTTATTTATACAGAAATAAGTTGCAACTTTTTTATTACTTATTACGTCTGTTTTTTGCCTATGAAATCAAAATTATTACTATTTATCACAGTTTGGTTGTTTGTTTCGTGTAGCAGGAATGATGAACCTTTACCAGTTGCAGAGTATAGTTATTCTTATGTTAATCAATGTGCAGTGCCTTCTACCATAATGTTTCAAAACTTGTCGTTGCATGGAAAAGTATTTCGATGGGACTTTGGCGATAGTACACCACCTGTTTATTCAAAAAATCCTGTACACACATACATAAATGAAGGGATTTACAAAGTTACTCTTACAGCCTATGGAAATGGAGGAATGCATAGCGAACAAAAATGGGTATATGTGGTCAGAAATCCCCAGATAGATTTTAATGTATCAGATACAGCTGTGTATGTTGGAGATACCATTTATTATACAGCCCAAACATTAAGTGGGGTTTTGCCTTCTACATGGTTGTGGAACTTTGGCGATGGAACAACTTCTACATTACAAAACACTTTTCATGTTTACTCACAGCCAGGAATTTATGATGTTTCTTTAACAGCCGTCAATGCTTGTGGTTCATCGTTTATCGAAAAAAAACAATTAATAAAAGTAAATAATGTAGGCAATCCTCCAATAGCCGATTTTGTAGCAAATTCAGTTAATATTTTAGCAGGGCAGACGGTAAATTTTACCGATTTGTCTATCAATTCGCCTACTTCGTGGCAATGGACGTTTTATGGGGCAACGCCTTCTTCATCAACGCAACAACACCCGACAAATATCTTATATTCTACACCAGGAACGTATGACGTTAAGCTAACAGTATCGAATGCTTATGGTTCGCACACAATTACAAAACAAGGTTACATTAAAGTCCTTCAGGCAGGACCTACTACGTGCAAAATTAAACGAATAACAATTAAACAAATGCCATTCCCAATAAATCCACCATTTGTAAATGTATATTTTAAAATAACCGACTATAATGCAAATGTTTATCTTAATGGCTTCAATCAAATACTTTATAATGTAAATCAATATATGTTACCCGTATCGTTTTACATCAACCCGCCGTATACCTTCCCAACGATGAATAAATTATATAAAATTGAATTTTACGACAGAAAACAAATGAACGACTTTTTAATTAGTTATGTAGAATTTAACCCATCCAATTATTCCCAATATCCAACGTTAGTTACTCTTAATCAGAATGGAATGAATGTAGAAATAGAGCTATTATGGCAGTAAGGTTATTGTTAATACTTTCAGTGGTATTTATTCAATTGAATGCACAAACCGAATATAATTATTCTTATATCGAAAGCAAAACATGGCAATATTACCAACAAAGCCAGTGGGATAGTTTAATATGTTTAGGCGAAATTGCATTGCAACATAATATCGATTATTTCTATCTTCGAGCAAGATTAGGATATGCTTATTTTAAAAAAGCTAATTACATAAAAGCAATAAATCAATTACAAAAAGCAAGAGAGTATAATAGCGAAGATATTTTTGTGTTTGAGATTCTTTATTATTCTTTTTTATATAGCAATATGCACTCCGAAGCTAACTACTTATTAAAAAACAATCAAACTATTACTTCTAAAAGTTCAATTAGAGAATCGTTAATTAATATGGCCTATTTGGAATCAAATATTTCACAATCAGAAGATAAAGAAAACATTTTGGGAGGGAAAGCACCAAAAAACATAAAATGGCTTCAGAATAATCATATCCATTCTATTAAATATAACGCATTTGGAGTGCAATTATGTCCTTCAAAACGAATAATTTCTACTGTTTCTTATGCAAATTTGAATATGGATGTTAGTCGTCAGGTTTGGATTGAGGAAAATATTATTGACGATAGGTATCGTTTATATCAGCATCAATTTTATGCAAATGCATTATTGCGGTTAAAATATCGATGGTATGTATTGCCAGCTTTCAATTGGATTGTTGTTGATTTTAATACTATTAATTCATATTTCAATTCAAACGAGAATAAAGTTTATTTATGGAGAGCACATACTTTAATAAATAATTTTGTGGCATCTTTAGCATTAAAACATCGTTTTAATTATGTTGAATGGGATGTATATACGATTGCATCAAATTTGAATTTCATGCAACAGCAAACGATTGGCACTACTGTTTATTGGTATCCTAAAGGTAATATAAACATTTATTTAATTGGCAATACAGCATGTTTATTTCAACAAAACAGAAATTATTTTGTCGCTGATGAAAAATTTGGATTTAAAGCTTTTTCTAAAGTATGGATTGAACAATATTTTGCTGCAGGTAAAATTTCAAATTATTCCGAATCGAATGCTTATGTAATACATAATACATCGGATATATGTAATTATAGAACAGGAGTTAGTTTAATTTTTCCTTTCAATAAGTTTAAATTTTCAATTCGCTATATGCTAATGTTAAAATCTTCGCCGTATGATTATTTTGATAATCGGTTCAAATCATCACATTTTGATTACACAGAACAAAGTTTATTTATGAATTTTTCATGGTGGATGTAGTTGCTGATAATTCTCATAAATATTTTTAATATTTTTTCATTTCCTTTGCAAAAAAAACTTATGGTAAAAGTAAATGAATATTTCGACGGGAAAGTGAAATCGTTAGCTATGGTTTGCGAAAATGGTCTTGCTACAGTTGGAGTTATGGAACCCGGAGTATATGAATTTGGCACAACCAGCGAAGAAATAATGCAGATTATAGAAGGTGAAATGAATGTTACTTTGCAGGAAAATACAAAACAAACATTTATTAAAGGCCAATCATTTAAGGTTCCTGCTCATACAAAATTTCAAGTCGAAGTAACAAGAGATACAGCATACATTTGTTACTATAAATAAAAAAAAAACAGTATGCTCATTGTAAAGAGCATACTGTAGTATTTTTTATGAAGAAAAGTTACTGTTTTGTAAATGCAATAGTATATCTTTCCAAGCCGTTGGCAATGAGCATAAAGTAAACACCTGAAGGCAACTCTTTAAGCGACAATTTTTCGGTAGTTTTATGAATTGATGTAGAAAGAACTGTTTGTCCAAGTGAGTTTGTAATACAAATTGAATATCCAATTGGTGCACGGTCAATAACAATGTATTCACTGGCCGGATTCGGATAAATCAGTATTGTTGATAGCTCTGTATGAATATTTTGAGTGCATGGGTCAGTAATTATTTGAATTGTGTCAGTAGCAGTACAGCCATACGTGTTAGTTACAGTTACTGAATACGTATAAGTGCCAATAGGATATTGCGAGGCATCGAACAAAATTGTTTGTGATGTACTAGCGTCCGACCAAATATAAGAATTATGTACTCCTGCATTTAACAGTAAAGTTTGGTTCTGACAAATTAAAGTATCATTGCCAAGATTTACGGAAGGATTGCTATTTACTGTAATTACTGAAATTCCTGTGTTGCTACAGCCATTACAATCGGTAACCGTTACTTGATAAGTATAATTACCGGGAACTTGAGTCGGAACAACGATGGATTCAGTTGTTGCACCTGTCGACCAAGAATATGTAGCACAGTTATTGGCTAACGAGAGTGTAAGATTATTATTGGCACATACAGTATAATTATTCAAATTAGCATTTGGTAAAGGATTAACAGTAATTGTAATGGTATCACTTACAGTACCGCATTCATTGGTAGCTTGAACCCAATAAGTTCCCGATTGCGAAACTTGTATGGTTTGAGTGTTTTGTCCTGTGTTCCAAACATAGTTTGTGAAATTATTGCCTGCATTTAATGTGATACTTTGTCCCTGACAAATGGTAGTATCATTGCCTAAATTAACTGATGAAACTTGCCCGGCAACATTTACTGTAAAGTTAGAAGTAGCAGTACAACCTTTCATGTCTGTAACCGTAATGGTATACGTTTGTGTAGAAATGGGCGATACGCTTATAGTAGGTGTGTTTTGTCCATTATTCCACGTATAACTTACAATTGCATTGGGAACTAAAATTTTTATTGTCCATTTGTGAAGAATACCCACATCGCCGGGTGCTAAATCCATTACTTTTAAACGCCATGTTCCATTAGCACTGCCTGTGAGGTTGGAAAAACTTTGTTCGGGCTGAAACTGTCCTGTAAAAGGAGCAGTACCATTAACAATGGAGGTTGTAGCATTCATCGTAAAGACGGTTTTAATAAAGTTGTCACCATTGCCTCCTTTACGATTTACTAATGTAACAAAACTATTATTGGGTGCATAAAGTTCTATCTTTAAATCTCCCACATAACCATGTGTAAGACTATCTATAATGACTTCCAGAACAGACGATGCTTGAATATTTGAAGGTGTATTTAATGTAATGTTAGAGAAAACACCATTACCGATATTATCGGGAATATTATAGGGTGTTGAATTTGACGATGAGGTTAGTACCGAACCATAAGCCGTTGCTGTTGCAGCTAGTTGTGTAGTGTTTCCGGTACAAATTAAGGTATCTCCTGAAATGCTTACAGCAGGATTATTAACAGTAAAACTAGATTGTAACGAATTGTTACTCGCATTTAAGTCTGAATTGTAAGTTAGTTGAATATTAAAATTATATGTGCCTTGTGTACTCATATTAATGGTTGGGAAGTTAACAGTTAATGTACTTCCGGGTGCAAGTGTTCCGGATGATAAATTTATGTTTTCGTTATATTGTCCATTATTAACGGTTACATTTACTAACACAGCTTCTTGATTGAAGTCAATGGTATTTAATCCTGTATTTTTTAGTTCAACAGAAATTGCTTCATTGCCATAACAATCTTTTATAGTTGGGTTTATTAATTGATTTACTGACAGGTCGTAAGGAAATTCATTTTTTATTAAAATATTGTCGATGTGTAAATCATAATCGTTTGCTGATGATGTTTCTCTGAAAGCTTGGAATGCAATGGCAATACCCATTCCACTAAATTGCGACAATGGAATAGTTTTGGTTTGAAGGTTATTGGTAAAGCCGCTGTTTTTACCAAAAGCCGTAAGGCGTTTCCAGGTGTTTCCGCAATCTGTTGAATAAAAAACTCTTAGGCTGTCATTGTTCCCCATTCCATTTGTATAAGCATTATTGCTATTGTAGGCTGTAACTGCTACATCAAAATATAAGTAAGTATAAGGAGTACACAAGAAAGCAGGTCCTAAAATCCATTCACGAATGGGCGATCCATAAAAATTGACTTTTGCTGTAACATTGTTTGTATTGCCTAAGCCCGTTCTGTTAACCCAAGTAGAGCTTGTGCCAGTTGGTACTATGCCTTGAGCTTCTTTCCATCCTGGAAATACTGTGCTTAAGTTCGTACCATTGAAACCAGTAAAGTCAACGCTTAACGGCAGCGAAACCGATGTATTTGTCAGATTTATTTGAATAGTATCGTTGTAATTATATTGGTCGTTTAAATATGTAGTATAAGCTAAAAACGAATAATTTTGTCCCGAAATCCCTGCATTAACAGTTGTATTAAATGTAAACGTAATAGTTTCGCCAGGGTTTATAATGCCATTAAATGTTTCAGTTACCGGAGTTTGATTATTAAACACATAAGAAACTTGAAATCCACTTGCTGGGTTTGTTCCATTATTTTTTATTTTTACACTTATTACTTGATTTGAATTAAGACCGCATCCGTTGACGGGTGATGTAAACTCTAATAATGCAAGATCGTGGTTCATTAAACAACTACGTAGAAATGTAATAGTATTTAAAGTGTTCAAACGCTGATAAAATTGTTGTTCTGCTGAAGAATTGTTTTTTAAAGTAAATTCAAAATAAGGGAGCAGCAATTGCCAAACTATAGCTTGTTGCTGTTCACGAGTAATAGTAGGTTGTGGATTAGTAGTGCTTTCGCCAAAACTGCAATTGAAGTTATAGTTTGCAAAATAACAGTGGCCACCTCCGTTGATGCCGATAAGTGTTTTACAAGCTGAAGACAACGCATTGTATATGGGGATTTGATGATTATTAGGTGGAGTAACTCCATCGTTAGTCCCGTAAAACATTAATGCCGGAACAGTAACATTTGCTGCTGCAGTTATAGCACTAGGATTAGTCTCGGCTGCTGCAAAATTTACAAGTGTTGTAAGATTTGTGTTGTTGGATGTTGCAAGAACTGACGAGCCACCACCCATGGAGTGACCCATTATGGCACTTGTACCTAATATGTGTTGATAGAAAAATGACGAAGAATTAGTTCCTTCATTTTTAATAAAATCATTCAAAAACTTTAAATCTAAACCGAAGGCACTATGACTTGGCGACATTCCGCCTTCTGTGCGGGGGAAAGCCAATATATATCCGCGAGGAACCAAACTATCCCATAACCATTGATAGGCATCCCACGACATCATAAACCCATGCCCAAAAACAATGAGTGGAAATTGACCGGCAGCAAATGGAGTGTTATCACCTGCGCTGGTAGCAGGATAATACACTTCGGTTTGAATGGTTCTGTTTCGAGAAGGATCAACAAAATTGAATTGTTTGTGACCTATCGGAAAATTCTGACCCGATAGATTAAATATTAGTCCGATAAAAATAAAAGTAGTAATTATTATTTTCATATGCCAAAAAATTTGAAGTTTTGACAAAAATAGTATGAAAATTTGAAATTGTCAATAGAATATTCAAAAAATTATGTTGGATTTTAATTATTGAATACTTTAAAATAAGACTAAAAAAGGAGGCACATAAGCCTCCTTTAAATTAAAAAAAATAAAATACTTTGTATTAATGAGTCATAGCTTGGATATCATTCTCTACATCAGTAATTCCACTTATTCCGAATGTTTCAACTAAAAATTTTGCAACATTAGCTGATAGGAATGCTGGTAATGTAGGTCCAAGATGAATATTTTTTACTCCTAAATATAGTAAGGCTAATAAGACAATAACAGCTTTTTGTTCGTACCAAGCTATATTATAAACAATAGGAAGTTCGTTGATATCGCTAAGTCCAAAAACTTCTTTTAATTTTAATGCAATAACTGCAAGCGAATAAGAATCGTTGCACTGCCCAGCATCTAATACTCTTGGAATACCGTTTATGTCTCCCAATGGTAGTTTATTGTATCTGTATTTTGCACATCCTGCTGTTAAAATTACGGTATCTTTTGGTAAATTTTTAGCAAAATCTGTATAATATTGACGTTGTTTCATTCGTCCATCGCAGCCTGCCATCACAACAAACTTTCGGATAGAGCCTGATTTTACAGCGTCAATAACTTTATCGGCTAAATTTAAAACTTGTGCATGTGCAAACCCACCTATTATTTCGCCATTTTCCAATTCAGTAGGAGGGGCACAACGTTTAGCATGTTCAATAATTATACTAAAATCTTTACGTTTCCCGTTTTCTCTGTCGGGTATGTGAATGGCACCTTCTAAGCCAGCTTGTCCTGTAGTATATATCTTGTCTTTATAAGAAGAATTGGGAAGCGGAGGTACTATACAATTTGTTGTAAATAATATAGGACCGTTGAATTTTTCAAATTCTTCGCGTTGATTCCACCACGAACTGCCATAGTTTCCAACAAAATGTTTGTATTTTTTAAAAGCAGGGTAATAATGTGCTGGAAGCATTTCACTATGCGTATATACATCTACACCTGTTCCTTCTGTTTGTTCTAACAAATCTTCTATGTCTCTTAAATCGTGTCCAGAGATCAAAATTCCGGGGTTATTTTTAACACCAATGTTGACTTTCGTTATTTCCGGATTGCCAAAACGCGATGTATTTGCCTTATCAAGCAATGCCATAACTTGTACGCCAAATTTTCCACACTCCATGATTAAATCAATTAGCTCAGGTACGGTAATGTCTGTTCGTAATGTTGTTGATAAGGCTTTATGCATAAATAAAAAGATTTCATTATCAACATGATCTAAATTATAGGCATGTTCGGCATAAGCTGCCATTCCTTTAACGCCATATATTAGTAATTCTTTTAATGAGCGAATATCTTCATTGCTTTCTTGCAGAATTCCAACATGATGAGATTTCCGCTCCAATTCTACATCTGTAAAAGCTTCCCATTTGGCACACTCAGGAATAATGCTGTCTTCAAGTTTGATGCCATTTTTGGATAACAATGTGCGTGCTTTTCGCTTTAAAGCTAAACCTTCATGAATTGTTAGTAATATAGACTGTTTATTAAAGTTTACATTGGTAATTGTTTTAAATAAAGAATTCATAACATATTTGTCGAATTCTAGGGTTTCTATTCCGTGTTTTTTTAATTCATACACATAGAACGACAACCCTTTACATGTATAAAGCAATAAATCCATTGTGTTTGCTAATGATTCGTTTTTACCGCAAACACCACTAATAGTACAGCCAGTTCCTTTGGCTGCTTCTTGACATTGAAAACAAAACATACTCATAGTTGTAAAATTTTTAGTTAATAATTTATATCCATTGTTCTTTTAATATATGTCCTTGAATGCCTACTACAACAAGTTTTATAGGGATTATATTTGTAGCATTTTTTACAGCTTCTTGTGCTAATGATAATAATCCTCTGCAGCAGGGGACTTCCATAATCATAACCGTTAATGTATTAATATGAGCTTCGTTTATTAGTGCGATAAGTTTTTCGAGATAAATTTCTTGTTGCTGATCCAATTTTGGACAGGCAATAATAAGTCTTTTGTTTTTAAGATATTTTGCATGAAACGATCCGAGTGCATAAGCTACACAATCGGCAGCAAGTACAATATCAGCATTTTGAAAATATGGTGCATGAGGGCTAATTAAGTGCATTTGGATAGGCCAATGTGTTAATGCAGATTCGCTTTCTGTAACAAAATTATCTTTATTGAATTGCATGGCTTTAGAACCCGGGCAGCCACTATGATTTGACGAATGATAATGATGTATTTCGTGAATTATTTTTTCTATATCAAAAGCTATTTCGTGTTTGTGTGAAAGAAGGTAGCTTACAGCTTGTTTAAGCCATTCGGATTGTTGGTGTTCTTTTAAATGTTTTAAGTGAGCTTTTACTGTATTTTCACCTTTTTCGATTAAAAGTCTTATAACTTTTATTTCGTCGTATGGTTCAGTTTCTTTTTCTTCAATGGTTATTGCTCCTTCGGGGCATGAGCCTATACATGCACCTAATCCGTCACAAAGAATTTCGCTAATTAATCGAGCTTTACCATCAATAATCTGAATAGCACCTTCGGCGCAAGCATCGGCACAAATACCACAACCAGTACATAAATTTTCGTTTATCGTGATGATTTTTCTTTTCATATAACAAGTAATTAAGTATTTTAATACGCAAATATAAAAATATACAAAACAGAAAACAATGACAATTGTCAGAATTTTTAAATTTTTATTTTAGGCGATGCAAAAGTTGTGAAATAAAATTTAATAACAATTCCTTGGCTTTTGATTGTGCGTTTAATTGTTGAATGTGATTAATACTTGATTGAATATATTTTTGTATTTGTTGTTGCGTATATGTTTCGAGTTTTAAATGAGAATATATTTGTTTTATCTCATTTATTTTTGTTTGTGCATCAATGTTGTTATGATCAAAAAAATAATCGAGCTTTTGTTTATATTCTATATCAGAAAATTGATATGCCGAAACGTAAAGAAAGGTTTTTTTCTTAGTAATTATGTCGTTACCGATGTTTTTGCCAAAAATTGCCGGATCTCCGTAAACATCGAGCAAATCATCTTGTAATTGAAAAGCCAGCCCTAAGTTAATGCCTGCGTCATAAAGATGTTGAATTTCCGTTTTAGGAGCATTGGCAATTATAGCACCCATACTTAAAGAACATGCAATGAGGACAGCTGTTTTTAACCGTATCATTTGTAAATATTCGTCAAGACTAATATAGGGTTTTTGTTCATAATTCATATCGTATTGTTGTCCTTCACAAACTTCTAATGCTGTTTTAGTGAATAATTCTAACACTTTATTTTGTATGTGCTTAGGCAAATCGAGGAAAAATTGAAATGATAATATCATCATAGCATCGCCCGATAATAGAGCAATATTTTCGTTCCATTTTAAATGCACAGTAGGTTTATTTCTCCGCATGGGCGATTTATCCATAATATCGTCGTGAATCAATGTAAAATTGTGGAAAATTTCGATGCCCAATGCAGGTTTAATAGCAGGACTAATATCTTCGTTGTATAATTGATGTGCTAAAAGCAATAATAAAGGTCTCAATCTTTTGCCATTACCTTCTAAAATATATTGTATAGGTTGATATAATTCAGCAGGAGTGCTTGGGTATGAAATAGTGGCAATTTCGGAATTAATTGTTTGTTGTAGTTGTTCAATGGTTTTCATTATCTGTAAGGTATTTAAGTTCAAATAATCCTTCGATTAATATTTTTTTAATTCCTTCCTCGAGTGTAATGAAAGGACGATGAAGAAGTTGTTTCATTTTTGTGATATCGGGTCTTCTTCCTCGCATATCGCCTTCCTTGAGAGGTGGTAAATGGATTATTTTTGATTTTGAACCCGTAATTTGTATTATTAGCTGCGCAAGATTGATAATACTGATTTCTTTATCGTTACCAATGTTTACTACGTCGTTAATGAATTTATTTTGAATAAATGCTTCGATGCATGCATCAACATTATCGTCGATGTAGCAAAATGTACGTGTTTGTAGTCCGTCGCCGTATATAGTTATGTCGTTATTAGTTAGAGCTTGTTTAATAAAACGTGAAATAACAAAATGTTGACTTTGTTTAGGTCCATAAGTATTAAAGAACCGGAAGATGGTATAGTTTAAATTGTATTCTTTGTGATAGGAACGTAAAAATGCTTCGGCAACATTCTTTACAATTGCATAAGGTAGTCTTGAGTTGAGTGGTGTAGTTTCTTCATTTTGAGGGTATTCAACGGGTTCGCCATAAATTTCTGAAGAGGAACTATAAAAAACTCTTTTTACACCTGTGTTTTTGCTTAATTCAAGAATGTTTTTGATACCTTCAATATCTTTAAGAACCAACAAAGGGTTTTCGAGAGTACGCTTAACTCCAACAACAGCAGCATAATGAAAAACGTAATCGAAACGCCATGACATCATTATTTCGGCTATTTCGGAGCGATTGTTGACATCGGCTCTAATAAAGTGTAATTGGGGATGGGCTAAGGGCAATTTTTGTGGATGTCCGGTAGATAAATTATCAACGGCAACAATGTGAGTATTTTGTAATTCTAATAATTTTTCGCATAAGCGGCTACCAATAAATCCGGCACCACCTGTTATTAAAATATTCATACAGTAATTTTTTCGTCTGTTGTTTCTTCGCTTGGTTCGTCAAAAATTTCGAGCATGGGTTTATCTATAGATTTTTGGGATAATGATTTGGCAAAAGAATAGATAAGCATAGGCATGAGAATGATGTTGCTTAATAAGGAAAAAATAAGGGTTAGAGTAACCAATATTCCCATTGCCTGAGTTCCGCCAAAATCGGAAAACACAAAAATTCCAAATCCTAAAACCAGCACAAGTAATGAGGATAGCATGCTTATGCCATTTCCATGCAGAGCATTAATTACTGCAGTTTGCACGTTGTAATTGCTGTGTCGTAATTCGAAACGATAACGTGTTAAAAAATGGATGGCATTATCTACAGCAATACCGAGAGCAATACTGAATACAATAATGGTTGATGGTTTGACATTGATGTGGAAAAAGCCCATTAAACCTGCTACAACAAGCAGTGGGATTAAATTGGGGAAAATGGCAATTAGGATCATCCGAAATGAGGTGAATAACATGCCCATAATAAAACTAATCACAATGATGGCCAGAATTACACTTTGTAATAAATTATAAATTAGATATTCTGTGCCTTTTGTGTACACCACGCTATTGCCTGTAACTATTACTTTATATTTATCTTTTGGAAAAATAGAGTCAATTACTGGGTTTATTTGTGATTTAAGTTTGTTCATTTCTTTTAGTCCAATATCGGCCATTTGAAAACTTATGCGAGTGATTTGTTTGGAAGAATCGAGGAAAGCATGAAGTGGACTTTTTTTCGCGATAGTATCGTTTACATCATTTTTTCCGGGCAAATAAGATAGAATAAAGCTAGCTTCTTCTTTCTTAGGTAAAGAGTATTTTTCTGTATTACCATTGTAATATGCTTGCTTGGCAAATTTAACTAATTCTACAACGGATATAGGTTTTGAGAAGTATGAATATTGTGAAAGTATGTGTTGTTGCAGTTTATCAATTTTTTCAATATTTTTTAATTGCATGACACCATTGCGTTTTTGTGTATTTACAATAATTTCAAATGGCATGATGCCGCCAATGTTTTGTTCAAAGTATTTCAGGTCTTGGAAGATGGGGTCTGTTTCTTTAAGATCGTCCACCATTTTACCAGAAGTTTCCATACGTGTCATTCCCCAAATGCCCATTATAATGAGCAGTATAAATCCGACAATAACAAATTTTTTGTGATGAATAATTATATTTTCGATGAATGAAAGAATAAACATACTTTTTTTGCTTTGTAGGTGTTTGATGTGTCGCTCTTTGGGTACAGGCAGGAAACTCAGAATGATAGGAATAAGTGTTAAGGAAAGCAAAAATTCTATGAGAATATTGATGGAAGCAATGATACCAAATTCTTTTAAAATGGAAGTAGGAGAGAGTATGAATGTAGCAAAACCAACAGCTGTAGTAAGATTTGTTAAAAATGTGGCAGTTCCTATTCGTTGAATAATTCGGGAGAGTGCCTTTACTTTATTTTGATGTGTAGAATATTCGCTTAAGTATCGGTTTAGCAGGAAAATGCAGTTTTCGATGCCAATAATTATAAGCAATGATGGAACAATACCAGTTAATATGGAAATTTTAAATTTGAAGATGCCCATTAGCCCAAGTGTGAATATAACACTGATACCAACTACAAGTAATGAAGCAAATACGGCACGAAACGAACGAAACAAACCAATCAGAACAACAACAGAAACAATAATAGACAAAACAATAAAAAGATAAAGTTCGCTTTTAACTTTTTCGGTAGTTTGTGTTCTTATGTATGGCAATCCTGAAATATGTACAGGTAAGTTGACAGCAGATGTGTATTCATTAATTTTACATTCGATAGAATCGAGTAATTGCACACGGCTTTTATCGCTAAGTCGTTTCTTATCAATTGTAATAGCCATGGCATAAAAATGCTTATCGGGGTTATATAATAGATTTTTATAAAAAGCTAAATTGTTTAATATTTGTCGTATGCTATCTACTTCTTTTTGGGTCGAAGGTCTTTGTTTTACAACTTTTTCAAAAGAAAATTTTTTGGTGGTTTCGTTTTTTGTGAGATTTAAAATTCTAACTGGTGAAGCTACTTCTTCTACACCATGAATTTTTTTAATATTTTGATTTAAATCGTACCATGCAGTAAAGTGTTCCAGAGTGAAAAAATTGGAATCGGTAACTCCAACCATCATCACACTTCCATCTTCGCCGAATAATTCTTTAAAGTATAAATATTCTTTGAAGGTAGTATCACTTTTAGGAAGCATTTGTGCTAATTCGTACGACATTTGTACATTTCGGGCAAAGTAAAGCATGATGGCAGTGAGAACGGCTACAATAGCAATTACATACGACTTTTTGCGTAAGATAATAGAAGCGATTAAGTTCCACATATCAATTGAAATATTTTGCTAAGTTACTGCAAAAAAAATACTTCATGAAAATTTTATTTTGGTTTTTCCCAAATATAAGCATCCTTTATTTTTCCGTTAATGATTTCAAGTTTTACAAGTGTAATTTTATGATGAATACCGTATAGTCCTGCAGCACCGGGATTAATATACAGAAAATGGTAGTTTTTATCGTACATAATTCGAAGAATATGCGAATGTCCGCCAATTACAATGTCGAATTTTTGTTGAGTCAATAAACTTTTTACACTTTTGTCATATTTTCCTGGATAACCGACTATGTGCTTAATCATTACTTTAAGATTGGAAAATTCGAAGATATTAGTAACTGGTAATATTTTAGTTAAAGGGAATCCGTCAATGTTTCCAAAAACTGCTCGTAATGTTTTGAAATTTTTGAGAGTATCGTACGTGTCTATATTGCCAATATCTCCGGCATGCCAAATTTCGTCGCAATCGTTGAAATATTGAAATACAAAATCGCCAATGTAGCAGTGCGTATCGGATAAAATACCTATCAATGCCATTGATTAGTGTATTATAGTAAATTGGTCGGCATCAAGATAAGCGGGGAATGAATGCCGATATTCTTTCAAGTCTTGTAAATAAATGGTTGCGTTAATAATATCTTCGTTATTATCTTGAGCTTTCGCAATAATTGTACCTTTAAAATCATAGATAACTGTTCCACCAGAATAGAATACATTATTACCATCGGTACCTATTCTATTTACACCTATTACAAAACATTGATTTTCAATGGCTCTTGCTTTAAGTAATGTATGCCAAGCATCAATTCGTGCGTGAGGCCAATTGGCTACTACAATACATACGTCGTATTCATTTTTTACATTTCGCATCCAAACAGGAAATCGCAAGTCGTAACAGATAAATGGGCTGATATGGAAGCCTTTTTCTTGTATGATTGTTTTTTTATTTCCAATGGTATATGTATGGTGTTCATTTGCCATACGAAACAAATGGCGTTTATTGTAAATAAATAATTGGTTTGCAGGTTGAAAGTAAACAAATCGGTTATATAATTTTTCGTTTTCTTCAATCATCAAACTTCCACAAACAGATACATTGTATTGATTAGCAAGAAGCATAATTTCTTGTAAGTATGGATGATGTTGCCGAATGGCTATTTTACTATTCATCGAGAAGCCGGTAAGAAACATTTCGGGAAGTATAATAATATTTGTGTGTTGAGCAAGGTTTTTAATAAGTGTTACAACTTTGTTAAAATTATCGTTGTAATTTTCCCATGCTATATTCATTTGAACAGCAGAAACGGTAAGCTCATTCATATTTTGGCAGTTCAAATTGATTTGCTTTTTTTCCAGTTACATCTTTGTAACAATGTGCGATTTCTTTCAAAACTTCATTATATGGTAAATTGGGTGAAATTTCTTTAATAGGCCCTAGTATTTTTTTTCCATAGTCGAGTTTTGTAACGATGATGGGGACATTGGCTTTCTGTGCAATCAGATAGAAGCCCTTTTTCCAGTGCTTAGTTTTTTTTCGTGTACCTTCGGGGGTGATGACTAAATAAAAATTTTCATTTTGGTTGAAGTATTCAACCATTTGTTCAACTAAGTTATTATGGATATTGCCTCGTTTTATAGGAATTCCGCCAAGTTTACGTAGTAATATACCGATAGGGAAAAAGAAAAACTCATGCTTGATAATAAATTTAGGTTTTAGTCCGAAATGTCGCAATGCCAACCATCCGTTTACAAAATCCCAAACACTAGTGTGAGGAGCGGCAATAATTACCATTTTTTTATATGAAGGAAAAGAGCCTTCGATGGTCCATCCAAGGCTCTTTAAAACTCGTGTATGCCACGACATACTAATAATTTTCGGCGTAAAGTTCGAAATAAGCTTTAGGATGTAAGCAAGCAGGACAAGTTTCGAGAGCTTTCGTGCTTTCGTGTACGTAGCCACAATTGCGGCAAACCCATTTTACTTTTTCTTCTCGTTGAAAAACTTTTTGTTCAATAATGTTTTGATATAATTTGCGATAACGTTTTTCGTGTTCTTCTTCAACTTTGGCAATCATTTTAAAAGCAGTGGCAACATCTTTAAAGCCTTCTTTCATAGCAATTTCGGCAAAATGGGGATAAAGATCGCTCCATTCCTCGTGTTCGCCCATAGCTGCTGCTTCGAGATTTTCGAGCGTGTTGCCTATTTTGCCTGCAGGATACGAAGCAGTAATTTCTACCATTCCGCCTTCTAAAAATTTAAAAAAGCGTTTTGCATGCTCTTTTTCTTGCATAGCAGTTAGTTCGAAAATAGCTGCTATCTGTTCGTAGCCTTCTTGTCGTGCAACTTTGGCAAAAAACTCATATCTGTTTTTAGCTTGAGATTCGCCAGCAAAAGCTTTTAAGAGATTTTTTTCCGTTTCTGTTCCTTTGATACTCATATCATTTATTTTTTAAAAATCATTTTTTGTACATCAACATCTTCTATTTTTTGAAGTTCGTTTTCTAAGCGGTCCATTTCTGCGGGGTCGCCGGTAAGTTCGAGTAAAATTAAACCTGCATTACTGCAATATTCGCCCGAAACTTCGTGCAGTCCAATGCGAGTTTTGATGGAACACCCATATTTTGTTAATAAACTTTGAACTGCTAATGCATTTTTGGAACGTTCTTTAATGTAAATTCCTAATACAATTAGTTCTTCCATATAGCAATTTTTTGATGGCTAAGTTAAGAAAAAAAAATGAATGAATGATTATGTAATTTTTATTCCTATTAAAGTAACATCATCAATTTGTTCTTCATGAATTTTCCAGTTGTTAAATATGTTTTGAAAACAATTTTTTTGTTCAATAAGTGGTAAGTGTGCATGTGCAATAATGGTTTCTTTTAGTTGTTTGTATGTAAATTTTTTTCCTTTAGGACCGCCAAATTGATCGGCATAGCCGTCGGTAAATGTATAGATAATATCTGAGGGAAGTATTTCAAATGTTCGTTCCATAAAAGGAATGTTTTCTTTTTCATGTTTTCCGACAGGCATTCTATCGCATTCTAATTCTATAATTTGATTATTTCTGTATATCCAAATAGGATTATGTGCTGCAGCATAGCTAATAACATTGTTATTTTTTGAGAAGCAAATAATGGATGCATCCATACCATCTTTTCCGCCTTCGGCAGATCCATCGTTTTGCAGATGCGAAATAATTACTTGTCGGGTATAATTAAGTATATCGGCAGGTGTATTGTAGCCTTTATCGATAGCTTGTTCTAACGTTTTGATAATCAGAATGCTCATAATAGCCCCGGGAACACCGTGACCAGTACAATCGGCTGTTACGAATATGTAATCGCCATAATTATTTTTACTAACCCAATAAAAGTCGCCACTAATGATATCTTTAGGATTGTACAAAATAAAAAATTCTTGCGAAAAATCGTAGAAGTATTTTTGCGATGCAAGTAAGCACCTTTGTATTCGTTCGGCGTAGTTGATACTATCGGTTAAATCTTTATGTATCGCTTCGATGTGATTTTTTTGTTTTATTACGGTGTCTCTTTGCGATTCTATTTCTTTTTTCTGATTGCTTATTTCTTCGTTTGCTAATTCTAATTGTTTGTTTTTGGATACAATGATAGCGTTTGCTTTTTTCTTTTGTTTATAACTTCTAAAAATTAAAGCACTTATAACAAAGAGTGAAAATATCCCCAGTAAAAACAGGTTGTTTAAAAGTCGTTGTATTTTGTTTTCTTTTTCTTGTTTTTCAATAGTAAGATTTTTCTTTATAAGTTCGTTTTCTTTCTTTTCAACCTCATATTTGGTGGCCATTTCGGCAATGTTTTTTTCAAAATCTGCTTTGTAAATGCTATCTTTTAATACGATGTATTGTTCGTATATTTTTGCAGAATTTTCATATTGTTTGAGCTGAAAGTACGATTGAGCTAATATTCCTTTTGCTTTTAAAATCAAATCGGGCTTGTTGATTAGTTTGGAAAGTTTTAAACATTCGTTGCCGTAGTCTATTGCTTTATGGTAGTTTTTTATTTGAAAATAAGTATTTGCTAAGGTGTAAAGAAAGTTGGGTTCTTCGGAGGTTAACCCTAGCTGACGGATAAGATTTAATGCTTTGATTGAATATTCGAGTGCTTTTTCGTAGTTTTGTTTTTTTGTATAAATAGTGGAATAATTATTATATGCAATAGTCAGATTTTTTAAGTCGTTTTGTTGTTTAAAATATTCAGATGCTTTATTTAAATAATAAAGAGCTTTATCTAAACTGTCTAAACGAAAATATTCGGCAAATAAATTATTGTGGCAGTCGGCAATATACATTGGGTCTTTATATTGTAGGGCTAAGTTTAGCGCCTTATGAACTATTTTAAGTGCTTCTTTGCTCGATTTATTAGCAGAATAAACAGAAGCTAAATTATTCAACGTAGAAATAATATGGGCAGTATCATGAAATGATTCTATAATTTTTAATCCACGAAGATAGTAGTATGTTGATTGATTGTAATCTGATAGATAATAATAGCTAACACCCATGTTGATACAAGCTTTGGCTTCAGTTTTCTTATTGTTATTCAATGATGCATAATGTAAAGCTTTTTTGTATAAATCAGTGGATTCTTTTAGTTTTCCTGCGTCGCTATAGGAAATACCCAGAACATTATATGTTTTAGCTAAGTATGTAGTATCTTTTAATATTTTAGCTAATTCTAAGGCTATATTTCCTATTTCAATAGCTTCATTTGAATTATATTGATACATGTGATAATACGCAATATTATATATAGCATGCAATAAGCCTTGCTTATAATTGATTTTTCGTGCAATAGCCGAAGCTTTTAAGGCTATCTGATAAGCATAGTCAGGGTTGTGTTTTATGGTATCTTCGCTAACTTTATTTAAGTAATCGATAAAGCAACTATCGTTTGGGCAAGATGAAAGTTTACGAAGTTTATTAAAATCTTGACTATAAATAATGAAAGAATTTATGCATAAATACAGTAGAAGCAAAAAATTATTTTTCATTCATTAAATTTTTATAAAAGTATTAAATATCAAACAAATATCAAAAAATTTTTTTTTAAGAAAATGTAATTGTTAGTGATAAAAAAGCTATTTAAGCTCAATTTTTTTATTTGCCAATATCAATATGAAACTTTAAATTTGAGAAAAACTAAAGTCTAATTTTGTAAAATAAAGATTAATTATGAAACATCAAGTAAAAACTACATGGAAAGGCAATATGGCATTTGAAGCTATAGTTAACGAATTGCCCGTTGTAATGGACGCTTCGCCCGAGCATGGCGGTGCAAATCAAGGTCCACGCCCGAAAGAACTTTTATTAGCTGCTGTTACGGGTTGTACAGGAATGGATGTCGTGGCAATTTTAAAAAAAATGCAGGTAGAACTTGAATCTTTTCAAATGATGGTTGAAGCCGATGTAACTGAAGATCATCCAAAACATTACACTCGCATGCATTTAATTTATGAATTTAAGGGGAAAAACTTAGATAAAGCCAAATTAGAAAAAGCAGTTGCGTTATCGCAGGATAAATATTGTGGTGTGTCGTATATGTTTAAAAAGTTTCTTGAATTTACTTACGAGATAAGAATTGTAGAATAATAAACACTTAAAGCTATGTTATACACAAATTTAAAACATATTGAAACAGCCGAAGAATGGCAAAAAATCATCAATGAAAATGAAAATGTTATGATTTGTTGTGGTCGAATGGGTCCCATGTGTATTCCTGTATATGCAGCCATGGAAGAGTTAGAAGCAGAGTATCCGCATGTGAAATTTTACGACATGGAATTTGATAATCCAGAGTCGCATGTTATAACTAAAGCGCCTGAAACAAAAACATTTATGGGATTGCCATTTGTTATGTATTATAAGAATGGCAAAGTGGTTAAAGCAACTTCGAGCATACAGTCAAAAGAACAAATAAAAGAGATTTTAGATACATATTTTTCCAAATAAACGCGATGACTTCAACAAATTATGACGTAATTATTGTGGGGGCGGGACCTGCAGGACTAACGGCAGGGATGTATCTTGCTCGTTCGAAAGTAAAAACTCTTATTCTTTCGGATGGTATGGTAGGCGGACAAATGATACTAACTCATGAAATTGCCAATTATCCAGGAATTGAAAAAATTAGTGGGTATCAGCTTGCCTCTGCCATGAAAAAACAAGCTCTAAATTTTGGATGCGATATAAAAACAAATGTAATGTTGAAAGACTTCGATTTTAGTGCTTCGCCCAAAAGATTGCTTCTAAGTAATAACGAAGAATATACAGCCAAAGCAATTATTTTAGCACCAGGTGGTCGCCCTCGTACATTAAATATTCCAGGCGAAAAAGAATTTACAGGCAAAGGCGTATCTTATTGTGCAACTTGCGATGCTGATTTTTTTACTGGAAAAGAAATAGTCGTTGTAGGTGGCGGGAATTCAGCAATAGAAGAAGCAATTTCGCTTACTAAATTTGCTTCAAAAGTTACTATCGTACACCAATTCGATTATTTTCAGGCATTTCCTTATATTGTTGAAGAAGCTAAACAAAACGAAAAAATTCAATTTATACTAAACTCAACCCTGTCTTCAATAAATGGTAGTGAAAATGTTGAAAGTGTTACAATAAAAAATTTAAAAACAAACGAACAAATGAATTTTAATGCCGATGGAGTATTTGTTTTTATTGGGTATTTACCTAACACAGAATTTCTTAATGGACATATTTCCATGAACAGCAAAAATGAAATTATTGTTGATAAAAATATGAAGACTAATATTGATGGCGTATTTGCAGCTGGCGACAGTATTGAAAAACGCTATCGCCAAATTACTATTGCCATTGGCGAAGCTACAATAGCTGCTTTAGCTGCAGCAGAGTACATATATCTAAAACAATAGCTTTATGACAACGATATTGATTATAATCATTGTTATTGTAGTAGTTTTTGTGGGGTTAATTATTTACAATTATTACAGGTTGAAAAAAATGCCTGATGTAAAAGATAATCCTAAAATAGTTCATCTTACCGAAAAAAATTTCAATCAACACATAAAAACAGGGATTTCAATTGTTGATTTTTGGGCACCTTGGTGTATGCCTTGTAAAATGATGGCACCTGTTCTCAATGAATTAGCTAAGACAAATGACGATTCTTTTAAAGTTTGTAAAGTAAATATTGAAAAATATAGACGCTTAGCAGAACGATATAAAATAAGCAGTATTCCTACTATTATTATTTTTAAGAATGGGAAAGCTGCAAAAAGAATAGTAGGAGTTGTAACAAAGGGAAAAATACTTAAAGAATTAAAAAGTGTTTGATTTATGAAGACGATTAGTTCATTTGAAGAGTTAAAACTTGAACTACAGAAAAATGAAAAAGCATACTTGTTATTGTACAAAAGTGGAAGCGAACAAAGCAATTGTGCATACAAAAATATGAGCGAGTTGGAAATAGGAGCCGAAATTTGCGTAATGGCAGCAGATGTTAATATAGCTCGCGATATTCACACAGCATATGGTATAACAACAGTACCAACATTATTGATTTTTGAAAGTGGCGAATTGATAAATACCATAAAAGGTTGTCAAGATAAGGATTTTTTAAAGGGAATTTTTAATAATGCTATTTATCAAGCAAAAATGAAAACCGAAGGGAAAGCTCCCAAACGAGTTACGGTATATTCTACACCTACTTGTACATGGTGTAACACTCTAAAATCGTGGTTACGAAAACAGGGTATTCCGTTTACCGATATTGATGTGTCGCGCGATGTTCGTGCTGCACAAGAGCTTATGCAACGTACAGGGCAACAGGGTGTCCCACAAACCGAAATTAACGGACAATGGGTTATTGGATTCGACCAAAAACGATTAAAAGAATTATTAGAAATCTAAAATATTACGAGTTATGAAAGAGTTACAAGCAATTAATCAGAATGTAATTATTGATTTAACAGAACAAAGCAAAGAACAAAAAACAGCATCGGGTATTATTATCCCCGACACAGCAAAGGAAAAGCCGAATTATGGAAAAATTGTGAATATGAGTGCCATAGAAAACGCAGAAATAAAGGTGGGCGATATGGTGGTTTATAAATCGTACAGTGGTACAGAAATAGAATTTGAAGGGAAAAAGTATTTGGTGATACCATACGCCGATATTTTAGCCAAAATTGTTGAAACAGAAGAAATTTAACAACTAGAAAAAATTCTCTTTTTTAATATTCCCGAAATAATTATTTTCGGGAATATTTTTTTATGATTTTAATTGCCGATAGTGGTTCTACCAAAACTCAATGGGCATTAGTTGATGCCAACAAAGCTATTTACTTTTATACAGAAGGGTTAAACCCATATTTTGTTGATTCAAACAAGGTGAAAGAAGCACTTCAATTAGTGGTAAAAGAATTCGATATTTCAAAAGTTTATTTTTACGGAGCAGGCTGCAATAATGAAGAAAAAAATAAAATTATAAGAAACGGCATTATAGAAGCGATACCATGTAAAGAAATTTTTATAGAAAGCGATGTATATGGCGCAGCTCGTGCATTATTTGGGAAAGAAAAAGGATGGGTAGGTATTATCGGAACAGGTTCTAATGTTGCTTATTACGATGGCAAAAATATTATTAAACATACAGTTTCATTAGGATATATTTTAGGCGATGAAGGAAGTGGAGCACATATAGGCAAAGAATTTTTAAAAAAGCTTTTCTATAAAGAATTACCATTAGAAATTCAAAATGAGTTCAAAAAACATTATACAGCAGAATTACCAGAAGTGCTAACAAATATATATTCTCAACCATTTCCGAATCGATATTTGGCACAGTTTACAGAGTTTATTTTTAAATATAAAGAAACAAGAGAAATAAAAGATATTTTACTTTTTTCGTTTAATGAATTGTTCGACAGGCATATCATACCATATTACCAACAGGGCGATACAATGTCTTTTATTGGTTCAGTTGCATTTATTTTTAAAGACGAATTAAATGAAATTGCTCAGAACTATGGCATTTATCTTAATGAAGTACTTAAAAATCCTCTGCCTCGCTTAGTAGAATATCATCAAAAAGAATTTTTATAATAGCTTAATTATTTCAATAAATTCATTAGTCTTTAATGATGCTCCACCAATAAGTCCACCGTCAATATCGGGCTGAGAGAATAACAAGGCAGCATTTTGAGCGTTACAACTACCACCATACAATATGGTTATATTATTGGCTAGTGTTGGAGAGTAGCGTTTAGCAATGAGTTGACGAATAAACATATGCATTTCTTGTGCTTGCTGAGGTGTAGCATTTTTTCCTGTTCCAATTGCCCAAACGGGTTCGTAGGCAATTACTATATGCGAAAAATGTTCCGCATCTAAATGAAACAAACTTTCTTGAAGTTGTTTTTCTACTACTTCGAATTGTTTATTTTGTTCGCGTTCATCAAGCTTTTCACCCACACAAAATATTGGACGAAGACTTTGTTTTAAACACAGTTCAACTTTTGTTTTTAAATCTTCATTTGTTTCATGAAAATATTGTCTTCGTTCGGAATGACCAATAATAATATAATGTGCGCCAACCGAACGTATCATTTCGGCAGAAACTTCGCCCGTATATGCTCCTTTCTCCCATTTAGCACAATTTTGTGCAGCTACCGAAATGTGCTTATAATCAACTTCTTGTACTATCGGATAAATATGTGTAAAGGGAATACCCAACACAACGCGTTTGTGGCTTTCGAGAGGGAAGTTGTTAATAAATTGTTGAATGGCTTTAGCCAATTCTATGCCATCTTGCAACGTAGTGTTCATTTTCCAGTTGCCGGCTGCAATTCGTGTTCTCATGAATTATTTTAATTTTGTAATTTCTTCCACTTCAGATATTGTTGGAAAATCGTTGTATGACCATTTTTTTAGTACAGTTCCTTTGTGTAATAAAAGCAAACCAGGGTTGCTGCGAATCATGGTCTTTAATGTTGTTTCGTCGCACATGTAAAATATAAAAGGTATTTTATTTTCGATAATAAATTTGTCAATTTGAGCTTGAGTTGAAGCTGTAATGGCATAAAAACGTTGATGGTGTTTCATTGTCCAATAATAAAGTTGATTTATTATATCAATGTTTTTATTAGATGCTTTTTCTAATTTAGGACTTGCCAAAAGAAAAACAAAACCATCAAAAGCTAATGCTGAATCGATGTGATTTTGATTGTTGTTGTCGAAAATGTTAAAATCGTGTATTGGAGGTACGTAACCTTTTTTAATTAGTTTTGGTTCGGAGATACTTACGTATTTGTATTTTGACGTACTTCCCCAGTATGTTGAATCGATAGTGTATGTATTGACATCGACAGAAATTTCTTGTCCTGTGATAGTATCTTTTAACGTAATAAATTGTGCATATTCGTCTTTGGGAGCATTATCAGGTATTTTCATAAGAGTAGGCAAGTGATTGCCCTCTTTGTAAGGAAGAAAATCAATCAGAGGTAAATAAGCGTACGAATACCACATAATGCCAATAACAATAATGATTCCTACTCCCGATATTATCCATTGATTGATAGAAGAAAATATACTCTTAAACTGCTTTCGTTGAATAAAAACTATGATAGTAGGAATAAGTATAACGATGTTTTTATAAAAAGTTTGCCAGTTTGTCATTTTAATAGCATCGCCAAAACAGCCACAGTCCGAAACAGGATTTTCGAGAGCAAGCCAAAGAGTAAGAGGAGTAAACAGTGACATAAAGATAAGAGCTCCCCACGCTCCTAAATGGGTCTTGGTATTGGTTAATAATGAAAATCCAACGATAAACTCGGCAGCAATCATAAGACAACCTAATAGGAAAGCCGCCGGCATCAGGAAATCTAAGCCCATAGCACGAAAATAGTCCTCGAATTTATAAGCCGTACCCCAAGGGTCAACAGCTTTAACAAAGCCCGAAAAAATAAATACTAAGCCTACTAAAATTCTGGAAATGTTCCGTAATATTTTCATTGTTTATGAGTTTAATATTTGGATTCAAAAATAGTGTTTATTTGAAGTAAAAAAATATGACTTTTTGAGCTTTAACGTTCTTTAAAATAATAAAATTAATTTGTTTAAAATTAGAATAGCTATGACAAAATGATACTCAAATTTTATAGCAATGGTATCTTGCCAGAATATTTTTTTAATTAAGAAATAAAAATGTTTTACAGCAACAAAAAATTTAGTTGATTATCGAACAAAGCCATTATATTTGCATTTATACAAAATTTTTATGTATGAACAATAAAGTAAATTTAACCTTAGATAATCTAGACGATATTTTATCGGCACAATTTGACGAAGCCAAAAAAGCAAAAGCAAAAACAATCTTTTTAAAAAAGTTGGCAGAATTGTCGCATCGTTACTATAAAGGTAAAATAATGACTGTTCCAAAGGCTCCTGTACCTGGCTTTAATTGGTTTAATGTATGGTACACACCAGGGGTTTCGGCTGTTTCTACAACAATACGCAACAACAATGATGCTTCGTTCGAATTAAGTAATCGTGGCAATTTGGTTGCAGTAGTAAGCGATTCAACACGAGTACTGGGCGATGGCGATTGTACACCTCCGGGTGGTTTAGGTGTTATGGAAGGAAAAGCTTTTTTAATGAAATATTTGGGTGGGGTAGATGCAGTAGCTTTATGTATTAATAGCAAAGATAAAAACGGAGAACCCGATCCCGACAAGATTATAGAATTTGTTAAAATGGTAGAACCCAGCTTTGGGGCTATAAATTTAGAAGATATTTCTCAACCGAATTGTTTTAAAGTACTCGATGTTCTTCGCGAAGAATGCGAAATTCCTGTATGGCACGATGATGCTCAAGGAACAGCGAGTGTTACGTTAGCAGGAGTAATTAATGCATTAAAGCTTACAGGACGAACAATGTCCGAAACAAAATTTGTGCTTTATGGTGCAGGTGCTTCAAATACAACTATAGCCCGCTTGTTGCTTGCCGATGGCGCCGATCCTTCGAAAATGATTATATTCGATTCTCGTGGTGCTTTGCATAAAAACAGAAGCGATATTAAAGCCGATTCTCGCTATTATAGAAAATGGGAATTGTGCGAGCAAACTAATCCTGGTTGTATCGAAACTATGGAAGAAGCCATGAAAGGTGCCGATATGCTAATATCATTGTCTACACCTGGTCCAGATACAGTAAAGAAAGAATGGATAAGTTTGATGAATAAACAGTCTGTTGTATTTGCTTGTGCAAATCCTGTTCCCGAAATTTATCCCTATGCTGCAAAAGAAGCAGGTGCATATATTGTTGCGACGGGCAGAGGCGATTTTCCCAATCAGGTAAATAATTCTTTAGGATTTCCGGGTATTTTAAAAGGTGCTTTGTTGGTTCGTGCCCGTAAAATAACAGACAATATGGCAATAGCTGCAGCATACTCACAAGCTCGTTTTGCCGAAAAACATGGGATTCATCCAGAAAAAATTGTACCAACTATGGACGAAGCGGAAGTCTTTCCCATCGAAGCAGCCGATGTTGCCATGCAGGCAATTAAAGATGGGGTGGCTCGTATACAAATGACATGGGACGAGGCGTATAATTTAGCCAAAAAAGATATTGAGCATGCTCGTGCCACTATTCATTATCTTTGTCATGAAGGATATATAGAAATGCCGCCACAAAATATTATTGATGAAGCTTTTGAATATACGCTTAATCAAATGAAATAATGTGTGTGCAGGAGTTACATGTTTCATTAGTAACTATTTATACCAATTACAAAGTACCTTTATTGGCTGTTCGTTCAAAAATTGGTAATAATAAAGGTTATTTTATTTTGGATACTGGTGCTCAAATTACAGTTATCAATAATCAACTGACAAATTTTGAATATGAAATAATATATGAATCGAAGGAAGTAGCTGGTATAGATGATTTTTTTAATGTCCCTTTTTTGAAAGTGGATGAGGTAAAAATAGGAAGGTATAAATTAATTTTGGGAATGTGTTGTCAGGTAAGCTTCTCAAAAATGTCTCAAGTCATTAATTCAAAGTATCCAATCTTAGGTTTATTAGGCTTAAATTTTTTTATGCAATACGATGCCGTTATTAATCTGAAAAAAAATAAATTAATCTTATATAGTTATGCAACCTAAATGTAAAATTTTAGTCATAATTAAAAATTGTGTTATGAAAAAATATACTTTTTTGTTAATGATGTTGTTTTTAGGGAATACGCTATTTTCTCAAGAGATGCTGCCTAAAGGGTTAAGCGAAGAAGAAGCTAAATCAGAAGCAACGTATGTATTGCCAGTTCCCAAAGGGATAACCAATCCACCCTCATCTCCTGTTCGTACTGCAGCCGAATGGGAAGAGATGCAAGGTGTATTGATATCGTGGAAATCGGGTTATGAGTCGTACTTGAGAGAAATTATTCGCTATGCCCGCGAAGAAGCAAAAGTTTATATTTATTGTGCCGATTCGAATACCGTAAAAAACAATCTAACACAAAATGGAATTCCAACTTCCAATATTCGATTCATTATTGCAAATTTAAACAGTGTATGGATAAGGGATTATGGACCTAATAATGTTTATACAAATGATGTTGATTCACTATTATTTGTCGATTGGGTATATAATAGGCCTCGTCCGCAAGATGATGCTTCGCCGCAATATATTGCGAATTTGCTTAACGTACCATTGTATCAATGTACACAACCTCCAACCGATTTGGTTGCTACGGGAGGAAACTTTATGAGCGATGGATTTGGTACAGGGTTTTCCAGCAAATTGATCCTTGAAGAAAATGCAACAGTTACACAATACAATCAAACACCCAAAAACGAACAACAGATAAATACGATAATGCAAAATTTCATGGGGATACATCGATATATTAAGATGGATAATTTACCCTACGATGGGATTCATCATATAGATATGCACATGAAGCTATTGAATGAGGAAACCTTATTAGTCGGGCAATACCCTCAAGGTGTGTCCGATGGTCCGCAAATAGAAGCCAATCTCAATTATGTATTAAGCAATTTTAATTCAGTATTTGGTACACCTTATAAGGTAGTTCGTATTCCTATGCCTCCCAGCACCAGCGGCACATGGCCCAGTCAGGGTGCTTATTACAGAACTTATACCAATTCGCTAATTCTCAACAAAACAGTTTTGGTACCAACATATTATGAACAATACGATACAACTGCACTTCGCATATATCGCGAAGCAATGCCAGGATATAGAATTGTTGGTATTAATGCAAATAGTATTATTTCTCAAAGCGGCGCTATTCATTGTACTACACACGAAATCGCTGCTTTTAATCCACTGTTAATATCCCATCAACCTTTGCCCAATACTGATAACATTTGGACACCTTATCAGGTGAATGCTATGATAAAGCACAAAACAGGAATTCAGGAAGCAAGAATATACTATCGTACCGATACAACTCAACCTTATGTCTATGTGCCTATGACGTTAACTAATACAGCGAATCATACATGGACAGGATACATTCCTGTACAATCTAATAATACTACTTTATATTACTATATTTGGGCTAAAGCCAATAGTGGCAAAGTTCAGGTAAGACCCTTGCCTGCACCTGCAGCATATTGGAAGTTTTATGTATATAACCCTACTGGTGTGATGGCATTGAATGATGATAATTTTAGCATAAAACCATATTATAGCGAAAATCTACTGAATATTGATTTATTTACTACTACAGAGATGAATGCAACCATTCAGTTATATACTTATTTAGGGCAACCAGTTACTACCATCTTTTCAGGAAGATTGTTGCAAGGCTATCAAGAATTTAAAGTGCCTTTATCATTAGCAAAAGGTATATACTTATTATCGGTTTCTACGCCTAAAGGAAATAAAACAACAAAAGTTGTAGTTTATTGATGTTTACGGTATTAATTATTGTTTCTATTGTTTTGTCGAGTATATTGGCATTCAACAATAGGGATTTTTACATTAAAGGTTGGTTTAGTCCGTACGATATATTTCGCTTTAAGCAATATTATCGTTTTGTAACTCACATTTTTATTCATGCTTCATGGGAGCATCTTATTTTTAATATGCTTACCTTATATTTTTTTGGAATGCATGTCGAAGATAGTTACGGTTATTATTTTGGGAAATGGGGTAAAATGTTTTATGTTATCGAATTTATTTTTGCTGGCATTTTAGCTTCAATACCAACTTATGTTAAACACAGAAACAATACATCGTATGTAGCTGTAGGAGCATCGGGAGCAGTAGCTTCTATTTTATTCACTTCCATATTGTTCGATCCAACTAATAAAATTTACATCATGTTTATTCCCATAGGAATTCCTGCATATATCTTCGGTCCGCTTTATTTGATTTATTCTGCCTATATGGCAAAGAAGAATGTTGACAGAATAGCTCATGATGTACATTTTTGGGGATCGGTAATAGGCTTTGTTTTACCTTTATTTATTAAACCAGAATTGTTGACTATATTTGTTGAGTTAATAAAAGCTCAATAATGCGTAAAGTAGTTTTTTTTGATAGGGATGGCGTTATTAATAATAACGAAGATTATTATATTTATCAATGGGAGAAATTTAGATTTAATGAGGGTGTAATAGAGGGATTAAAAAAACTTGCGCAACATGGCTATGAGTTTATAATAATAAGCAACCAGAGTGGAGTATTTAAGAACATTTATTCGATATGGGATGTAGAAGTGTTGCATAATAGATTAAGTGAATATTTATTCGATCATGGAATAAGTATATTAGAATATTATTACTGTGTACATCATCCCGAAACAACAAATTGTTTATGTCGTAAGCCTCAGTCATTGCTTTTCGAAAAGGCTATAGCCAGATTCAATATTGATGTGCAACATTCCTGGATGATTGGAGACCAGATGCGAGATATTGAAGCTGCAAAGTTATGCGGAATACGAGGAATATTAGTAGAGCCCAATTCGAATTTGTTACTTTCTGCGGTAAACAAAATTATTTATGAGTAAAATTTGCACTTTTATTATACACAATGGTAAATTAAAACGACATACCGAAATTTCGTTTCCGTTATATCATCGTCATGTTCGTTTTGCCGATGGTTTTTTCGAGACAATGCGATCGTTTGCTATTTATGTTCCTCTCTATGAATTTCATTATCAACGAATTCAAAATGCTTTCAATATATTAAAAATTAATAAGAATAATTTTCCTAATAAAGACGAGTTATTGAATGATATTCAACGTTTGATTAAATCGAACAAAACATTTGGCAGTTGTCGAGTAAGGCTTACGATTTATCGATCAGGGCAGGGTATGTATGCTTCCGATAGTAATGATCCCGATTGGTACATAGAAACGATTCCGCTTGAAGAAACAAATTTTGTAGCAACTAAGGGTCTGCTTGTTGATATTTTTCATGAGCAACAGAAGCCTATTTCGCAAGTATATTCAATTAAGAATAATCATGCAACTTTTTATATTCTGGCGTCTCAATGGGCTAAATTACATGGCTATCACGACGCATTGCTTACTAACTCATCAAATAATATTGTTGAGGCAACATCGTCAAATTTATTTGTATTGATAAATAATGTACTATACACACCTCCATTATCCGATGGTCCAGTAGATGGTGTAATGCGAAAATTTTTATTGCAATTTTTACCAAGCGAATTAAATGTTTCAATACAACAAAAAAACATAACTGCCGAATTATTGTTATCAGCCCAAGAAATACTGTTGACAAATGCTATATTGGGTTGTCAAAGTGTATTAGGGTTTAAAGAACGGCGTTATTATAGAAACCTCTCGATGGAAATAATACAATTTTTAAATAAGAAACTAGTTGATGATTTCAAATGAGTAAATATATCGAACATCCGGGAATTGTAAAAGCATGGCTAGGAGATAATAAAATTCTTGTCGGCATAACATCCGTATCGGCATGTGCACAATGCCATAGCAAAGTTGCTTGTACTATGAGTGAAATTAAAGAAAAAGAGGTAGAAGTTGATGTAAAAGCTAGCGATTTTCCTGTAGGAACAAAGGTAATCGTACGAATGCCCATTCAAACGGGTAGTTATGCAGTAATTTTAAGTTATGTATTACCATTGATTGTGCTGGTTGTGGTAATTGTTTTAGCTCAACAATATTTTCAAAATGAACTACTTGCAGGAATATTGGGTCTTTGTTCTTTGGTGCCATATTTTTTAATATTATTTTTGTATAATGAAAGAATTAAGAAAAAAATTCATTTTAGTGTGAGAAAATGTGTTGAAACTTTGTAACACTTTGTTAATAAATTCGTCATATTGATTTTATTTATTTTGCCATGTCTGTTGTATTTTTGAAAGACAATGAAAAAATTAGCTTTCTTCATATTTACGCTGTACTGTACAGTTTCATTATCTACATTGGCTGTTAGCACCGACAGCTTAATGCAAATAATAAAAAAGCATCGGTACGATACGCTCTCATTAAGTGCATATTTAAAATTATTGCCTTCTTTAGAATCAAATCCCGAGTTGTACGAAAAAACAGCCAAAGATGCGTTAACATTAAGTCAGTTTCAAAAGAATGAATCTTTTATTGCACGTTTTTCGATATTATTAGCTGAAAAAAATGAACAGTGGGGCGAATTTTCAAATGCTAAAAATTACTATCAGCAAGCATTAGATGTTTACTTGAAATGGGATAGTTTGCGATTAATAGCCAATTTGAAGAATAACCTTGGGCGAATAAGCGAAAAAATGTCGAACTACGAAAAGGCTATTACTTATTATCTTGAAAGTATGAAATTACGCGAAAAACTTAAAGATAAAAAAGGTATAGCCTCCAGTTTGAATAGTTTAGGGTTAATGTACTATCATACTGAGAATTATCCCATGGCATTAAAATATTTCTATCAATCGCTGTCACTCGTACAGGAAATGAATAGCGAAATAGGCATGGCTACCGTAAACAATAACCTCGGAATGCTATATTTTAAAAAGGCCATGTACGATTCGGCGTTGTATTTTTACAATCAATCGTTACAATTACTGGAAAAAAAATCCAATCAGCAAGGCATATCATCGGTATATTTGAATATAGCTAACGTATTAAGTAAAAAACAAGATTCTATAAATGCCGAGAAATATTATTTAAAAGCATTAAAACTAAAAGAAAAACTAAATGACAAAGCAGGGCTTATAAGCATCTATAATTCACTTGCCGTACTATATCAAAACAGAAAACAATATCAAAAGGCTATAAGTTTTGCCATAAAAGCTAATAATATTGCAAATGAACTTGTTAATTCGGAAGGACAAATTCAAAGCAATAAAATTCTTTCTGAAATTTACGATAATCTAGGTAATTACAAAGATGCGTATTTTCATTATACGTGGTATATCCGATTTAGAGATTCTATTTATAAAATTGAAAATACTCGATATATAAATCAGTTACAAGAACAATATCAAGCCGAAAAACGCGAACAACAAATTCAATTGGCAAATAGTAAGCTTAAAGAGAATGAGCTAAAAATAAAACAACAAACTACATACTTATATGGCGCTATAATTGTAATTATTCTAACTATAAGTTTAGTGGTTGTTGTTTTGCGAAGCAACCGTCAACGAAAACGTGCAAATGAACTATTAGCAGCTCAAAACGAAGAAATCACCAAGCAAAAAAATATTATCGAAGAAAAAAACAAGGATATACTATCTAGTATAACTTACGCTCAACGCATTCAGAAGGCTATTTTACCTTCAAAAGCTTTGTTAGACAATTATCTTTCAGATTCTTTTGTATTGTATAAACCAAAAGACATAGTTTCGGGCGATTTTTATTGGTTTAAAGCATTAGATAAAATGATTCTTTTTGCCGTTGTAGATTGCACTGGTCATGGTGTGCCCGGAGCATTTATGAGTATTGTGGGCTATAATGGATTGAATCAGGTAGTCAACGACTTTACAAAAAACAATCCCGGTTTAATACTCGATTTGTTAAACGATACTGTTAAAAATGCTTTACATACCGCAGAGAAGGAAATTCGTGACGGGATGGACATAGCGTTGTGCTCATACGATAAAGAAAATAAAATTCTTCGTTTTGCCGGAGCCAATAATCCACTGTATTTGGTGCGAAAAAAATCGATGGGTTTATTAGAAAATAATGACAATTATATTGAATATAACGACCTTATTCTTTATGAAATTAAAGCCACACCACAACCTATTGGCGAATTTGTTAAACAAATGGATTTTGTCATGCACGAAATAACTTTAAAAGAACATGATACTATTTACATTTTCTCCGATGGTTATGCCGATCAGTTTGGTGGGCAACAAGGCAAGAAATTAAAATACAAAGCATTTAAACAAATACTGTTAAATAATTACACAAAACCATTATCCGAACAAGAAAAAGAACTAGATTTATTTTTCGAACAATGGAAAAATGGCTACGAGCAAATTGACGATGTTTGTGTAATGGGTGTTCGGTTTTAATTAACTTCGAGCAGTTCAACGTCGAAAATTAAATCGGTTTTTGGTGGGATTGCCCCCGGATAACCATTTTCGCCGTATGCAAGCTGATAAGGAACAATAAAACGAAATTTTTCGCCCACTTTCATTAAAGCAACACCCTCGTCCCAACCTTTGATTACCATGCCCGAACCCAATTTAAACGAAAATGGCTGACCACGTTGTACAGAAGAATCAAATATTTTTCCATCTTTAAAGTAACCAGTATAATGTACTTTTACCATTTTTCCGGGTTCTGCTTTGGGAGCATTATTTTTTGCTTTTTGCACAATAATATATTGTAAACCACTAGCTGTTTTAATAGTGTCTTTTCCTTTTGTGTCGAATGGTGTAGGAGTAACTTGCTTATGTATATTAATGAGTTCAACATCGAACGTTAAATCTGCTTTAGGCGGTATAACCGGTGGACGACCATTTTCGCCATAAGCTAAGTTATACGGAATAATTAAACGAGCTTTTTCGCCAACAGCAAGCTTGCTAATACCTTCGTCCCAGCCTTTTATAACCTGACCTTTGCCTAAAGTAAAACTAATGGGTTGTCCTCGACGAACAGACGAATCAAATATTTTGCCATCTTCGAAATAGCCTGTATAATGGACTTCTACGATGTCGCCTGACGAAGGTTTCTCGGCATTTTTATTGGGTTTGTTTACCCTAATAATTTTAAGTCCACTTTCTAATGTTTCGATTTCTTTATTTTTAATATCGTAAGGTTCTATTTTTGGGGCTTTTTCTATTTTTTCAAGCGTTACTATGAATTTGAGAGTTGAATTTGCTGGGATATTACCAATTGCTCTGTTGCCGTAAGCTAAGTCGGGGGGGATAATCAATAAAGCCGAATCGCCTTCATTGAGCAGGGCAATACCTTCGTCCCAACCTTTAATAACTCTGCCTTCGCCTAAATTGAATGCAAAAGGTTCGCCTCTTTTATAGGAACTGTCAAAAACGGTATCGTTCATGAGTTTTCCTACATAATGAACAAAGACTTTGTCGCCTGGTTCGGGCTTATTTCCGTTGCCTTTTTTTAAGATCGAATACATCAATCCTGATGGTGTTTGTTGCAATTTATCCATTTGACTATACATTTGAATATTAACAATTAGCAAATAAACTACAGTAAAAAAAATGTGTTTCATGTTATTTAACTTTTATTAATTGTACTTCAAATATTAAAGTTGAAAACGGTGGTATCATTTTATATTGTTGATCGCCATATGCCAATTTTGATGGAATTATTAAAATAGCTTCGCCACCTTCTTTCATCAGCTTAATACCTTCTTCGAGTCCGGGAATTACCTGATTTTGTCCTATCTGAAACTCAAACGGCTGATTTCGTTCGTATGTATTGTCGAAAGGCTCGCCGTTAATAAAAGTACCTAGATAGTGTATGCTTACCCATGAATTTTCTGATGGAGCTTTGCCTTTACCTTTAACTTTTTCGATATAATATAAGCCCGATGGTAGTGGTTTGATAGTTATGTTTGCAAGTTTTAAATATGATTGTAATGCTTGCATTTCTTCTTCTTCATTTTGGAACGATTGTTTTCTTTTCATTTCCATATATTCCTGCACAGTGTATATGTTGTAGATTTTTATATAAAAAGTTAATTTTTCGCCCGGTTTTATGAAGGATGGAACTTCTTCTTGTTTGGTTTCTGTAAAAAATCTTATAGCATCAACTTTAAAAATAGCACTATCGCCTTTGTGCATAAGTAATATACCGTCGTCAATAGTTCCTCCGTTAAGTGTTGGGTTTTTTACTTTCATTCTGAAGGTTTTACCAAATTCTCGAGTATCGTACAAAATACTATCTTTTTCATTGGTATAGTACATTGCAACTTCCATTATTTCGCCCGGTTGTGGTTGGCGTTCGTTTTTGTTTTCTACAACGAATTTATACATTAATCCACTATCATCGGTGATAAAATCTCGGTTTGAGCACGAAAGGAAAATAGTACATATCAGACACCCATAAACAAATATAATTGCTTTCATACAAACCGCTATTTGACACTACAAAGGTATATAAAGCCACGAAACAAACAATTTTTTAGAATAAATTAACGCAAGAATTATAAGGGGGTTAAAAGTACGTTATAGTAGAGGGTACATATTGGTGTATAAGTGTTTATTTCGAAAATAATCTGCTCGCAAATGGAATTTTTATTGTAAATTTGCATAAAGCTAAATTTAATGCGGCATTATATTTACATTGTTGTTTTACTACTTATCTTAGTTCAATGTAAAAAACCAGAAAAAGTTTCCAAAGTTCCGGAAATTAAGTTTATAGATTTACCTATAAAAGATACAGTTGATTTGCTTGGTAATCCTATAAGACGTGCAACATTGATTTTTTCGCTTGTTGATGGGAACGGTGATATTGGATTGAAAGATGATGACACGTTCCCCCCATACAATCGAGGTTCGGCATATTATTATAATTTGTTTATTGATTTATATAAAAGGGTAAATGGACAATTAGTTCCCATTCAATTGACTACACCATTTTATTTTAGGACTAAGTATATTGAACCCCAAGGGATTAATAAAGTTTTACAATGTACTTTAAAAGTTAATCTTGATTTTAATGTCCCATTAGCTTTTGATAGTTGCGAATGTATGTTTTATATGTACGATCGCAGCTTAAATAAAAGCAACATTGAACGAACAGGACTTCGACGTATAGCTCCATAAAATGATATATCATTATTTTTCCGATAAGCCTTTTGTAAAGCTTTTAATTCCATTTGTTATAGGTATTTTTATATTTCGCATTTTTCCTGTACCTTTTCATATTCATTGGGCAATATTGTGTATTTTATTGTTTTGTGCATTATTATTGACACATGTATTGTATAAAAAGTATTCTCGTTTTATAGAATGGTTGTGGGGTATTATATTAAGTTTATTTTTTGTAGTATATGGTTTTACATTATCTTCGATAAATTATGCAGCGTATAAAGAAAAAAAATATACGAAAGAAAATGCAACTATTATTGGGGTTGTTGCAAAACAACCGGAAATAAAGGAAAAATTTGTAAAAGCCATAATCAATATTGATGCTATAAAAATTAAAAATCAATGGGAAAAAACCGATGGAAATAGCTTAGTTTATCTTGAAAAGGATTCTCGTTCAATGTTGCTGCAAGCAGGAGACGAAATTTTATTTAACGCAAAATTAAATATTCCCGAAAATTTTGGTAATCCGAATGAATTTGATTATAAGAATTATTTGTTGTATCATTTAATCAATACTACGGGAAAAATAAAAGCGAAAGATTGGCTTGTAATTAATAAATCTAAGCAATTGTCGGTACTAATTTTTGCTGAGAAATGCAGAAATTATTTTTTAGGGTTATTACGAAAAATGAATTTATCGGATGATGTTTTTGCAATTACTTCGGCAATAGTGCTGGGTTATAAAAACGACATTGATGCCGAAATACAACAAGCGTATGCTTCGGCAGGGGCTACTCATATTTTAGCTGTCAGTGGTTTGCATGTAGGTGTTGTATATTTAGTTATTAGTTTTATGCTATCTTTCTTAAAAAGAAATAAATATTTATTTTGGATTCACTTAATTGTAGTGCTTTTATTTTTGTGGTTTTATGCATTAGTAACAGGATTGTCGCCTTCAGTACTGAGGGCAACAACAATGTTTAGTTTTGTAGCAATTGCCAGAAGCATAAAACGTAAGACAAATATTTACAACACTATTTCGGCATCGGCTTTGTTTTTGCTAATGTTTAATCCATTTCAGTTGTTTGAAATAGGGTTTCAGTTATCGTACATGGCTGTTTTGGGGATTGTGTATTTTCAACCAAAATTTAAAAACTTACTATATGTGAAAAATAAAATGTTAGACAATGTATGGTCGCTTATTTGCGTAACCTTAGCGGCTCAACTTGTTACAACGCCCTTATCATTGTATTATTTTCATCAGTTTCCGGTTTACTTTTTGTTGTCAGGAATTGTTTTAGTGCCATTAGTTTCGCTGGTTATTTATAATGCATTGTTATTGTTTACATTTTCATGGTTGCCTATAGTAGCTCAATACATAGCCTTTCCATTACAAGAATTAGTAACATTTATGAATGATTTTACAATTTTCATTGAGCAATTGCCATATTCTGTAATTCAACCTATTTTCATGAGTTTTTTATTGCTTATTTTGAGTTATGCTTTTATTTTATCATTATCATATTTCTTTACCTCTAAAAAGATAATATGGTTACAATTATCGCTAATTATTCTTTTTATTAGTTCTTTGAGTTTAATTTTTAGGGAGTTTTCTATCCACAATCAACAAAAAGTTATAGTGTATAATATTCCCGGCATTTCCACGTTGAATTTAATTGATGGCAAAGACAACATTATTTTTATTGACTCAGTTTTTAAAGAAAAAGTTGTAAAATCGGCAAAATCAAATTGGGTGCAACTGGGGCTGGAAAAAGAAAAAACATTGACTTTTAATCATTTGTCAACTCAGTATTTATTTACAAATTTTCTTACCTTAGATAATTCTAAAGTGTGGTATTATAGAGATGTTATTGTTTTTAATAATTTTCGTATTCTTTTGTTGAAAGATAAAACATGGTTTAAAACTAATGAAAAGTTAAATAAAAAAATTAACGTTGATGTTATTATAGTGCAAAATAAAGCTAAAGTTAATTTTAGAGAGTTATTGAGGCATGTTGATGCAAATGTTATAGTTTTTGATAGTTCTTGTTCGAGCAATAAAATCAATTTATGGCTATCTCAACTAACTAATTTTCGGGGAACAGTACACGTTGTTGCTAAACAAAAAGCATGGTTATACGATATAAAAAAAGCTGCCTCTTTGTGAAGCAGCTTTTTTATAATAGCTTGTGAACATTAGTAGCGTTTTCTGGCTTTGTAATGTGTATGCAATAAATCGTGCGATTTGTGGCTAAGTGGTTTGCCTAAGAATTCTTGATAAATCATGTGTACTTCGGGATTTTCGTGCGACTTACGCAATGGCATCGATTCATCTTCAGCATAAATAGCTTCGGCACGTTTGCTACGAATTTCGAGATTGGTAGGTATAGGTTGTCCGCCGCCGCCTAAGCAACCACCTGGGCAAGCCATAACTTCAATAAAGTGATACGATACGGTACCATCGCTTACTGCTTGCATTAACTTTTTAGCGTTTGCTAATCCATGTGCAACAGCAACTTTTAATTCAACACCTTCTAAGAAACTCCATTCGGGTAGGCATCCTTCAATTTTTACTGTAGCCTCACGAATACCTTCAAAGCCACGAACAGGAGTAATATTTAAGTTACGGAATGGAACTTCGCGTCCTGTTACGATTTCGTATGCAGTGCGTAATGCAGCTTCCATTACACCACCAGTAGCACCAAAAATTACACCGGCTCCGGTCGATTCGCCCATAATACTGTCGTAAGGACTGTCGGGTAGTTTCATGAAATCTATTCCTGCTTGTTTAATCATTAAGCCTAATTCGCGGGTAGTAAGTACATAATCAACATCTTGGTATCCACTAGCCCTCATTTCGGGACGATTGGCTTCAAATTTCTTGGCAGTGCAAGGCATGATAGACACAGAAACAATGTTTTTCGGGTCAATTCCACGTTTTTGTGCATAATATGTTTTGGCTAATGCGCCAAACATTTGTTGTGGCGATTTACATGTTGAAAGATTATCAAGTAAATTTGGGAAAAGATGTTCTTGGAATTTAATCCATCCGGGCGAACATGATGTCATCATAGGTAATGCAACAGGTTCTTTATCTACTAAGGCTTTCTTTAGACGGGTTAACAATTCCGTGCCTTCTTCCATAATAGTTAAGTCGGCTGTAAAGTCGGTATCGAGTACAGAGTCGAAGCCTAATAATTTAAGTGCTGTAACCATTTTTCCAGTAACTCTTTCACCTGGGTCGTATCCAAGTACTTCGCCCAAACCAATACGAACAGCAGGAGCAGTTTGTACAACGACATGTTTATTAGGATCGTTTAGGGCATCCCATACTTCTTCAATATATGTTTTTTCGATTAATGCACCGGTTGGGCAACGATTGATACATTGACCGCAGTTGGTACAAACAACTTCAAACATAGGATGTTCGAAGAATGTAGAAATTTTTTGATGGTCGCCTTTGTATGCAACTGCAAGAGCCGAAACTCCTTGAAGTTCGTCGCATGTGCGTACGCAGCGTTGACAACGAATGCAACGGCTGTCGTCTTTAATAATGGAAGGCGAACTGCGATCGATGGTGTAATTTCTCTTACGAGCCAAATCTATGAATAAGTGTTGATTAACGCCATATTCATGAGCTAAATCCTGAAGCTCACAATTACCATTTTTGTAACATTCTGTACAATCGGCACGATGTTCCGATAAAAGTAATTCAATAATATGTTTGCGTGCTTGACGTACTTTTGTACTATTGGTTAATATTTCCATGCCTTCGGATACAGGCACAGCACATGCAGCTTGTAATAATCGTGCCCCAACTTGTTCTACAACGCACACTCTGCAATTGCCGGCAACACTTAAATCTTCGTGATAACATAATGTTGGGATGCGGAAGTTTAATTTTTTTGCTGCATCCAGAATAGTTGTTCCTTCAGGAACTGAAACTGGTATGTTATTTATTTTTAAGTTAACCATGTAGTTACTCATGTTTATTTCTCCTCTTTATTTAAAATTAGTAAATAATTTCTTCTTTAAAATTATCAACAATTGATATAAATGGATTGGCAACAGACTGTCCTAAACCGCATTTTGCAGCAATTCGCATGCTTTGAGCTAATTTTTTAAGTTCTTCGAGGTAGGAGGCAGGACGTTCGCCGCGTTTAACAGCTTCAATGCCTTTAAGTAGTTGTTGACAGCCAACACGACAAGGTGTACATTGTCCGCACGATTCTTCGGTAAAGAATTCGAGATAATCTTTTAAGACATTGTACATGGAGCGGCTGCTGTTGAAAAGCATCATAGAACCACCAGTAGGTATTCCTTCAAATCCTATAATAGTATTTTCAAATTTTTTACGAGGCACGCAATGTCCCGATGCACCGCCTACTTGTACAGCTTTTGTATCGCCATCGCCAAATTCTTTAACGAAATCTTCTACAGTCATCCCGAGTTCTAGTTCGTAAATACCAGCTTTGGGAGTGTCGCCCGATATAGAGAAAACTTTCGAACCGCGAGAATCCTGAGTACCTAATTCTTTAAAACGTGCAGCTCCCAAGTGATTGATCATGGCAGTGTAAACGAATGTTTCTACGTTATTTATTACTGTTGGTTTTCCAAATAATCCTACTACTGTTGGGAAGGGGGGTTTATTGCGAGGTTCGCCGCGTTTCCCTTCAATGCTTTCAAAAAGGGCACTTTCTTCGCCGCATACATATGCTCCTGCACCCGAACGTATTTGTATTTCAAACGATAATCCAAGATCTTTTAATTTTTTGTTAAATTCTTCAACAGTTGCATTGAGTTTATTGAGCATAAAATTGTATTCGGCTCTAAGATAAATATAACCTTCTTTTGCACCGATACAGTAAGCAAAGATTGCCATTCCGGCTAATACTGTTGTAAGAACTACGTCGAGAATTTCTCTGTCTTTGAATGTGCCGGGTTCGCCCTCGTCGGCATTGCAAACAACATATTTTATATCTGATTGTTGAGCTCTGGCAAACTTCCATTTTAATCCTGTAGGAAAACCGGCTCCACCTCTTCCTTTCAGTCCTGAATCAATGATTTCGTTAATGATCTCGTCAGGATTGCGTTGTAATGCTTTTCTAACAACTTCTATATCGTCCTGACAGGTTTTGCAAAAAATTAAATCAACTTTCTTTAACTTATTTTCCATTGCATATTTTGTTTTAATTGTTAAACATTACTTTTGTTGATACGATTGTATAATTTCAATTGCTTTTTGTGGTGTAAGTTCTGGATAAACATCATCATTTACCAGCATAACGGGCCCTTTGTGGCACCAGCCCATGCAATTGGCGGTGAGCAGGCTAAATTTTTTATCTACAGTGGTTTCGCCTACTTTAATTTTTAATGTGTTTTGCAATGCTTCAATAATTTCGTCTTTGCCCGACATGTGGCAAGATATAGTTTTGCACACACGTATTACATATTTGCCACGTGGTACAGTATCTAAGAATGTGTAAAACGTAGCTGTGCCATATACTTCGGCTGTTGAAAGGTCGAATGTTTTAGCAACGGCAACGATGTCTTCATCGGACAAATAGTTTTTTTCTTTTACAATTGCTTGCAACGCAGGCATTAAAGCTGAGCGTTGTTTGCCATACTTGGTTGTTACCTTTTCAAGAATTGCTTGTACGTCTGTCATTTTTTTTACCTCCTTAATTTAATGTTGTTGATATTAAATTCTATTTTGATGAAAATCAATTAAAAAATTGATTATGATAAAAGTAAGGTAGAGCTATAGGGTCGAATATGATTTTTGTCAGGTGAAATTTTGTTATTTAAAAAAAATAGTTTATTTTTATTCTAAATAAAGTTATTTCCATTCGTAGTATATACCGCCTTTTACCCATCGTCCGGGCATGGGAATGTTAGCAATGTCGTAATAGTACGTATCAAATAAATTATTGCCTTGTATAAATAACATTATTGTTTTGTACTTGTATTGGATTTGGGCATCAATAGTTAGGTATGGTGTGTAATTTTTTTCTTTGCCTGTAGGAAATTCGGTATATGTTCCTGAGCGTTCATGATAAAGCAATGTCCACGAAAAAAATAAATTTTTATAAAGATTATGTATGCTTGTAAAGCTGAATTTATGGCGTAAGATATCTAAAGCATATTTTGAAAAGTATTGTCCAGTTTGTTTAGTAATATGGTTATACGAATAGTTTATTTTTATTTTCTGAAAATACTTGAAATTGTCATTAGTTGGTGTAAAAATAATCGTTGCTTCTGTACCAATAATATTGACTTCAGATATGTTTTGACTTCTCCATTTATCAGTTTCGTTAATTCTAACCCAATCAATAATATTAAAGCCTTGCCTATAATATGTTGCCAGTTGGGCTTGCCATTGTTGATGTTGAAATTTAAAGCCGCTTTCGAATTGATTGGCTTGCTCGGGTTTTAGTTGATGGTTACCTTCGTGAATGGGGTCTTTGTAATATAGCTCGGTATATGTTGGTAATCTTAATGAGCGATTGGCTGAAGCAAAAACTTTTATGTGTTCATTGAGATTATATCCTATTTCGGTACCAGGGTAAAAAAACAAGTTCTGAAAATTGATGTAAGTAGCCATGAATCCTGCCGACCACTGCCATTGTTTATGTTGCAAACTATGATCTATAAAAATAGATGACGCTTTTTTAGATGCTTCTTTTGTAAAAAAACCGTTTGTTTCAAATGGTGCAACTATAGTGTCGTTCATAGGAGTACCTAAAACATTGCTGTATATGTGTTCGTAACGAATGTCTGCTCCGATAGTAGTTTTTCCTAAATTAGAAAATAAAGCAATATTGGTTTGACCGCCAATTACTTGTGTCATGTGATAGTTATGGTTTTTATACCATGAGGGTACTTGAATTGAAGTCATACTTTGTCTGAATAGTTCGAACCTATCGTGATGTTGACGATAATAGGCCTGAGTAGTCCAGTTTGAATTTTTAAAATACATTTTGTGGGTTGCAGCTGATAATAAACATTTTGTGTTTTCGAATTGATTTGGATATTTGGGTGTGTAAAATGCCTGTGCTCCAAAGGCTTTATTTTCGACAGCGATAAATGCTTGAGTGTTACTGTTTTTTTGTTTCAGGAAGGTTTGCCATGATATTTGAGTGTGAGAAAAATCGGTATTTGGGCGATGTCCGCTGCTTTGGTTATGCGATACAGAAAATTGTTGCATAGTGTTTAAGAATTTAACATTGCCATGAATATTGCCACCGAAATATTGAAAATCTCCGCCATAAAGCTTAAGTGATAATGATTTATCTTCGGATTGTTTGGTTACTATATTAATTACTCCTGCAAAGGCATTGCTCCCATATTGGCGAGCATCCCCTCCGGATAGTATTTCGATTCTATCTATGAGTTCGGTACTAATGGGAATATTCATGCTATGATGCCCTGTTTGTGGGTCATTGACAGGGATTCCATTTACCATTATGAGCGTTTGTTCGTAATTACCACCTCTAATGCTTATGTCAGATTGTACATTGTGTATTCCTCTTTGACGCACATCAACATTGCCTGCATAATCAAGAATTTCCGAGATTGAAAGTGAAGGAAGTTGCATTATTTCATATTTATCAATAATTTGCACGACACGGAGTTGATCTTTATATTTACTATGAATGCGGTTGGCGTTGACCTCTATTTCACTGAGTTGAATTGTATCGGTTTGAGCGATGGCATGACTAAAAAATACAGCAAAAACATAAGTAGCATAACTTTTTTTCATAAATATTGATTTTTTGATGCAAAGAAAATATTAGCATCTTTAATAAAAAATGTTTATGAGCAATTGTAATCTAATCTGAAATAATTATTTTTTCTGACGCTATAATTGCTTTATTTTTCTGTAAATGAATAAAATATATTCCTTCATTGGGTATAATTTTTCTATCAATTATAATGTGTTTTTCTGAAAGTTGATTTACTGTAAAAATGGATTTTCCAGTTGCATCAGATATGGACAATGCAAGATTATTTAAAGGTAGTTGAACATCGATAAAAATTCTATTTACAGCGGGGTTAGGATAAATGTTAATTAGCTTCGTACTATAGTTGCTTTCTTTTATGTTGGTGTAGTTAAATGTAGTATCGGTTTTTATCAAACAAATATCCGAATTACCCATATTCAGACCTTGAAATGGATTAGAATTGGCGTTAATCCATCCCGAAATTAATATACCACCATCAGAAGTAAAAAGCAAACAGGATGGGTCATCATTGTCGGGTAAGATGTTAAGCCATTTTGTGTACAGGGTATCACCGTTTGAATTGAGACGCAATAACCACCAATTATCAACATATTGAGTATATTGGCTTTGCGAATATGAAGCTAAATAAAAAGTATTATCAGCGGCTTGTTTAATATCAATTCCTCCATCATACTTTCCGAAGTTTCCATAAGTTTTAATCCATTCAATATCGACCTGTTGATTTAATTTAACAATAAAAATATCACGCCCTCCAAGGCTTCCATTGTCGTACATGCTCGTTGACCCAACTAATATAGCTCCACCGTCGCTGGTTTTAATAATATTACTTATTTTGTTGATGGTATCGGTATTAAATGTTAATGTTTTTATTACATTTCCTAAATTGTCAACGAGCAACAATTTAGCAAAAGATGTGTAAAAAGTATAGCCTGGAAAAGGTGTAATTTGTCCTGTATTACTGTTTATAGCTATTAAGTAATGATTTGTGTTAAATGGAATAATGCATGCTCCTTCGTCTTCGTATCCGAAGTCGAATGTTGTTGTCCAGATGGTATCTAAATTTTGATTGAGTTTAAGTAGCCATGCATCTTTTCCGCCAGATTGTGTTCCATAGCTTTCTGTAAAGCCTATTACCATATAACTACCATCAGAATTTTGAATAATTTTTGCAGCACCATCGTCTTTATTTAAAATTCCAAATTGTTTTTCAACTACGTTTAATATTTGAGTTCCATTATTATTTAATTGTATTTTTACAATCCATAATTGTTGCTTTTGAGTACCTTGCTTTCTTATTCCTGCCAATACTAATTCATGATTATTGTTTTCAATAACATCAAATAAAAAGTCGCTTTGTGCACCTATATCCATGCTACCAAGTTTTTTTGTCCATACGGTATCGCCTTGTTGATTTATTGATAAGATGATACCATCAAAACCGTAAGAAAAAATGGAGGGAATTGTAGTTGCACCGCATAGAATATAATTCTGTAATGATGTTTCAATAGCTTTAAAACATAAATCGGTATTTCCGTTAAAATCGTATGTTTTATACCACACATTTTGTGAAATTATACTTTTTGCCATGCATAGAAAGCAAAGCGCAAATAAGAATGTTTTCATAAATATAAATTATGATTTTGCTATACAAAGATAAAATAATATTGTCATAATTTTTGTTGTTTTAAAAATTTCTTCTTCTTTTGCTAAAAAAAATTATGAAAGCTATTGTTCTTTTTTTAAACTTCTCTTTTGGTGTATATTGCTTAATAGCACAATCATTATCATTGAGAAACAATTTAATAGAGTATTCTAAATTGTATCCCAAAAGTAAAGAATATAAGTCTTTTTATTATTTGCCCGACACTATTAAATTGTACAATGTAAATAACGAGTTGGATAAAAGAATCATTATGGAATATGATAATATGGGAAATAAATTGATAGAATTAACCCAAATACACAATGCCAATCAATGGGAAAATTATGAAAGAGTCATATGTAGTTATAATAGTTCAAATTTACTAGTCAGTAGAATAAATGAACATTGGGAAAACAACGCATGGACCGGAAATTTTAGAGAGTCGTATCAGTACGATTCCAATAACAACTTAATTTCGTACATTGTAGAATTGTATTTGAATAATGCTTGGACAAACTATACCCGACGATTATATTCTTTCGACTATAACAATAATTTGCTCTATTATTCGTATGAAACATGGGATATTGACCATTGGAAAAAAGAAATTAAATACGAATATACATACGATGCAAATGGCAATCTTCTAACAGAACTGCAATTAATTGATGGTGGCACCGATTGGATTAACAATATGTTATACGTGTATTCCTACTATACAAATCAATTGATGAAAGAATTGCTAATATCGAAATGGATTTCGGGAAACTGGATGAATTTACAGAAAACAGAATATACATACACTTTATCAGGTAAAAAGCAAGAGGAAAAAAATTTATTTTGGAATCAAAGTTTAAACGATTGGGATATTTATGATAGAATGCTATATTCTTATAATGGCAACGATTCTCTGGAATACAAAATATATCAGCAGTGGGTAGCTTCTTCGTGGCAAAACAGTAATCGTTTATATTATGAATATAATTCATTTGGTTTTACCACTCTTGAGCGATATGAAAATTGGTATAATAATCAATGGGAACCAACAAACAAGCTTATCATAACCTACAATAGCAACAATAAACCTATACATAAGTTACAACAGATATGGGAACAAAATGCTTGGCAAAATTATCAGCAATATTTTTACATGTATAATAATAATGATAAGTTGATTCAAGAATCGTTTGAAATTTGGCAAAATAATGCATGGGTACCTATTTATATTTACAGTTATGAATTGGATGTACAAAACAATTTATTATCAGAAACTAGAGAAAACTGGTATAATGGCGATCAATATATTTCAAAATTATCTTTTATATACGATGTAAATAATAATTCTGTTGAAGGAAAATATGAATATTGGGAAGTGGGTTCTGGTTGGTCGCCTTTCTATTATAATGATATGCCTGTTTATTCAAACCAGCTTGCGGTTTACTTAATTAATAATACTTGTCGCTACGAAGCAAATTTTAAGCAGTTTACAACATATAATAAAGAAAACACTCGAGATGATAGTTCGGTCAAGATGTATCCAAATCCTACAAATGACTGTATTTGGTTAGATTTTTCTAAAAAGATAGACCAATGTCATTACTCTATATTTAATTCTTTAGGAATATTAATAAAGCAAGGAACATTATCGTCTTCTAATAATAAAATTGCTGTATCAGAAATCGCTAATGGAGTGTATTTATTACATTTAATATATGAAAATAATAAAGAAGTTAAAACTTTCACTATATTAAGATAATTTTCTGAATGTTAAGTATTTGTTAATTGTCCTAAGGGTTTTGTTTTAAAATATTAAAAATAAATTCATTATTCGCTAAACATGTAGTAATCATGGCTTATTTTTTTTGATTATCGAAACAAAAAAGCCATGAAAATTAATGTTATCTATTTATTGCTGGTTGCTAATGTAATATACGGTCAAGGTAGATATTACAAAGCACAAATGCATTGCCATTCAACCAATAGCGATGGTTCTTATACACCTGTAGCACTTGTAAATAAATACAAAGCGGCTGGATATGAAATTATGATGATTACCGATCATAATTTTTTAACCGATAGTGTTTATGTGCCCGGTGTATTATGTATTCCAAGCGAAGAGATTACTTTTAAGCGTCACATGAACGGCTTTTTTCTGAAGCGAAAAATTCAACCCACACCAGAATTTACTTGTCAGCAAGCAATAGATAGCGTTATTTCGCAGGGAGGCTTAATTCAATTGAATCATTATTGCCCAGGTCCCTTTACTGACGATGATTGGGAAGTTGATGCCCCTGAAATAATCAGTTTTCAGAATGGACCACATATGCTCGAAATATGGAATACAGGTACCGAAGGAGTTCAAACACACGATGACAAAAGCATATGGGATGCAGTTCTTACTGCCGGTAAAGTTGTATGGGGAAGCGCTACCGACGATTTTCATCCTTCAGTTTTAGAATCGCTCGAATTTAACAAAGGCTGGAATATGATATGGCTCGATACTTTGACAAAAGAAGCCGTGTATGATGCGTTGTTAAATGGACGCTTTTACGCATCTACAGGAGTCATAATCAATGAATTTATGGTAAACGATTATGGTACTTATAAAACCGTCTCTGTTTCTAGCAGTAATGCAACAAAAATTAAATTCTGGGGTCCTAATCATGTTGTTTTACAAGAAAATAATGGCAATAGTGCTTCATTTATTTTACAAAATCATAGTTATGTCAGGGTTGAACTTATTAAAGAAGGTTTTCTTGGAACGGGCACAACCTATGCATGGACTCAGCCAGTATTTTTGCAAAATCCTACAGGCATCGAAGAAACAAACGATATTGCTGAATTTAAAATATACCCTAATCCAAATAAAGGATATGCCAATGTAGCATTAACAATAAAAAGAGCAGGAAATGTAAATATTTCAGTTTGTACTTTATCGGGCACAGAAATTTTACCTGTATGCCATGAAAATTTAGAACCCAACCAATATATTTTTCAAGTTTCAGTTGCCCATATATCATCAGGTTATTACTTATTAAAACTTATATACAACAATACAATTCGTACAATACTGTTCGAAAAATTGTAATATTGTTACTTTAACAAACAAGTTACCTGAACAGGATTATGATCTGAATATTTAAAATGAAGTGGAATTACTTTTATTTCTAATACTTTAATATTTGACGATACTAGAAAATAATCTAATGTAGAAACAGGCGTTTTACCAACTATGTAAGGAGAATTAACGTATCGGTTTGTTGGGAATAATGTATCATAATAATACTGGAATGATTTGAAACTGACGGTATTTGGTTCAGTTCTAAAAAGCGGATTATTATTTTTTAATCCCGAAAGATGGAAATGAGGAGGATTAATATTCCAATCGCCGCCAACAATAACATAATGTCCCTGAAATGCTAGTTTTTCAATAATTTGACTTATGGTTGAAAGCTCTTTTTTTCTTGCTTGATGTGCGTCATCAAATGCCGACAAATGAACATTAAAGATAAACAGCCATTTTTTAGGTTGAACTTTAAAAGCGTGAATAAGCATTCCTCTGTCAAGGAAAAAAATTTGTTTGGGCCAAGTATATGTATTTTCAAAAAATATATATGCGTGAAAAAAAGGGACGCTATTTGCCAAAGTTACTAAACCTGCCTTTACTTTTCCCATAGGCGACAAGATCGGAAAAGGCACAAATGGAACTTGATAATTGATTAATGAGTCGGAAAACAACATCTTAGATAAATAACGTTGAAATAATGATTTTTGATTGATGTAATAACTTCGTTTTGAGTAGAAATCAACTTCCTGTAATAAAAAAATATGAGCATCATGTTCAAGCTTTTTTAATTGTTGTACAATACCATTTAAGCAACTGTCGTAATAGGTTTTTGACGGACGAACCATTTTACCTCCATCATAAAAAAAATCAGATTTTTCGCCTAATCCACCATATCCAATATTCCAACTTATTATTTTTAAAGTATCAAATGAAAATGTTGTGTGATGTTTGTTTATGCGAAATGTAGTTTTAGGCGAATAATCGTAAACAGTATTATATGTAAATATTATAATAAAATAAAATGCAATGAAAAGTACAATTACTAAAATAATTCGTACAGTTATTTTTAGTTTATTCATATTCTTGAAATTTGGTAAATTTACATAATTTTTTTAGAACTTTGTTTTTAAAAAATTAAGAAGCAACACCATATGCCTGTTAAAGAAGTAGGTTTATTTTTTGGTTCATTTAATCCTATTCATCATGGGCATTTGATGTTAGCAAACTTTTTGCTAACGGAAGTGCCGTTCGATGAAATATGGTTTGTAGTATCGCCACATAATCCGCATAAGTCAAAAGAAAACTTAGCCGATGAGTATCACAGGCTCGAAATGGTCAACTTGGCGATAAACGATTTTAAATACTTTAAAGCATGCGATATAGAATTTGCTATGCCTAAACCATCATATACTATTGATACTTTAATTCGATTACAAGAGAAATATCCTTCAAAAGTATTTTCTTTAATTATGGGAAGCGACAATTTAGCAAATTTTCATCGGTGGAAAAATTATGATTTAATAACTAAACATTTTAAGATTGTTGTTTATCCACGACGAGATGCTAAAATACCTGAAAATTCAAACGTAACGATCATTGATGCTCCCTTAATTGAAATGTCATCGTCATTTATCAGAGAACAGATAAAAAAAGGCAAACAATACTTATTCTATGTACCTGCAACTGTACATCAGTACATAGAAGACTGTGGCTTATATAAATAAATTATTCGTTTTCTTGTTCGTTTATATTATCACCGCTCGATAAGGTAATTTTGTTGTTACGAATAAATTGTACCACATCGTTTAACCCTTCGGCAAATTTTTCAAAATCTTCTTTGTATAAGAAAAGCTTATGCTTTTCGTAATACACAGAACCATCAGGTCTTACACGTTTTTTACTTTCAGTAATGGTTAAATAATAGTCGTCTCTGCGATTGGATTTTACATCAAAAAAATATGTTCTTTTGCCTGCACGAACAGATTTTGAATAAACTTCATCTCTGCTTCGCTGATGATTTCCCCTAGTGTTTTCGTTTTCTTCCATCATTTTCCCATGTTTATAAAAATATAAGCAAATGTAATATCTTTTTTTTTATTTCCCAAAATATTTTGTTCTTTTTTAATTTTTTAAGGTGTTTAATGGTAAATTTTTCAATTAATTTTTAGAATTTTTGAAATATCTTGCTTTTTTCTATAAACTTTTCCATTAATCTGGACATAGGATATTTTGATAAATCGGCTAAGGGTATTGAAGTATAGTTTTGAAGTGGCTTTATGGCTTCTACTTCAACAATGTAAAATGTAGCTTTTATTGTTTTATGACTTAAAATATGAGTGATTATTTCCGATTCATAGGAATTTATTACATCTAATGAATGTAAGAAAGGAACTTTGAGAAAAGAAGTATTATTTGTTTTACTTGTAAATAAAGGGAATTCGTACAAATTTTTCCAAATATCGTTTTCATTTCGTTTATACAAATAACATTGCTTATTATCATGAACAAAGAAATAGTAATGGTAAATGATTTCTTTAGTTCGTTCTTTATGTTTTGAAGGGTAATGCTGAATACAGTTATTTTTATATGCGACACATAAATTTTGAACCACACAAAGATGGCAGATGGGTTTTATGGGTTTACAAATTAATGCACCAAAGTCCATCATTGCCTGATTAACTATTCCAGGCGAAACAAGCGACATTGCTTCTAGCGTATCTTGATGCACTTGATTGATAAATGCCAAAGAATTTTTATTAAAATTGGACGCATAAAATCGACAAAAGATACGATGAACATTTCCATCAATGGCTGCTACTTTTTCGTCGAAACAAATTGATGCAATGGCCGATGCAGTGTACTTCCCAATTCCTTTTAAGCGAAGTAAATCTTTGTAATTATTGGGGAACTGACCATTCCTGTTGTTTACTATTGCTTGAGCTGTTTCGTACATGTATATAGCTCTTCTATAGTATCCCAATCCTTTCCAAACTAGTAATATATCATCAAGTGTTGCATAAGCCAAGGAATTTATATCAGGGAAGCGTTGAATAAATTTATGATAATAATTTATGCCTTGTTCTATACGTGTTTGTTGCAAAATAATTTCAGATACCCAAATATGGTAGGGATTTTGGGTTTTTCGCCAGGGCAAGTCTCGTTTATTTTTATTATACCACTCAACAATTGTTGTTATCCATGAATTCATGAATGCAAAAATGACGGATTTTTTTAATACAAAAAAAGTAAATAATTGTTTTGATTATTAAAATAATACCTATATTTGCAGTCCAATTTAGAATTACTAAAATTATTAGATATGACAAAAGCAGATATTGTTAATGAAATCTCGAAAAAGACTGGTATCGAGAAGTTATTAGTTCAAAAATCTATCGAGTCTTTCATGGAAATAATGAAAGAATCTATGGTAAAGGGTAACAATGTTTATTTAAGAGGATTTGGTAGTTTTATTTTGAAAAAACGTGCCAAAAAAACAGCTCGCAACATATCGAAGAATACAACCATCATCATTCCCGAACATTTTATACCAGCCTTTAAGCCAGCAAAATCATTCATCAACGAAGTAAAAAACAAAGTTAAAAAATAACTAAAATTATTGATTATGCCCTGTGGAAGAAAACGCAAAAGACACAAAATGGCGGTTCATAAACGTAAAAAAAGATTAAGAAAGAATCGTCATAAAAAGAAATTACGCTAATATTTAGCTGTATAGTGAATAAAAACCTATAGCATGCTATAGGTTTTTTACATTTTTTAAAATTCAGATATGTGACACGAGAACTTTTTGTTGAAGTAGATAATGACGAGATAACAATAGCTCTTCTTGAAGACAAAAACCTCGTTGAGTTAAGTAAAGAAAAAAATAGCCTTCAGTTTAGTGTAGGTGATGTTTATTTGGGAAGAGTAAAAAAGGTTATACCCAGTTTAAATGCAGCATTTGTCGATGTGGGTTTTGCTAAAGATGCTTTCTTGCATTATCTCGATTTGGGACCACAGTTTCTATCTCTTCAACGCTACATGACACAAGCACTCAATCAAAACGACTTTAATCCTTCTTTAAATATTTTCGACACGTTACCTGACATTCCCAAAAACGGAAAGATAAATGAAATTTTAAAATCAGGTCAGCCAATTATTGTTCAAATTGCAAAAGAACCTATTTCGACAAAAGGACCAAGATTAACTTCAGAAATTTCTATTGCAGGAAGAAATTTAGTACTCATTCCTTTCTCAAATAAAGTTTCTGTTTCGCAAAAAATTACTTCTACTACTGAACGACAGCGGTTAAAATATCTTATAGAAAGCTTGTTGCCCGACAATTACGGAGCAATAGTTCGAACAGCATCGGAAGGCAAAAACATCAATGATTTAGATGCCGAATTAAGAGAATTAATTAAAAAATGGGAAAGTGCATTTGCTAATTTATACCACAAAACACCACCAACGTTAATTATTGGCGAATTAGACCGTACTTATGCCATATTACGCGATTTACTTAACGAATCGTTTGCAAATATCTATGTCAACGATAAGAACATTGCTCAAACCATGCGTTCATTTGTTCAAAGCATTGAACCAGAAAAAGAAAAAATTATTCGTATATATCAAGGCAAAACACCATTATTCGAACAATTTGGTATAAACAAGCAGATAAAAACATTATTTTCAAAAACAGTTTCATTAAAATCGGGGATTTATTTGGTAATTGAGCATACTGAGGCTTTACACGTAATTGATGTAAATAGTGGACATCGAAATGCAAATATCAACGATCAAGAACAAAATGCCCTTGAAGTAAACCTAATTGCTGCAGAAGAAATTGCTCGACAGCTTCGTTTAAGAGATTTGGGAGGAATTATAGTTATTGATTTTATTGACATGTATAAAGCCGAAAATAAGAAAATTCTCTACGAACGCATGAAAAAGTTAATGGAGAAAGATCGAGCAAAACATAATATTCTACCTCTTAGCAAGTTTGGTTTAATGCAAATAACTCGTCAGAGAGTTCGCCCACAAATTGTTTTAAATACCAAAGAAAAATGCCCTAGTTGCAACGGAACCGGAGAAATTATTAATTCGCTTCATGTAATTGAAAAAATTAATAGTTACTTAGAATACCTTTCGAAAAATACTCGCTACAAATATTTTCATCTTAAAACAAACCCTTTTATTGCAGCGTATCTTAAAAAAGGTTTACTATCCTTGCGAATTAAATGGATGTTTAAATATAATTGTTACATAAAAATTTCAGCTTCGCACGACATACCTTTTTTAGAATATAATTTTTATAATTTTAAAGGACAATTAATTGATGAATAACTATGAAACGTACAAAAGTTAAAGATTTACTTTCAAACGGCGAAATACATAAAGATTATATGATAGAAGGGTGGGTTAGAACTCACCGAGGGAATAAAAATGTACATTTTATTGCTTTAAACGATGGATCTATTATTCACAATATTCAAATTGTAGCTGATGCCAATGTTTTTGAAGAAGAATTGTTGAAAAAAATTACAACAGGTTCCTGTATCCAAGCAATAGGCACTTTAGTTCCATCACAAGGGCAAGGGCAAAAAGTTGAAATTCAGGCAAAACAAATAAAAATTCACGGTACTTGCGACCCAGAAACATATCCGCTTCAAAAAAAGGGGCATAGCCTCGAATTTTTACGAACTATTGCACATTTACGACCTCGTACCAACACTTTTGGAGCAATATTTCGTATTCGCCATCATATGGCCTTTGCCATACATCATTATTTCAACAGCAAAGGGTTTGTTTATTTACATACCCCTATTATTACTGGCAGTGATTGCGAAGGTGCCGGACAAATGTTTCGTGTTACAACACTCGATCTATATAACTTGCCTAAAACGAAAGATGGTAAAATAGATTTTTCTGAAGATTTTTTCGGGAAAGAAACTAGCTTAACAGTTTCAGGACAACTCGAAGGAGAACTTGGCGCATTAGCATTATCAGAAATTTACACTTTTGGACCAACTTTTAGAGCAGAAAACTCTAATACACCCCGACATCTTGCCGAGTTTTGGATGATTGAACCCGAGATGGCATTCTACGATATTAACGATAATATGGATTTGGCTGAAGATTTTATTAAATTCCTTGTTAAGTATGCACTAGAACATTGCACCGACGACCTGAATTTTTTAAACGAAATGTACGATAAAGAGCTTATAAACCGATTAAATTTTGTATTGGAACATCCATTTGAACGTTTAACCTACACAGAAGCAATTAATATTTTATTAGAAGCGAAAGAAAATTTCGAATTTCCTGTATTTTGGGGATGCGACCTTCAGTCGGAACATGAAAGATATTTAGTAGAAAAGTATTTCAAACGACCAGTAATTCTTACCGACTATCCCAAAGAAATTAAAGCTTTTTATATGAAACAAAACGACGATGGTAAAACGGTACGCGCTATGGATGTTTTGTTCCCAAAAATAGGAGAAATTATTGGAGGCTCGCAGCGAGAAGATGATTACGATAAATTAAATAATCGCATAAAAGAATTACAAATACCCGAAAAAGATGTATGGTGGTATCTCGAAACTCGCAAATTTGGCACAGCACCGCATAGTGGTTTTGGATTAGGATTCGAACGCCTTATTTTATTCATAACCGGAATGGCAAACATTCGCGATGTAATACCATTTCCGCGTACACCAAAAAATGCTGAATTTTAAGTTATCAGAAAATGAAACTTTTTTAGCATTTTATACGTTTTAATCCATAAAAAATTATGATTGATCAGAACCTTCAGCAAAAAATATTACAAAAATTATCGCCACAACAGATACAACTTATTAAATTACTAGAAATTCCTATTTTAGAGCTTGAGCAACGAATTAAAAAAGAATTGGAAGAGAATCCTGCATTAGAGGAAGGTCCGATAGAAGTAATACAGGAAGAAAGCGAAGAGAATATTTACGATGATGATGATTTTACAGAAAATCAGGATGAAAACGAAGAAAATGAGACGGACGAAGATAAGGAAGAAGCATCTAATGACGATGAATTTGGCTACGAAGATTATATTGATGAAGAAGAAAGAGATGATATTCCTTATTACAAAACACAATCAAATAATCAATCGCCCGATGATGCTTATCAAGACGTAGTATTTACACAAGAAGATACTTTTGTTGAACATTTACGAAATCAACTTGGTTTTCTCGACTTAGATAAAACTGAACGAGTAATTGCCGATTATATTATTGGATGTATTGATAGCAAAGGATATTTACAACGCGATGTAGAATCTATCAGCGATGATTTGGCGTTTACATTAAATTTACAAGTATCAAAAGAAGAAGTAGAAAAAGTTTTAAAAAAAGTACAAACATTAGATCCACCGGGAGTTGGAGCAAGAACCTTAAAAGAAAACATAACGATACAACTAAATAGAAAAACAAAAACAAAATCAATTAATGATGCTTTACGGATAGTAGAATGTTGCTTCGACGAGCTATTAAAAAAACATTACGAAAAAATACAAAGAAAACTCAGTTTAAACGACGATGACCTAAGAGCAGCATTAAACGAAATACAACATTTAAGTGCCAATCCTGGTGGTACATATGCCAATCAATACGATGTAGCTGCAAATCAGGTGATACCTGATTTTATTGTAGAAATAGATGAAAAAGAAATAAGAGTTTCGTTAAATTCAAAATATAATCCAGAGTTGCGTGTAAGCAAAACATTTCAGGACATGCTTCGCACTTTGGAGCAAAATAAAAAAAAGAAAAAATCGGTAAATAATGAGGCAATTCAGTTTGCGAAGCAAAAAATTGAAAACGCTCAATGGTTTATTGAAGCCATTCAGCAAAGGCAAAATACCTTGCTTACAACCATGCAAGCAATTGTTCAGTTTCAACGAGAATTTTTCCTAACAGGCGAGATTACAATGCTAAAACCTATGATACTCAAAAATATTTCCGAAATAACGGGTTTCGATATAAGCACAATTTCACGAGCTGTTAGTAATAAGTATGTATCAACACCATATGGGATATTTTCACTTAAAACATTTTTTAGCGAATCGCTTGTAATTAATGACGATGAAGTAGTTTCAACCTATAAAGTTAAGGATCGCATTCAAGAGTTAATAGAAAAAGAAGATAAGCGAAATCCTCTTACTGACGAAGAAATTGCAGCAATATTAAAAAAAGAAGGCTTAAATGTTGCAAGAAGAACAGTTGCCAAATATCGTGAACAACTTAAAATACCTGTGGCACGATTAAGAAAAGAAGTATAACATGAAACATTTATTGTCGCTCGAAAAATATTTCTTTACCATCATTAGTATTTTATTTCATCCTATTTTCGTCCCTTTATATTCGCTTTTGTTTATTTTTTATGTGTATTCTAATTATTTTATTTTCAACTTCAAAGCTCTGACTTTATTTATTGCTTTATTTTTTATTGTAACCATTTTTTTACCCGCATTGGTATTCTTGTTAATGTATTATTTACGTATTATCAAATCATTGTCTTTTAGTACAAAACAAGATCGAATAGCCGTCTCTTTTTTTATGTTTTTGTTTTATTTGTTTTTCTCATTAATTTTAAAGGATATTGATCTGCCAAAGTTTATAGGTCTATTTATTAGAGCACTACCCTTTATATTATTGATGTTATTGTTTATACAATATTTTTTTCATACAATAAGTATTCATTTATATGCTTTAGGGTCAATGATAGGTATGATTGCTTTTTACAAAATTTATTTCAATATTATGGCACCTTTTTCAATGATCATCTTTATAGTATTTGCCACAGCATTGACAATAACTGCAAGACTAATTTCATATTCGCACAATGAGAAAGAAGTTTATATGGGGGCCATGTTGGGAATGCTTTTTTCGTTTATCATGTTTCTTTTTGTTAATTATTTCTTTAACTAATATTCACACAATTTTTCTTTTACATTATCTTTGGTTTATATTTAGTTGTGGAATTAATACGTATAAATAGTGTGTTTTTCATTTTATTGCTGAATATTGAACTTGTTTATTCGCAAGTAGCCGAGATTTCACAAGTTTACGAAAAAAATGATATTATATACGATAAGTCAACTCGTGAACCTTTTACAGGTACGCTTATAGAACGCAATGAAAACGGGAAAATTATTGCTCGCAAGTCGTTCGAAAATGGAATGGAAAATGGAATATCACGATTTTACGATAAAAACGGAATACTGGTATCTACGGGCGAATTTAAAGACGGATTGGAACACGGGGCATGGATATGGTTTTTTCCTTCGGGAATGGTTAAAGCAAAGGGGTATTACGAAGAAGGCGATGCCATGGGCAAGTGGACATACTTTTACGAAGATGGTAGCATTGAACGGACAGGAAATGTAGTAAAAGGAAAAGAAAATGGCTTGTGGATGTATTACGACGAAAAAGGAAATGTTAAATTCGAACGATATTTTAATTTTGGAGTAAAAGATAGCGTAGAGAAAGCATTTTATCCCAACGGTCAGTTAATGTTCGAGAAAAGATATATGTTTGGTGTAGAGCATGGTATTAGTAAAGGATGGTATCCTTCTGGGAAATTGAAATTTGAAGGAGAATACGATGACGGGAAATTAATATTTTATCGCGAATTCGACGAAAAAGGAAAAATTATCAAATCATTAACATCGAATTAATAATGCAAACATTTTATCAATTTATTCGTATAAACAAAAAGTTTTTATGAAAAAACATATTCTCATATTTATATTGATTATTGTAACGGTTGTAACTTTTTCGCAAAATAAATTTGATAACTATTCGAGAGCACGATATATATTCGATATCGCTAAGCAGGTAACATGGCCTAACGAATCAACCATCGACACTTTTCGAATATTTTTACTTACGAGCGACACTGCTTTAAATAGAATAATGAAAACAACGGCATCTAATTTAGGATTACTGCATAAGAAGCCCATAATGATTTATGGTTCATCGAAGTATGATGATATTACAAGTTGTGAAATAATTTTTTTTAAAAATGATGAAGATTATGATATTGACAAAGTAAAGAAAAAAATTACCTGTACAACATTAATGATTACCGAAAATTTTGAATTTCATAAATCAATGATAAATTTTATTGTCATAAACAACATCAGACGATATGAACTCAACATGTCTAAACTAACCGAATGCGGATATAAATTAACAGAGTTATTTATCGAAGGTTCGGTAAAATCTAAAGCCGATTGGGAACAACTGTATAAAAAAACCGACTTGGCACTACAAAAAGAAAAAGAAATTGTGGAACAACAAAATCAGTTATTAGCGAAACAACGAGCCGAAATAGAGCAACAGCAACAAATTATAACCAAGCAGCAACGCGAAATCGAAGAGCAAATCAAAGAAATTGAAAAGCAAAAATTATTATTAACCAATATTTTAAATCAAGTTCGATACAACAAAATTTTGCTTGTTGAGAAAATGAAAGAACTTGAACAACGAGAAAAAGTATTACAAGCAAAAAATGCGGAAATAAACGAAAAGTCAGTTATTTTATCAAATCAGAAAGAAGAAATAGAAAAACAAAACGAACGGATCGCAGAGCAAAAAAAAATATTAAACAAACAACTCGAACAAATACACATGCAACAACTCATTTTATACATGTTTATTGGCTTAGTAATTTTACTGATAATCTTAGGATTTTTTATTTATAGAAATTATCAAATTAAAAAGCATGCAAACATTATTTTAAGTCAAAAAAATGCTGAGATACTTCGTCAAAACGATGAAATAAAAGCTCAGAAAGAAAAAATAGAGCTACAACGCGACGAAATTGCTTTGCAAAAGCAAGAAATTATGGATAGCATACGGTACGCCAGCCGCATACAACAAGCAGTGTTGCCACCGATAAGAGTTGTAGAAGAAATATTACGGGAAAATTTTTTTATTTTCAATCGTCCGCGCGACATTGTTAGTGGTGATTATTATTTTATTACCTCCCGAAAAAATAAACTTATTGTTTCAGCTGCCGATTGTACGGGTCACGGTGTACCCGGTGCATTTATGAGTTTGTTAGGTATATCATTTTTAAACGAAATAATTAACAGAATAGATGCTTTGGATGCTGCGGTTATTCTTAACCATTTGAGAGAAAATATCATAAACGCACTTAATCAAGGAAGTTCTGCCCATCAAACAAAAGATGGCATGGACATGGTATTATGTTTGTTCGATTTTGAAAATAAGACAGTCGAATTTGCCGGAGCAAATAATCCGTTATACCACGTCCGAAACAAAGAACTTACCGAATATAAAGGCGATAAAATGCCCATTGGAGTGTACGACGATTTAAAACCTTTTACTAAACATTCCATTTCGTTCGAAACAGGCGATGTGTTTTATATGTTTTCTGATGGGTATGCCGATCAATTTGGAGGTCCTGAAGGGAAAAAATTCAAATATAAAGCGTTAAAAGAATTACTTATTTCTATAAGTCATCTACCTATGAATGAACAGTATAAGATAGTCGAAAAAACTCATGAACAATGGAAAGGAGACTATTTTCAAGTCGACGACATCTTATTGATAGGAATTCGATGTGTATAAAAAACTAACAAAAATCATTGTTTATGATGCCGAAATTAAGTAATATTGTACTTAAATTTTTGAAATAATTATGAAATTCAATCCAGAAAAGTGCTCGATAGAAGATAAGCGAATGCAACCATTTATTGATCCGGATGAAATTTGGTCGCTAATTAATACAGTAAAGCCAACAAAAGAAAATGTAAGAGAAGTAATTAATAAATCGCTCGATAAACAACGTCTGACACTAAAAGAAACAGCAATTTTAGTCAATACAACCGATCCCGATTTAATTGAAGAAATAAAGCAAGGAGCACGAATATTGAAAGAAAAGGTATATGGCAACCGAATTGTTTTATTTGCTCCGCTTTATATTGGAAATAAGTGTTCAAACAATTGTCAGTACTGCGGTTTTAAGGTAACTAATACAAAAGCTATAAGAAAAACTTTAACAGACGAGGAAATTATTCGCGAAGTTGAAGCATTAGAAGATAATGGACAAAAGAGATTAATTTTAGTTTATGGTGAACATCCAGAATATTCTGCCGAATATATTGCTCATACAGTAAAACTTGTTTATAGTGTAAAAAAGGGAAAAGGAGAAATACGTCGTGTAAATATCAATGCGGCACCTTTCGACATTCAGGGCTTTCGAACAATAGGACAAGCAGGTATTGGAACGTATCAAATATTTCAGGAAACTTATCATCCCGAAGCATATCGGTGGTATCATTTAGGGGGAAAGAAAAAAGATTACGAATGGCGACTTACAGCTCTCGATAGGGCTCAAGAAGCAGGAGTTGATGATGTTGGGATAGGAGCCTTATTTGGATTATACGATTGGCGATTTGAAGTTTTAGCACTTGTTAGACATACAAACCATCTTGAAGCATGCTATAATGTAGGACCACATACCATTTCATTTCCTCGAATAAAAGATGCATCAGGATTGTCGGTAGGCGATAAGTACACGGTATCGGATGCTGATTTTACAAAGTTAATTGCTATATTGAGGCTCGCCGTGCCTTATACAGGTTTGATATTAACAGCACGAGAGAATGCTAATGTTCGTCGCGAAGTTATGCAGTTTGGAGTTAGTCAGATAGACGGAGGAACAATTATTGAATTGGGTGGGTATTCTAAAGCAAAATTATTAAATCGCGAACAAGACCTTAATCGCGAACAATTTAAAATTAACGACGATCGTTCACTAAACGAAATTATCAGCGAATTGCTCGATCAAGGTTATTTACCTTCGTTTTGTACAGCATGTTATAGAAAAGGACGAACGGGTGAGCACTTTATGGAATTTTCAGTTCCTGGTTTTATTAAACGTTATTGTTCGCCGAATGCGATACTAACATTGGCTGAGTATTTAATGGATTATGCAACCCCCGATGTGCAAATAAAAGGATGGAATGCTATTGAAAAAGAAATTCAACAGCTCGAGGGGCATATGAATACATTAGAATTAAGAAGACGAGTAGAAAGAATAAAAAATGGCGAAAGGGATCTTTATTTTTAAATGAACAACTATGGAACAAATAAAAATTATAGGCATTTTAATTAAAGATAGAATTAAAGAAGCGAATCATACACAAGCTGTATTGACTAAGTATGCCCATTTAATTCGTACACGATTAGGATTTCATGAAGTAAGTGAATATACTTGCAGCAGAATTGGTTTTATTGTGTTGCAAGTAATTGACAAAAATGATGAATATAAAAAATTCAGAAAAGAACTTGATGAGATATACGGTATCGAAGTGCAAGAAATGAATTTTAGTTGGTAGAAATAATTATCAATTATCTTCGCTGACGTAAAACTTCGTAACAAAGTACTGCCACAGAATTGGAAACATTTAACGAATCAATTTTTCCTAACATAGGAATTCTAATAATCGCTGTAGCTTCTTTTCTCCAAAATTGACTTAAACCGTGAGCTTCGGTACCAAAAACTAGTGCGGTAGGTTCTTTAAAATTAACTTCATAATATAATGAAGAATTTTGTAATGCTGTTGCGAAAATGTTTATTTTTTGTGTTTTTAAAAAAATTAGGGTTTCTTCATTTGTAGAAATTGCGACTGGTACAGTAAAAATACATCCTAAGCTCGAACGAATTACATTCGGGTTATACAAATCTATAACAGGGTTGCAAACTATTACAGCATCAGCTTTAACTGCATCGGCAGTTCGCAATATTGCACCTAAATTGCCGGGTTTTTCAATAGCTTCTAGGATAATAAGAAATGGATTGCTTGAAAGCTTGAGTTGATTTAATGGGGTATATTTACTTTCAAAAATAGCTATAATGCCTTCGGTGTCTTCGCGATATGAGATTTTTGAAAACAATTTTGTATCCAATTGGTAAAAAACTGAATTTTTGAAGGGGAATTGCTCAATATCTTTTTTATGAATAAAATTTTCGTTAATAAATATTGAGTGAAGATTAAAGCCCGACATATGTGCCATGGAAATTTCTTTTATGCCTTCAGCAATAAATAAACCATGTTTTTTGCGGCCCTTGGGTATATAAAGCTCGCGAATTAATTTTACTTTACTATTATTAGGACTGGTAATGTGTTCAATTTTCATAAAAAAAAAGCCGTTTTTCAACGGCTTATTTGTTAATAAAATAATATACGGTTGTCGACGATATTGGCTAGTTTTTTAAGTGCTTCAAATGCTTGATAATCTACTCTTGCTTGAATGTCGTATGTCATTTGCAATTGAGCTTGTTTAACATCAATGGTGCTTTGCTTGTTACGCTCTGTTACATTGATGATGAAAACACCATTGTTTCCTTTTATGGGATTAGAAATTTTATTGACAGGTAAAATTGCCGCTGCAGCAATAACTTTAGGTTCAATGCCAACACCTGGAATGCTAAACGAAGCAAAATTGATATTACTTGCGTCCATCACGGGAATGTTCATTTTGGCAGAAATTCCTTGTAATGTGCCAAGGGAAATATTGGCTTTAAACTCTTGAATGAATTTTTCAGCTTTCTTTTCTTTAATGACAGAGTTTTTAACTTGTTCACGGACTTGTTCTAAAGGTGCATATCCTTTTTCACGAACTTCGGTTAGATGAGCTATAACAAATTTATCGGGGAAGTCGAATGGTTGTGATATTTCTCCTTTTTTAGCCTTGTATGCCCAACGAATAATTTCACGAGCATGATCGAAGCCTGCTATAGTTCTATCTGTAGGACGTAAGCCACTTGCAATGCGTTTGTTTAAGCCTTCGGTTGTTATGGCTTTTTCAAATTTTTCGGGAGTATTGTTCAAACCGGCAAACTGATATGCTTTATTTTGTACGGTTTGATATGTTGCAGAGCTGGGTTCTATTTTCCATTGTATAAAAGCAACTTCTGCTTTTTTTACTTCTTTCGATTTTTCTAATGTTTCTATAATATGATATCCGAATTGGCTTTCAACAACAACAAATTCTCCTTTTTTAGCTTCAAAGGCAGCTTTTTCGAAAGGCTTAACCATTACGCCACGTTTGAACCATTTTAAATCGCCACCTTCTTGAGCGGAGCCTTTATCGTCGCTATATTGTTTCGCTAATGTAGCAAAATCTGCTTTTTTATCGAGTAAAATTTTTAAGCTATCTGCTAATTTTTTAGCTTGTTCCTTTGTACGTTTTTCATTTGGTGAGATTAAAATATGGCGTGCATGCACAGAGTCGGGCATATTTTTGAATGCTATAAGCTTTGCTATGTAATACTGATTGTTTTCAATGTAAGGTCCGTAAATAAAACCAGGCTGAGAAGCAAAAATAATACTATCAATTTGCTTTGGCAGTTCGCCTTTAGAAAAGTATTGTTCGCTATATGGAACATCGGAGTTTTGATTGACAAATTCTTCAGTATTTTCAGTAGTTGCAAAACGTTCTTTTATTTCCATCATCTTTTGTTGCAATGCTTGCATATCGGCAGGAGATGGAACTACATCAAATACAATATATTCAATGTCTCTCGATTCTTCTTGTTCGAAAAGATATAAGTGTTCATTATAAAAATTTTCGAGATCTTTATCGGTTACGCTAATTAATGAATCGCTAACATCACTGTACCGTTTGAGCAGCATTTGAATGTTATTCTGTTGCGATGCTTCTTCAACGTAACTATTAGCTTCTACATTGGTAACATATAAGCCTTTTTTAACTGCTGTGTAGTATTTTTTTAGGAGTTTTTGATGTTCGAGTTCTTTCTCAAAGGCTACCCAACTTTTGCGAGCATTTCCTGTAGGATCTTTGTCCATGTTGCTGATGAATTGTTTGACGAGGTTAGGGTCAAAAAGTCCAGTCTGTTGATTTTTGAATATGGGTATTTGTAAAATTTGAGGATCAATGTTCGAACCAATTATCATGTCTTGAAGTTCATCGGGGTGAACAACAAAACCTATTTCGGGTAAATTATTAGCAAGTACATAATTGGTAATTAATTGCTCCCACGCTTGATCACGTATTTGTTGCGATATAGCTTCGTCGGGGACTGATTCTTGTTGTGTGTTGCGCAAGTAGTTTTGAGTAAGTTCTTCAACTAGCATCTCGTATTCTTTTATAGAAATAGCTTTGCCATAAACTTCGGCTACATCGGTTTTGTAACTTGAGTTAAATAATTGATTAGAATAAATTAAATCGTTTAAAATAAATGCTAATAATGCTAAACCAATAATAACAGCAATAAGCACTCCGGCTCGATTTCTGATAGTTTGTAATGTTGCCATTGTTATTCAATTTTTTGAAGGCACGAATTTACAAAAAATATTACATACAAACTCAAACTTGGTAGCAGAATTATTTTTTTCAGAACTTGAGATTTTTACAAGGCTGCTAATTTTTTAATCAAAAGAATGTTAATGACATATTGTGATTTTTAATGTTTAAAATATACGTTAAATATGCCATAGCAATTTTAGGTATAAAGTTTCGAGCCCGACATGATATTGTTGGCTATATGCTCTAACATCGTATTATGGCTTTTAAGGAAATGATGTGCTGACCATAAAGATTGTATGAACAAATCAGCAGTATAAGAATAAACCTTTTTATGGTATTACTTTGATAGGTTTAAAATCTTTGATAAATGTTTTTCCTGTTTTTAATTTCACAATGCATTTTA
>JAOADU010000028.1 GCA_026417155.1 Bacteroidales bacterium | reverse complement strand
GCAATAAGCCTCTTGTCTGTTGCCGTCAGGGAAAGGACTTTCGTTTTTTATTTTAATTTTCAATACCTTTGCCGGCGTAAAATTTTCCGGCTGCAGATTGGCCGAAAGTGTTTTCATCAGCAGGTCCTATAGTTCAATGGATAGAACGGAAGTTTCCTAAACTTTAAATCCAGGTTCGATTCCTGGTAGGGCCACAAAAATTATCCAAATAGTCTTTTCCAGAAGCTTTTTTTCTGATTGTTAAATTGCAACTCAAGCGATTCAATTGTTTCATTGGTTATCATTTGCCAAGCCTTACCCCATTCAATAAAACCACCTAAATTTCTATCGTCAATAAATAAATCGGCATTTATTTTTCGTGGCAAGCCATCTTCGGGTTTTTCTTCCGGATAATTATTATTAACAGCATAAAATTCTAAACCACGTTTACGACAAAATTCTACGGCTTCTTCTAATTCCTTGCCTGTTCGGTATGTCCATAAGATTATTTGATGTCCGCGTTGTTGCAGTTGTTTTAACGTTTCTATGGCAAACATTTTTTCCTCGCCAATTAGCGGATATTTGTTTTCGACAATCGTACCATCAAAATCAACTGCAATTTTCATAATTCTTAGTATTTTGGACAAGGTATTATTACTTTTCTTGTTTTTTTATTCATTTTTTGATTTTGGTTAAACTCGTATACGATACTAACTTCATGCGAACCAAAGGTATTGGCAATTAAGCGAGAAATAGTTATATCGTACGAATAACCAAATTTAAAATCGTTCCATACATAACCTACCTGAAAAATTACGGCATCATTGTTTTGATAACCTTTTTTATAGGCTTTAAATAAAGGAATGCCTCTGTACCATAGCCCAAGAATTATCGGAGTTTTAATCCAATATGCTCCAATATCAACTTGATCGAACTTCCCTTGTGAGCGATAGTGTCCCCAAATGTTGATGCTTTCTTCGTTGTATTCACTTGTTTTACCGTTCAGATAAATTTTTTTTCCGCCAAAAACAGTGTATTTTGCAGGAATGTTACTTAAACCATCGAGTATTGACTGATTAGGTTCTAACATGTGGTCCCATGTAAAACCAAGCCACTGAGTAGGATTATAAATTAATATGGACGATGCAAAATCGACATATCCTACTTGTTTTAAAGGAGGAACTTCGACCGAACCACCTGTTATACCCGAAAGAGTTAACTGATCGTTGAATATCAAACGATCAAATTGAATAGTTCTGTTAGAACGATAAAAATGTATGCCGGGTCGTACTAAATAATTTTGAAAAATTCTGAATTGATATGTATATTGAATGCCGGTTTGTAGGCTTCCTAATCTTCCTCGTCCTGCTATATCTTTCATTAGCAATACTCCTACACCACTATTTAGATTGGGAATGAAATGATCGAATGATAGGGTAGAAGTAAAAAAGGATCCTGGAATACCAGGCCATTGGTCGCGTATTACTGTGATGACTCTCGACCCTCGTGTACTACCTGCAAATGATGGTGATAGATATAATGAATTAACATAAAATTGAGAAAAGTGAGGATCTTGAGCTGTTATTTCAGTGAAAGATAAAACTAAAAAGTATAAAAAAAATATTTGTCGCTTCATTCTTGTTGTACTGGCTTTAAAATTATTGTTTTAAAAAGATCTTCAAATTGTATTCTTTCTTTCAAATCTATTTCTGTTGAAAAAGGGTAGTAATTTTCTGCTTCAACAATCATTTTGTATTTTTTTCGGGGTAGGAGTACTAAGATGTATTTACCGTTTTTTGTAGTTCTATATATTCCTTGAAGTTCCTTTGTATCATAATCAATGATCGTAATAGTAGCTTTTACGGGCGAAACTTCGGGTTCGTTAGTCATGATAGTTCCTCGTAAAATCATTCTATTGAGTTGTGGATCAATTATTTCACCTTTATAAATATCCATCGAACCATTGCCGTCATCACGATTGGATGAAAGATAAAAAGTTTTCCCGTCGAAAGTAGCTATAAAATATAAATCGTCCATAACGCTATTAATAGGGTAGCCTAAATTTTCTGGTGCCGACCATTGTCCGTCTTCATTTTTAACTGAACGAAATACATCGTAGCCCCCCATGTTTTTATGTCCTTTTGACGAAAAGTATAAAGTAATACCATCGGGATGTATGTATGGCGATTCTTCATCATACGGTGTATTAATAGTAGGTCCTAAATTCATAGGCTTGCTCCATGAGCTATCGGGCATGCGAGTAATACGGTATAGATCTTTTCCACCATACCCACCTTCAAAGTTGGCAGCAAAATATATAGTATTCATATCTTGCGAAATAGTTAATGATGTAACAGTTCCTGTTTCATTAAATATAGGAAAATCAATAGCTTTAGGTTCAGTCCATTTTCCATCATTGAGTGTTGATACTAAAATTGTTCCCTGTATTAAATTGGGAGCTGTTCGAAAAATATACATTTGTTGTCCGTCTTTTGAAATTGCTACTGTTGCATCGTGAAGTTCGGTATTGATGGGTGGACCTATATTCTTAACCTCAGACCATGTCCCATTGTTTCGTTGAGCGTAATAAATATCTTCGAAATATTCGTAGTTAACATCAAGTTTATTGCCTGTAGATCCTTTTCGTCGGCTTGTAAAATAAATGGTATTTTCGTCGGGACTTAATAATGGGCAATATTCGGGGAATGGAGTGTTGATACCATTGTTCATATTACTAATGATTGCATTGGAACGAATGAGCATCATTTCTTTTGCATTTTGCGATTTTTGCATATAGTAATCAATATCGTCAATACTAACATCTCTGTTTTCGCCTGCATTTTTGCATTCTAAAAATGCTTCTAAAGCTTTATCGAACATTTGTTGAGCATGATATAAGCGGCCTAAATAAAAATTTGCACATGGATATTGCACTTTGGCTTTTTGGAAATAGTAAAACGATTCTTGCGATTCTCTTCTTACAGAAAAAATACATTTTCCAAGTTTATACGCCACATCGAGGTTGGTTGTATCCATTGCATAAAGTTCGCTAAATAACGGAAGAGCGATATGATAATTTTCAAGAAAATATTCTCTGTTTGCTTTGTCAAGTTTTGTATAATATAGTTTTGAATGCTTTTTTTGGCAATAATTATAATTGACAATCAATAAAAGACTTACTATCGTTATTATTATTTTCATGTATTATCGTAATAATGTTACATCACCTGCTTTAAAAAAGTTTTCTCCGTTTACAAATTTACCACTTACTTTCCAAACATAAACATCTTGTTTGCATAATTCTCCGCGATAATATCCATCCCAGCCTATATTAGGATCTTCGCTCTCAAAAATAAGTTCGCCCCAGCGATTAAAAATGCTTAATTTGTATTTTTCGACGCCAACAAAAACTGGATGAAAAACATCGTTGTTGTAATCGTTGGGATTGTAGTAGCCTCCATTAGGTCCATTAGGATTAGGAGTAAATGCACTGGGAAATTCTATCTTTCCTTCAGATTTTGCTACTACGGCACGATAAATAGTGAATGTATCGGGGCATTGGTATTCGTTATTTGCAATAAGCTGTATATGGTATTCGCCTTCGTGTGTATAATAGTGTTTGGGGTTTGTTTCGGTAGAAGTGCAGCCATCGCCAAAATTCCATAAGAATGTTGAAGCATGTTGAGATAGATTAAAACATTGAATAGGTTGTGAAGGAATAAATACTACACTCGGCGAAACTGTAAAATAAGCAGTTGCTTTAGGATAAACATCAACTTTGCCAGCACTGTATGAGCTTTGACCCCCTGGTCCTATAGCAGTTAAACTTACATCGTAACTACCCGGTGTAGAATATATATATGTTGGATTGGTCTCTGTTGAACTACTACCATCACCAAAATACCATAAATAACTTGTAGCATACTGACTTTGATTTGTAAAACTCACTGTTAATGGAGCACATCCATTGGCATACGAAGGCAAATAAAATGCTACAGGAACCGGTGGTATTATTTGCACATTTTGAATAGCAGTGTCGCTACAAAAAGCAGAATAAGCTATAAGTTTTATGGTGTAATTTCCGTAAGTTGAAAACGTATGCGAAATGGGTTCAATTAAGTTTGATGAGGTTCCGTCACCAAAATTCCATAAATATTGCCAAGTACCCGGAGTAGTGTTGTCTATAATAACAGTTGTATTTGGATAATGCAAAACTAACGAATCGAGCGTAAAACTTGCATTAGGAACGGCATATACATAAATATTTTTTTGATAAGTTGCTGTACAACCATAAACCGATGTTGCAGTTAGAACTACAGGATATATTAACGTTCCTGTAGTGTTATTTACATAAGTGTGTGCTGGTTGAAATAAATTAGATGTGTTTCCATCGCCGAAATTCCATAAATACGAATTGGCATACATAGAATAGTTGTTGAAAACAATTGTAAGGGGAGAGCATCCTGCTGTGTCGGAAGTAAAGTTTGCTAAAACACGTGGATAAACTGTGATGATTTGCGAAATGCTATCTTTACATCCAAAATTGTTTTGTACAATTAACCAACAGGTATAGTTAATAGGATTGGGAGTAATGTTTTCGTATGTATGAGATACTATGCTATTGGGGTTTGTAGATGTACTTTGATCGCCAAAGTTATAAAAAAAGCTTGTAGCTCCCGACGAATTATTTTGAAATAAAATACTCGCAGGTGCACATCCTGCAGGATTTTGTGCTTGTAATTGTGCAGTAGGCTTTGGTAAAACTTTAATGGTTGAAAAAGCAGTATCTTTACAGCCAAATTGCGAAGTAGCGATAAGCATCACTTGATATTGCTGGGGAGCATTGGTTGTATTTGTAAAAGTTTGTGATGGATTTTGTTGTTGAGAAGTTTGTCCATTGCCAAAATCCCAATAGTATGTGTTTGCTTGTGTAGAAGTGTTGTTAAACGCAACGTACAGTGGAGAACAACCAATAGTATCTGATATAAAACTTGCTTGTATTTGGGGGAATATAGTAATATTTTGCGAAACACTATCTTTACATCCAAAGTTGTTTTGAACAACTAACCAGCAAGTATAATTTATTGGGTTAGGAGTAGTATTATTGTAAGTATGTGTTACGATAGGGTTTGAACTGGTAGAAGTACTTTGATCGCCAAAATTATATAAGTAACTTGTAGCACCTGAAGAAAGATTTTGAAACGATATGTTAACTGGAGCACAACTGTTAGGATTTTGTATTTGAAGTTGTGCAGTTGGTTTGGGATAAACAGTAATTAATGTTGTTGCAGTATCTTTACAACCATATGGCGAAGTGGCAATTAGCATTACTTGAAATTGTTGGGGCGAATTGATGGTATTTATGTATGTTTGTGAGGGATTTTGCTGCTGTGATGTTTGTCCGTTGCCAAAGTTCCATTCGTAGGTAGCATTTGCAGTTGATTGATTTTGAAAGTTTACGGTTAATGGAGAACAACCTATCTGATTGGAAGTAAAATTAGCTTCGATATGGGGATAGACTGTTATAGGCAAAGATACGCTATCACGACATCCAAAAGTGTTTATAGCCACCAATGAAACAGTCAAATTTATTGGCGATGCTGAATTGTTGATGTAAGAGTGTTGAATGGTGTTATTAGTGTTATCTTCGAAGGTCCCGTCACCCCAATACCATCGTGTTTGGCTAGCATTTTGCGATTGATTAGTAAAATTATAGACTGCAGGACTGCATGTTTCAATAGCTTGAATTGCAAAATTTGCTATGGGCTTTGGATTTATCGTAACAATAATTGTAGAAGTATCCTTACATCCAAAGAAATTAGTGGCAATGAGTTCTACATTAAAAGTTTGTTGATTCGCAGTATTATTTACATAAGAATATTGAATAATATTGCTACCTTGTTGAATAACTCCATTGCCAAAATTCCATATATATTGTGAAGCGCCTGGTTGTGTTTGAAACAAAATTTGAGCAGGAGAACAACCTTCTTGAGGGGTAGCAGTAATGGTATAGTCTGGATCTGGAAAAACAGTAATGTATTGCAAACTTGTGTCGTTACATCCGTAAATGTTTGTAGCAATAAGCTTAACGGTGTAGTATTGTATTAATGTTGTGTTATTTACAAAAGTATGTGTAGGATTTGATTGTTGTGAAGTATATCCATCGCCAAAATCCCATAAGTATTGAACTGCATCAATAGATTGATTTGTAAAACTAACTGTAATAGGACTACATGCAGGTTGTGCGTTATGTGTAAATTGCGACTTTGGTAAAGGATGTACAATTAACGAATGTTGAACACTATCTTTACAACCAAATTGTGAAGTAGCAATAAGCATAACGGTATATTGAACATTCTGGTTTGTTTGGTTTGTAAAAGTATGTATAGGATTAACATCAGAACTTTGCGTATTGTCGGAAAATTTCCATACATAAGAATGTCCATATTGACTAGTATTTTGAAATTGAATTGTAAACGGACTGCATCCATTAGGATTTGTTGGAATAAATGAAGCAATAGGTACAACATCGAAATTAACTGTTACTGTATCCGAATCGGAACAACCCGAAGTGTTATCTTCTGTCCAAATAAATTGATAACTTCCGTAGGTATCTGCTTGAACTGACGTATTTGGATGATTAGGATTATGTATAGTACAATTTCCCGGACCCGATAAAATTGTCCAAGTTCCTGTACCAATACTTGGAACAGCATTTAAATTTGTCTGTAATCCACAAAGGCTTTTATCTTGTCCTGCATTAGCATTGGGTGTTTGTATAAATGTAATTCTTACAGTGTCGCGCGAGGTACATCCAAATCCAAATGTCTCTTGCCAGCGAAAATAATAAGTACCAAATTGTGATACAGTAACATTTGTGTTAGGGTTGTTAGTTTGTTGAAAACTTGCTGTACCAGGACCACTAATTAATGACCATGTTCCAGTTCCAATGCTGGGAATAGCACTTAAAGTATAATTTTTACCACATATAGTATCATCAGGACCGGCATTAGCTAAAGGTGTAGCTGATACCTGTATAACAATATTGTCTGTTGCGTTACAGCCTAAATTGTCTTGTACGAAGTATTGCAATGTATATGTACCAGGTGCTGTAGCTAAAAAATATGGATTTCGTATAGTAGTTGAAGATAATAAGCTGTCGGCTCCTGTCCATAAATGAATGATATAATTACCTGTGCCCCCCGATGGATTTCCATTTAGTTGAAATGGAATGCCTACACAAGCCTGGGCAGGATCGGGTAAAATATTAGCAGATACTGAAGTAACACGAATAGTAACATTTTGTTGTCGCCAACATCCATTGACATCAGTTACTCGATATGTGAGATTATATGTTCCAGGTGTATTGCATACGAAAAACGGATTAGGAATGTTAGTAGCATTCAAATAAGTAGTTGCACCCGTCCATAGATGTGTAGCAATGGCGCCTCCGTTTGGTGTACCTGGTGTAGGATTAGCATTGAGATACAAAGTATCGCCAGGACATATAGTTAAGTTGGTTCCTGGTTGCATGTTGATATTTGGTCGTGCATATACTGTTATTTGGGTTGTTCCTATTCCAGTACAACCATAATTATTTGTTACATTATAAGTAATAGTATGTGTACCTGGACCTGCTACGGAAGGATTAAAAGTGCCAGTTGTACTATTAGTAATACCAGGTCCCGACCATGTTCCTCCGGGTGTTGCTGCCTGCAGATTAACTGGAGATGCGTTGGAGCAGAAAGGTCCTGCTGGTTGAATAGTAGCGTTAGGGTATGGTACAATAAGAATAATAGCTGTTGTTGTAATAGGAGGATAATCTCCGTTGATAGGATCGGCAGGTGGTCCAGGAATATTGGGATCGTCGTAAGGATTGCATACATTCCAATTTCGCAATGTTACTTCAAAAAATTGTCCTACTAGTGCTGTATTAGGAGCATAGACAGGAAGGCTAACATTGTTCGGTGGTTGAGGTCCGTATACAGGTCCGGGAGCAGGTACAACAGGTCCATAATAAGGATATGTATGTGGAGTTCCGCCAACTAAAACACCATTGATAGTATAGCTCGTTCCATAAACCCATTGTGTCCAACGGGTAGGATTGTTAGGATTATCATTTTCGACAGGTGGCACACAATTCCATAAGCTAACATCCTGGAATGTTACGGTTCCACTATTGCCAACACAAATTGGAAATACGACAGGGTTAATTCGTAGTTGTCCACCATTATAATTGTCTGTATCCCAGACGGTAACGTTTTGTTGTTGTACGCTACTTGTACATAATACTCCGTTTACTCTTAATGTAGCTTCGGGACGGTAATTGCATCTTGGACCTCCTTGTGGATAAACATGTACTACTGTGGCTTTCCATTCTTTAAGCACGGGATTTGTGTTTGTAGCAGCAACAACTTGAACAGGATTGCCGTCGTCCCAATTGAAAACAATTTCGACGGGTGTACCGGCGTTATTTACTCCTCTGTAAGTTACTTCCCAAGTAACCGTAACCGGTGCACAAAGTTTGTTAGGTAGCATGTCGTTTGCTTTCGATGTTATGTTACAATCTTGTGCTTGAATATTGGATTGTACTAACAACAGAAATATGAAAACAAACTTTTTCATGCTCTCTTTACAAGTTTTTACGCAATTTATTGCTTTAAGTTTACAAGGTTTTATGAGAATTTATTAACAACTATTTCAATATATTTATCGAATAAAGGATTGATTCAATTTGCCATACATAATTTTTTTTATCGTCTTTAGGAGCGTAAACATATCCTTCGGTTATAATAATTTGATTATTAACAACTGTAGCAAGCATAACAAATGGTCCGCCCATAAAATCATTTTCTATTTTCCATAAGCCTCTAATTTCACATGTAAAACGATTGTGCAATGGGAATCTTCTGACTTCGTATGGGTATAAATGTTCGGTAGTCATGTATGTTCCTTCCAGTGGACCAGGAATATATTTTTTTAAGACAGAATCACGTACACCGATTAAGTATTGAGCTTGAAATTGTGATGTATCCGTATATGGAATGGTATAGATAAACAATCCTTGACTCATGTAGGGAGTTTCGGCAGAAATCCAGATAAAGTTTGTAGTATCTATATTTAATCTGTAGCCTTTGGGAATTATTAAACTTATATTGAATTTTTTTAATGGTTGTATAAGCGATTTTTCTCTAAATTTTTCATATACTTTCATGAGTCGGTTCCGTTCTTCAGATAGTAATAATTCTTTTATTTCAGAACCTTTTTGATGTATGAGTTCAGTCATATTTTTAATGTCTTTAGCAACAAATTCAATAATCAGTTGTGGCTTTGCCCAACGGTCTTTACCAATTCGGTAAAACATGGTGTCGGAATTAGGGTTGAAGGTAATTTTTATAATGTTGCGATTGGCTTGAAAAATGTCGTTAAAGTTTTCTAATGGTACGGGGTATAGTAAAAAGCTTGGTTCATCTTGGGGTAATGCAGGATAATCGGTCATAAGAATTTTTTTTAACTCTTCGCCTACGCTACTATTCCATACATTTTTTTCGACAACAATAATTATTTCTCCTGGCTCACCACCGGAATTGGGTAATAAATCCTGTTTGGTTTGGCAAGAATATATTACTATTGATAAAAATAAAAGATAGCCGATTATTTTACAAATGTATTTCATAATTTTCTGTATTAAACAACTTTACAAAGAAAGTGATAAATTAAGAATTTGCATAAAATTGTTGTCATTTTTCTTTTACTGATTGATAAAGCAATTCAATAGGATGTAAAGCCTTTTTGCCAGTACCATCAAATATTTGTTGTCGGCAACTTGTTCCATTAGCTACAATTATATCGTTGTTAGTAAGGTTTCTAATATACTTAAACAACATCATCTCGCCTATTTTCATCGAAAGCTCATAATGTTCCTTTTCATAACCAAAGCTTCCTGCCATGCCACAACATGATGAAGGAATTTCGTAAATTTTGGTGTTAGGTATAATGTTTAATAAGTCAATAATAATTTTTTTATTACTAATAGCTTTGAATTGACAATGTACGTGTACATGAACATTAATATTTTTATTAGATGAAAAGCTTTCTTTCAAAATATTGCCTTTTTGTATTTCTTTCCATAAGAATTCTTCAATAGTAAATATTTTTGGCAATATGTTATTCTTGTAAAATCGAAAATTTTCAGGGAGTAATGCGGGATATTCATCGCGAAATGTTAGTATAGCCGATGGTTCGATGCCTATTATTGTTGCATCAGGGGGGGTAATTTCCATCAAAAGTTGAGAATTTTGCATGGCTATTTTTTTTGCTTTTTTTAGCAAACCTTTGGAAATGTAAGTTCTTCCACTTTCTATTGGTGGTAAGACATTTACTTTGTAACCAAGTATATGAAGCAATTCAAGAGCTTTAATACCAATGCTGCTATCAATGTAATTTGTAAATTCATCGCATAATAAGAATATTTGTGCATTTTCATCTAATTGTTTATTGTTTTTTTTGGCATGTTTATAAAGCGACACATTGGATAAGGTTGGTAAATTTCGTTTTTTTGCAAATTTTAGTGAATGTTTGATAAGTGATGAGGTAAATTTGTTTGTCATAAATAAATTAAAAATAGAGGGAAAGGCACTTCCTAACTTATAAAATTTTGAAATGTTGGCAATGGCAATAGTTCTAAATGGTATTCTATGATGCTGGTAATAATGTTGTAAAAATTCTGCTTTAAATTGTGCCATATCAATGTTCGAAGGACATTCGCTTTTGCATGCTTTGCACGATATACAATTGTCGAGGATATGAAAAAGTTCTTTATGCTGAAAAGGATTTTCTGAAGTACTAATAATTTCTCGTAAGGAATTTGCCCGTGCACGTGTGGTAAAGTATTCATTGGCTGTAGCCATATATGTAGGGCACATGTTGCCACCTATATGAATGCTTCTGCGACAATCGGCAGATCCATTGCATTTCTCAATCGAATTTAACCAATCTTTATCGGGTTTATAATTATACCATGTGAAAACATGCTGAGAATGGTAATTTTCGTGATACCTTAAATTTGTATCCATTGGTGGAGTGTTGACAATTTTGCCAGGATTTAATAGATTATTGGCATCGAAAGTGTTTTTAATTTGTAATAACCATTGATATATGGTATTACCCAGCATAAACGGAATAAATTCTCCGCGTAACCGCCCGTCGCCATGTTCTCCACTGAGTGAACCACGATATTTTTTTACAGTTTTTGCTGTTTCTTCGGCAATAATTCTTAATAGTTTTCTATCATTATTCGATTTAAGATTTAATGCTGGTTTAAGATGAATTTCACCTGTTCCTATGTGAGCATAATAAACACACGAAATTCCGTATTTATTGAATAATTGTTGCATATCGTGTGTGAAAGATTTTAAGTATTCAGGGTGTACTGCCGTATCTTCGATGAAGGTGATGGGTTTGCGTTCGCCTTCCATATTGCTTAAAATGCCCAATCCTGCTTTTCGTAAGTTCCAAACTTTTGTAACATCTTTTCCTGTGATAATTGGGAAAGCATAACCAAGATGAAGTTCTTTTAAGTGAGCGATTAATGCGTTGGCTCTATTGTGCAATTCATTTATAGAATGTTCAGCAAATTCAACTATTAGAATAGAAGCTGGATTACCCTCAACAAAAAAACTGTTGATATCTTGTTCTTTATTGGTACGGGCTAAATTAATTATTATATTATCAATAAGCTCCACAGAAGTAGGGTTATGCTGAAGTGCTACCAGATTGGCATCGAATGTTTCATTAAAATTGCTTAAATGGACACATACTAAACCAACATTAGCTGGTGGAATGGGAGTGAGTTTTAGTTTAGCTTGAGTAATGATCATAAGTGTACCTTCGCTACCGGCAATGAGTTTTGATAAGTTGAACCATTCGTTAGAGTGATTATCAAAGGGTTGCATTTTTAGTAAAACATCGAGAGCGTAGCCCATGTTTCTACGATGTAGGCGAGGGTCGGGGTAATTCTCAATGATATGTTGTTTATTTTGTTGTTTTGAAAGGATTTCGTATATGGTACGATAAATTTTTCCTTCAAGAGTGGGTAGTGTTAGTTTTTCTTGGAATTGTTCATTATTCAAGGGTTGAAATTTAATATATGTTCCGTCTATTAAGTAGCCTTCGAGCTCTATAATGTGTTCGCGTGTTGTTTTGTATATTAAGGAACGTGCACCGCATGAGTTATTACCAATCATTCCACCAATGGTACAACGATTTGAAGTGGAAGTTTCAGGAGCAAAAAATAAATTATAAGATTTAAGTTGCAAGTTTAGTTCATCTAAAACTATTCCTGGTTGTACAATGGCATACTGCTCTGTTGTATTAATTTCAATAATGTTATTAAAATATTTTGAAAAATCTAAAACTAATCCGTTGCCAACAACCTGACCGGCCAATGATGTTCCTGCACCGCGAGGAATAAGTGGTATTTTGTATTGATTTGAAAATTCGATAAGCTGTAGTATCTCTTCTTGTGAAGAAGGAAATGCAACACCTATTGGTATTTCGCGATAAATGCTGGCATCGGTTGCGTATAATATTTTATAAATTTCCGAAAGGTTAAATTCTCCTTTATATATTGCAGATAATTTTTCGGGTGATATTTTCATAAGATTTATTTTTCTGTAAAGATTTTACCTATAGGATAAACATTTAACCATTCATCGGCATATTTCGATTTATTGTAAAACCAATTTAAGATTTCATAACTTGTTGCATTGGGATTTTTATGGATGTAGTCTTCAAATTGCTTTTTAATTGTTTCATCTTCCAGCATTTTCTGAGCTAAAGGTTCTAAAACGTAAGTTTCGCCATATTCTTTTTGTTCAAATATACAGTTAAAAAATCCGAATGTAAAAAGTGATGCAGGTGCTTCGGGTTCTATTAAATGAACAAGTATTCGATAATTGGGTTGGTTTGTAGATACCAATAATGAACCTTTTTGAAATTTAACTTTTCTTGATATTGTTTGTACTTGAAAATTGAGTACTCGTTGACAGTTTTCGTAGGAAGTTGATGCCAACTTGACATTTGAAAAAGAATAAAATTTTGCAGTAATCTCTTGTTCTTCATCTGTTTCAATGTATTTTATGTCATGCAAGTCAAAATAATGCTTGAAAAATGAAGCCCATGCTTTAGGTACTATATAAAATTGGGGTACATTTATGGTCTTTGTAGGTATAAAGGTTTCGAACAATGGTAATTTATGAACTTTGGGAATATTGCTGTATTCAAACCATTTACCTTTTGTTAAATTACTGTAACGAATAGCATATTCAAATCCTTTGAAATCAACCATAGTGCTATCGTTTGTGAGCGAGAAAGCTACATGTAAAGAATCGGAATGCGTTACGTTAAATGCAAATTTTTGTAATGCTTCTTTTTCGTTAGATAAGATTTGTAACGATTGTTTAATTATTTCATATGTTCCCAAAACTCTCGTTTTGTAATCTTTAAGCATGTGGCTTTCGATGAGCAAGCCAGGACAGTTTACTAATGCCGTGTAACCTTGAGATAAAGAGGGAGGTGTAACCCATGTCGATAATCCGCTTTCAAAATCGTACCAATTCCTAAATGAAACATATCTAAAAATAGGATATGCCGATGTATCCATTCGTTTGTGTAGTTCTTGTAGAAAAATATTTTTTTGCCAATAAGTAACTTCTTTGTCCATATTTCCATATACTTCTAAGGCATAAGTAATAGGATATTGATAATCGGCTCCATCGGTTGTATGGCAATCAATAAAGAAATGTGGTTTCCATAGATGAAAGAATTTAAGCCAATGTTGAATTTCTAGCGATTGAGCTTTAATATAATCACGATTCAAATTTAAGTTTCGGGCATTTGTTCTCCATCCCATTTCAATAGGACCATTTTGGTTAATGCGATTAAATGGACTGAATCGCTCATGCCCGTCAACATTTAATATTGGAATAAAAAGAATAATGTTATTATTTAGTAATTCTTTAAGGTGCGGTTTAGTCAATAAGTCTCTGAAAAATAATAATATAGCATCTTTACCATCGGGTTCGCCTGGATGAATACATGCTTGAATAAGCACAATGTTTTTACCTGATTTGTGAGCTTTTAAGGGTGTAAATTCTTTTCTTGTCGCAGCAATTAGTAATGGGATGTCTCTGCCTTCATGGCTTTTACCAATAGTTGTGTAATGAATAAAATGACATTTTTGTGCAAGTTGTTTGCAAAACCATATAGTTGAATCGTATCGAGGTGTTCTTTTGTACTGGCTTTGCTCAAAGTATGTAACAAGATTTTGAGCGATTATTTTAGTACAAAGTAAAAACCATGTAGCTAAAAACACAAATTGTTTCATAAGTTAATCTACTTGTAATAATTCAACTTCGTATATAACAATGCTTCGTGGGGGAATACAATTGCCATCGCCCAGCAAACCGTGTGCTAAATTGGGTGGTAGAATGAAAATTGCTTTGTCGCCTTCACGCATCATTCGAATACCAATGTCTAATCCCGATTCAACATCCGATTTTCCAATAATAAAGCTTTTTACACCGGCAGAATCACTCGAATAACACAATTTTCCATTATCGAGCAAATACAATTTGTATTTAATGCTTGCCACTTTATTGAGTTTGGCCGAATCGCCTTTTCCTAAGTGTTCTATTTTATACCATAGACCTTGCAAGCCCAATGAAAGACCTAGTTTTTTACGTTCATTATAACGAGCAATTCTTAACGAGTCTTTATCTACTAAAATTTGATTTACCTTTACAAGAGGCTCTTTGTATGCCAAAACTTCTGCTTCTGTTTTTGGTTTGGGTCTCTCCGAATGACAAGAAATTAAAATTAACACAATACAAAAACACCAAAACAGCTTCATTTTTCTAAGAGATAAGTTTTATATAATGGTAAAATACTTTCAAATTTTTTTAATGTATCTTCGAGCGATAAATTATATTCTTCACCGCCAGCAGCATTTAAATGTCCTCCGCCAACAAAATGTTTTGATATAATTTCATTGGCAGGAACATTTCCAATAGAACGCATCGATATTTTGATATAATTTTCTTTTTCTAAAAATAAAGCTGCTAATTTTATTCCTTTTATATTGAGCGGATAATTGACAATACCTTCGTTGTCGCCTTTTTGAAAACAGAAATTTTTAAGTTCTTCTTTATTTAACCAGATATAGCCTGTACTCCATTCGTGAATAATTTTCATTTTTTTATGTAATGCATATCCCAAAAGTCGCATTCGTTGTTCGCTATAACTATAAAATACTTTTTGGTGTATGTCGTTTTTATCTACTCCAAAAGAAAGTAATTTTGCAGCAGTTATATATGTCGATGGTCTGTGTGCATTAACGTTGAAGCTCAAAGTATCGGTCATTATTCCGGTAAATATGCAGGTTGCGATGTTAATATCAATAGTGTTAATCCATTGACAACTTTCGATAAATCGAAAAACCAATTCGGCAGTTGAGCTAACTTCTACATCAGAAATGATGATATCGAAAAATGGGTCGGGGTAAGGATGGTGGTCAATAATAGCTTTATTACAATTTATTTGTTCAATGAATTCGGCAATTTTACCCATTCTAATTTTTTCGTTAAAATCTAATCCTATAATAAGATCTACTGTTGATAAAAATTCAATAATTTTTTTTTCATGGGTATCGAAAATAAGTATTTCGTTGTAAAAGGGCAGCCATTTTAAAAATTCTGGTGCTTCATCGGGGAATATAGCTACGACATTTTTATTAAGTTTTTTCAATAAACCATAAAATCCAAGTACACTTCCAATGGTATCGCCATCGGGGTTTTTATGTCCCACAATTAAAATGTTTTGGCTTTGTTCGATATAAAATTTAAGCTGAGTAATGGCATTTTCCATATTCAAAATTGCTCAAAAATAGTTTGTAAAGATGCTACCAATTTTTTATTTTTGAAAATAAAAATTTAAGAAAATGGCAGGAGATATAACATTTACCATGATTAAACCTGGTGCGGTAAAAAACGAGCACATAGGCGAAATTTTAGCTATGATAAATCAGGCGGGGTTTCATATTGTGTCGCTAAAGATGATGAGATTATCAAAAGATAGTGCGGCCAAGTTTTATGCAGTGCATAAAGATAAGCCATTTTATGAAAGTCTTATTGACTTTATGTCGTCGGGACCTATAGTTGCAGCCATTTTGCAGAAAGAAAATGCAGTGGAAGACTATCGAAAACTTATTGGAGCAACAGATCCAGCAAAAGCAGAGGAGGGGACTATTCGCAAACGTTTTGCCGAATCGATACAACGAAATGCAGTACATGGTTCCGATAGCGATGAAACAGCTCAATGGGAAGCTGCTTTTTTCTTTCCCGAAATAGAACGATTTTATAAAGAACCATAAAATTACTTTTCATGCAAGTTTCAATGACAGGCTTCTGTCATTTATCAGAAGTCTTGGAAGATAAAATTGTTCATATTGATATTAAATCATTAAATAGCAAATCATTCGACTTTAATGTTCGTTTGCCTTATATTTATAAAGAGCTGGAACAAGCCATTCGTAATATCTTTTCTAAAGAATTAGTCCGTGGCAAAATAGATGTTACCATAAATATTGAATGGATAAATATGCCTGCAACGGCAGTAATAAATAAAGCATTATTTAAAAATTACTATGAGTCGCTTTGGGAAATAAAAAAAGAATTGTCAATTACGGATTATGAGCCCGATTGGTTTGCTATTATTGTACGAATGCCAGATGTAATACAAAACACATCAGTACAAATTAATGAAAAAGAGAAAAATACTATAATTCAGTTGTTAGAATTGGGTGCTCAAAAAGTAAAAGAATTTCGCCAACAAGAAGGCAAAAATTTAATTAACGATATTTTAGAACGATTAAATATTATAGAACAAAGCCTTGAAAAAATTAAACCATACGAGCATGAACGATTAGAGAATTTAAAAAATCGCATCATAGCTTCTTTTAATGAATTACATTTTAATCAAAATGTAGATTGGAATAGGTTTGAGCAAGAACTTGTGTATTATATCGAAAAACTTGATATTACAGAAGAGAAAGTTCGTGTTCGATCACATTGTAAGTATTTTAAAGAAGTTGCTGCTAATGAACCACTAGCGGGCAAAAAATTAATGTTTATAGCACAAGAATTAACCAGAGAAATAAATACTTTAGGTGCCAAGGCTCAGGATTTTAATATTCAGCAAATTGTAGTGATGATGAAAGATGAACTCGAGAAAATAAAAGAGCAGTTGATGAACATACTGTAAATTATGATAAACAAAGTAGTTATTATTTCGGCACCATCGGGAGCTGGAAAAACAACCTTAGTGCAATACATTTTAGAGAAATTTCCGCAGATGGAATTTAGTATATCGGCTACTAGCAGAAAACCAAGACCCAACGAAATGGAAGGAAAAGATTATTATTTTATCACACAAGAAGAGTTTAAAAAACGAATAGAAAATAACGAATTTGTTGAATGGGAAGAAGTTTATCCAGGTTGTTTCTATGGTACTTTGCGATCAGAGTTAGAAAGAATTTGGAATAAAGGTAAAATAGTGTTATTTGATGTGGATGTTAAGGGCGGAATAAACCTGAAAAGAATTTTTAAAGACAATGCTTTATCAGTATTTATTAGTCCACCAAATATAGAAGTGTTAGCTGAAAGATTAAAAAAAAGAGGAACTGAAACGGAAGAAAGTTTAAAAACAAGAATTGAAAAAGCAGTGTACGAAATGACTTTTCAAACACAATTTGATGAGGTTGTAATTAATGATGATTTAAAACAAGCACAATATAAAATTACTGAAATTATAAATAATTGGTTAATGCAAAATAAATGATATGTCATTGCAAGTTGTTTCATCTTCAGCAGGTAGCGGCAAGACTTTTTATATTACTATGTTTTATATTTACATAGCTCTACAAGATGAAAAAAATTATGAAAAAATACTGGCACTTACGTTTACAAATGCGGCAGTCAATGAAAAGAAAAATCGTATTTTAGAAAAATTACATAAATTAGCCAAAGGAAACGAAGAAACCATTCGTGAATATACAAATTTTGTTGAACAGGAATTTAATGAAAAAATAAACGACGTAAATGAACTAAAATTAACATCTCAAAAGGTTTTTCAACATATATTATTTCATTATTACAATTTTTCGGTTTTGACTATTGATAGCTTTCTGCAAAAAATTTTAGCATCATCGTTATTCGAAATAGGATTCAATGCCAATTATGATCTTATCATTGAAATAGACCCCCTTATTGAAAAAGCAGTCGAAGAATTTCTATTAAACGAAAATACTGAAAATACAATATTAGAATGGATTAGTGAATTTATTGCTTATAGAAGTTCGGTAGATAAAAATGTACAAATAAAAAACGAAATCATTCAACTAGCAAAAGAAATTAATAAAGAATTCTTTTATTTTCATCAGGATATTTTCAAAGAAAAAAAAATTTTTGATTATGAATATATTAAGAATACTCTTGATGAGTTTATGGACGAATTTGTACAGCAAATTAATAACTTTTCACAAAAATTTAAAGATCTGCGAAATAAAGCCAATCTGAATATTGAAAACTTTAAAAATGGGAATAGAGGATTTGCAAATGTTTTTGAAAATAAGTTTTCAAAATTCGAAAAAGGAGATAAAATAACGGATATTAAAACTAATTCGCTTGAAAATTTTTTCAATCAGAAAGAATGGTTTGCTAAAGATAAAAAAAATGTTGGTAACTTTAAACAGTATGAAGAAGAATTTGAAAAATTAAGCCATGAAATTAGTACATATTTAAACGACAATGCTATAAAATATGAAACTTACAGAATAATTAAAGAGAATATTTTCAACATAGGGCTTATTCATAAAGTAGTACAGGTATTAGACGAATATAAAAAAAACAATTCGCAATTGTTATTATCGGATATTGCAAAAATAATAATTGATTTCATTAAAGAAAATTATCTTTTTATTTACGAAAAACTTGGAATAAAATACGAATATTTTTTAATAGACGAATTTCAAGATACTTCAACACTGCAATATAATGTGATTAAACCACTGATAGATGAAAGTCTTTCGAATAATGCATCGGGAATAAAAGCAATTATGGTAGGCGATATTAAACAGGCTATATACCGATGGCGTAATGGCGAATGGGAGCTTATGAATTCCCAATTAAAAAAAGACTATCCACAATTAATATCTAAAAAACTCGATAAAAATTGGCGTTCGTGTAAAAACATTATCGAATTTAATAACATCTTTTTTCAGTATTTTGCCAATAACGAGTCATTGAAAAATAATTTCAGTGATGTAAAACAGCTATATCCAAATAAAAGTGAAAGCAACGATGGGTATGTAAAAATACTCTTTGAAGAAAAAGCCGATTCGATTAGTCAAGAATCTTTGGATGATGAGGAGAAAAATGGTAGATATAGATGGTTGATTAATGAAGTGCAGGAACTAATCAACAAAAATTATCAGCAAATAGGTATATTAGTTCGTAAAAATATAGAGGCTCAGGAAGTATTTCAGTTATTAACTCAAGAAAAGAATATAACTAACCAAGTGCCCATTATTTCTAAAGAGAGTATAACATTAAAAAATTCAATTGTTGTTGAAAGCATCATGCACATTTTACATTATTTTTATACATCGTCATCTCTTAGTTTTTATGCAGCATCCGAACTTATTAAACCTAATAATTCGGACATAGTTGATACCATTGTTAAAAAACTTGAAGAACATAAATATAGCTCGTTGCTTACAAAAGTAGAATTAATGTATTCGCAATTATCAAAACATGTTAATTTCCCTGTTGGAGAATTAATATTTTACAACCATTTTATTTCGATGTTAGCCGACTCGACATTGCAATTTTTTGGCAGCGACTTAGCTTTTATTGCATGGTATTTCGACGAGGGTCGTAATAACACTATACAGCTAACAGGAAAGGAAAAAGGCATATTTATTGAAACCATTCATAGCTCGAAAGGATTGCAATTCGATGCCGTGATAATACCTTCAATTAGCTGGGATTCTAAAGCAAACAACCTAAATCCTGATTACTTATGGGTAGAAAACGCATGTTCCACAATTAAGAATGAATTGCCTATACTTTTTCTTACCATGAAAAAAGATCTTGAGCATACTATTTTCAAAGATTGTTATTGTAAAGAGCAAGAAAAGAAAGAAATTGACGATACTAATCTTTTGTATGTGGCATTTACACGAGCTAAATATGCTATGATTGCTAAAGTTTATAATAAAGGTATTGGAAAAAAAGTAAAAGAGATTTTTGATAATAATGATTTTAAAAATGCAGAAATTAATGTCAATGGTATTAATTGTAAAATAGATGATTTTTACAAAAATCAAAATACATTTGAGTTAGGTAGTTTATCAAATCGTGATTCGTTTTCTTTAGATATAATAAAAGATTTTTCATTTAATACAAAAGATGTTCTTTACTTTAATGAAAATAGAAACCTTATAGTAAAGCAAAGCGAAAATTTTCAGAAAAGTGATCAACAAATATATGGTGAAATTATTCATGCTATATTGGAACAAGTTCAATCAACGCAATGGCAAAATGTTGCAAAAAAGGTTTTAAATGAATATCAAGTTTCAGATGATTTGCATAATAATATAATGGAAAAACTTAACAAACTGTTTTCGCCCGAAAGTTTAATAATAAGATGGTTAAAAACAGCAAAAAAAATATACAGCGAACGCAATATATACAATATAAATGAGATTAGGAGACCCGATAAAATATTTATATTCGACGAATCTGTAATTGTTGTCGATTTTAAAGCAAGTACAATTGAAGTTGAAGCAAGCTATAAACAAATATCGGAATATTGCCAGTTACTAAAACAGTTAAATTATAAAAATGTAAAAGCATATTTAATTTACGTAGAGACCAATGAATATAAAGAAGTTAGCGTATGATAACTTTTATTGTTTCAATTTTATTATTATTTGGTGGTTATTGGTTTTATTCTCGCTTAGTAGATAAAATTTTTGGTAGCAACAGCCAGAATGTTACTCCAGCCATAAGTCAAAGCGATGGAGTTGACTATGTAGCATTACCATGGACTAAGATATTTTTAATTCAATTTTTGAATATAGCCGGCTTGGGACCTATTTTTGGAGCAATTGCCGGAGCTATGTGGGGACCCGTAGCTTTTTTATGGATTGTATTTGGAAACATATTGGCTGGTGCTGTTCATGATTATTTTTCCGGAATGATATCATTAAGGCATCAGGGAGCATCAATAACCGAAATTGTTGGCACTTATATGGGTAAAGCGATGAAACAAATTATGCGTGTTTTTGTCGTAATAATGATGATAATGGTGGGTGCAGTTTTTGTAACAGGACCAGCAAAAATATTAGATGGTATATCGTCAGGACAATTGGGAATTTCTTTTTGGGCTACCCTAATATTCATATATTACATAGCTGCAACATTATTGCCAATAGATAAAATTATTGGACGCTTTTATCCTATTTTTGGTTTTGCTTTAATATTTATGGCAGTGTCGGTTTTGGGAGCAATGATATGGAATGGTCTTCCTATTCCAGAATTGACGTTGACTAATATGCACGAAAATGCTGAAAAATTTCCTATTTTTCCTTTAATGTTCATTACCATAGCTTGTGGGGCAATTTCGGGTTTTCATGCTACTCAGTCTCCGATGATGGCAAGGTGTATCAGTAATGAAAAGTATGGGCGTCGAGTGTTTTACGGGGCAATGGTGGTCGAGGGCTTGGTAGCTTTGATATGGGCTGCAGTAGGTATGAGTTTTTGGGGCGGGGTTTCTCAGCTCAACGCTATTATGGCTGCCCATAATGGAAATGCAGCATGGGCAGTTAATGAGATTACGGTGCAATTATTAGGAACGGTAGGTAGCGTCTTAGCTTTATTGGGGGTTGTGGCAGCACCCATTACCAGTGGTGATACTGCCTTTAGGAGTGCACGACTTATTGTTGCCGATGTAATCAAAATACCGCAGAAATCTATAAAAAACCGATTGATAATATCTTTTTTTCTCTTTTTAGGTGGGTTCTTATTAACACAAATAAATTTCGATATCATTTGGCGTTATATGGCCTGGGCAAATCAAACATTGGCAACAATTGTTTTGTGGACAATTACGATATTTCTTGTAAGACAAAAAAAGTTTTTTTTCATTACTCTAATTCCAGCTGTATTTATGACGGCAGTTGTTACAACATATCTATTAATAGCACCCGAAGGTTTTTCACTGAATAAAACAACTTCTTATACATTTGGCATGATTATTACTGCTATTCTTTGCATTTGGTTTATCTTTAAACATTTAATAAGAAAATAACGAATGAATACTTTTTTACAAGAAGTTGCAAAAGGCATTTATTTAAAGCATACAAACAATCTAAATGAAGTATTAATCTTGATGCCTAATCGTCGTTCGTGTCTTTATCTACAAGAACATTTCATAAAGCTAATTGATAAAAACGTTTCGTGGCTTCCCGAAATAGTTTCTTTTAAAGATTGGGTTTGCAAGCACTCTGCATTAACTTTAGCCGATGAAATAGTATTGCTTTTTGAATTATACCAATCATTTTCAGTAAAAGAACTGGTTAAATCGTTTGATGAATTTATTCAAATTGGCAAAATATTACTTAACGATTTCAATGAAATTGATGCAGAATTGGTTGATGTTGAAAAGTTTTTTAAAAATATTGCCGATTTGGAACAAATACAGGAGTTGTTTTCGATTGAAGATGAAATAAAAAATATTTTAGAAATATACAAACAAATAATAATTAACAAATCATTATTGGATAAGCACCATCTTATTCGAAAAAATTTATTCGAAATATATAGCAATTTTACAAAAACCCTTATATCAAAAAACTTAGCATACGACGGATTATTATGGCGATATTTTTTAGAAAAAGAAATAGATTCAATAACTATAGAAGATAATGTATATGCAGTTGGCTTTAATGTATTAACAAAAAGCGAACAAGAAATTTTACAATATCTTGCCAATCGGAAAAAGCTTACTTATTTGTGGGATTATGATGAATTTTATATACAAAACGAATTGATTCCTGCAGGAAAGGTTTTACGCGAACAAATAAAAAAACATCCCAATCCTTCCGATTTTAACATTAGTGTCAATAATTTTAATAATACCATAATACAAGCTTTTGAATTTGATAATGAATCAATGCAGGTTAAATATGCTTTAAATTTACTAGTAAAAAATTCCGAAGAACAATACGAACAAACTGCTCTTGTATTAACCGACGAGTCGTTGTTGCCTTTAGTATTGCATACTTTGCCCGAAAAAATTGAAAAAGTGAATGTAACTATGGGTTTTTCTATAAAACATACCCATGCTTTTTCGTTTATTCGATTAATATACGATTGGATTTCAAAAGGGAACGACAACATTCTTACTAATTATTTATTAAACATTTTTTATCATCCATATATTTTTAACGAAAGTTGGGCAAAAGAATGGATAGAAAACAATAAAGTATCGTTAATACTAAACCCATCAGCTAAAAATAAAATACCCGAAAAAATATTCCCTTTATTATTCGATAAGAATCAGGATATTTTTACTTTTTTAGATAGAATAAAAGAATTTTATTCTATCACTCTTGAAAACATAGAAAAAGAAAAAAACATTCATAACGAGATAGAAAAACAGGCTATAAACAAAATAATTGAAACTATTCATTTTTTCAAATTAAGTTGCTCAAAATCTCTAATAAACTTCGAAAAATTGCAAACAGGAATAAAAGTTTTGTTGCAAATATTATCAGGGCTGAAAGTTGATTTAATCGGTGAGCCAATAGAAGGGTTGCAAATTATGGGATTAATGGAAACACGTTTGCTCGATTTTAAACGCGTATTGGTGCTATCATTATCAGAAGAAAATCTACCACGAAAACACATTCCAGCAACTTTTATTCTTCATTCATTTCGGGTTTATTACAATTTAACAACAAATGCTCGACGTGAGGTGGTTGATGCATATCATTTTTATCGCTTACTTCAACGAAGTCAGGAGGTTTATCTATGTTATGCAAATTTTACCAACAATAAGCCAGTAGATAAGAGCCCGTACATACGTCAGTTAGATTTTTTCGATAAAATAAAAGACTCTCATAAAGCTTCCATTCCTTTTGTGTTCGACACTCCTCTGAAAAACATACAGATAGAGAAAAGGCAAATTTACCAGCAATGGAATGAATTTTATCAGAACTTATTGAAAAAGGGGTTGTCGCGTCATGAGTTTAGCGAATTTGTAACCTGCAAACTTCGATTTGCTCTTCGATGTATATTAAAATTGGAAATGGATGATATTTTTATAGAACCTCAGGAGCAAATTGAATTAGGTAATGCTTTAGATAATATAATTAAGAATTTATTAAACAATAAAAATGTTACGATAAATGATTTACAAAATTACTTAAATAATATAGAACCCGAAATCAATAAATTTTTTCAAGCAAAACCCAATGTGTTATACACAAGCATACAGAAAGTACAAGTTTTAAACCTGTTAAAGAAATTTTTTAATTCGGAAAATGAAAAAGAATATAGGTCATATCCATTAGAAATTTTAAACAATGGACAAAATATAGAAAGCACAATACAAATTGATGAACAAAAGATAAAGTTAACAGGTATCCCCGATTTAATTGTAAAAAATAGCAATAACTATATTTACATTATTGATTTAAAGTTGTCAAAAAGCGATACTAATCTGAATTTATCATCGGTTGATGATTTTTTTTCAGGTATGAAAAAATATATTTATCCGTTGCAACTTTTATATTACAGTTATATTTTTTATGCTAATAATAAGAACTATCAGCACATATATTTAGAAAATATCTTTTTAAATAAAGCCGACGAAGAGGGTATAATAAAAGTCGCTAATAAAGAATTTAATTTAACCGAACATATTGCTGATGTAGAAACAGCAATTCAATCGAAATTAAGAGAAATGTTAAATGAGGAGTTGATTTTTACACAAACAGAAGATAAAAAAAATTGTAAGAATTGCAAATTTAATATAATTTGCAAGAAAATTTAATATTTTATGTATCCCACATCATTTAAGTATTATAAAATTAGAATTATAGATAAACCTTTTCAATCGTTTAGCGGTAAGAACTATAAACAAACAGCCTGTATAAGTTTTTTAAACGAATCGAAGCACGAAATCTATTATACAGAAATAGGATATCTTGAAACCGAAGAAATTTACAAACAAATAATAGCAAACGAACCTATAGATTTAAACGAAGTATTTATAGAAAATTTTGATGTAAATCAAATACCTGTGTGGAACGATTCAGAAAAAAGAATATTTAATTTAACATGCCAAAATGCCATATTTAGTGCACAAAAAGCAACAAATTTTAGCAATGTCATTTTTAGTGGCATGCCGGTATGTTTTCAAAATACGTTGTTTTTGCGTGGAAATGTATTGTTCGAAAATTGCATTTTCGAAGCAGGCAATGCAAACTTCAATTCGGTTGTCTTTTATAGCGGGAATGTTAGTTTTTTTAATGCTAATTTTGTTAAGGGAGAAATTGATTTTAAAAATACATTTTTTGGAGATGGAAGTAAAAATTTTCAGTATGTTTTTTGGGGTAATGGCGATATCTTATTTTCTAATAGCTACTGGGGAAATGGAAATGTGAGCTTCGTTAATGCTTCATTTGGAGATGGGAGTATAAATTTTAAAGTTGCTGTATTTGGCAAAGGGTTAAAAGATTTCAAATTTGCCATATTTGGAAATACTCAACTTTCGTTCGAACGTGCCGATATAGGTGAAGGAGTATTAGATTTTAGCAAAACCGAATTTGGTAATAGCAAGATAAATTTTAACAAAACAATTTTTCACAATACGAATGTATTATTCGATGAAAGTGAAATAGCAACGGGCAAAATGCTTATTAAAAGTGCTAGTTTCGAGGAGGGAAAAATTAGTTTCGATGAAGGAAAATTTACGCAAACTGATATTTATTTCGATAAAACGACTTTTTTCGATACGAAAATATCATTTTACAAGGCTAGTGTAAAGGATTTATCTTTTGAAGCATGTAGCATCAATAGTTATGCCGACTTAAGATTACAGTATTGCGAAAAGTTGAATTTATCCGATGCTTTTATTCATGACATAATCGATTTATCGTTAGAAGATAATCCTACTGCAATAAAAGCCATCAATTTATTTGGTTGTCGCTTAATGGGAAGTTTATTTCACTCGTGGGACAGGAATCAAGTATATAATCAAATTAAATCAAATGCACAACAGAATGCAAATCATTTTTCATGGCAATTTAATTTATTGAAACGCAATTTTAATAATACTGGTCAATACGATGATGAAGATAAGGCATACGTTGCATTCCGAAGAGAAGAATTAAAATTGTATAAGCAAAAGATACAACAAAGTTCTTGGTACATACAGATATATTTGTGGTTTGCGTATTATTTCCAAAAAATTGTATTCGATAAAATGGGTTTGTATGCAACCTCGCCACTAAGAGTTTTCAAAAGTATTGTTGTAGTATGGGCTTTGTTTGGTGTATTGTTTTCATTATTTCATTTTTTCGATTGGGGTAAAACATGGAGTTCAGTGGGCAATCCCGATAAAATGTCTATCATTGCTCAATCGTTTTATCATAGTGCCATAACGTTTTTTACTATTGGTTATGGCGATGTTTTTCCACAGGGTTTGAGCCGAATATTGTCATCAATAGAAGGATTTGTTGGTGTTTTTATGATGTCATATTTTACGGTAGCATTCGTAAGAAAAGTATTAAGGTAAAAGTTGTAAACAATTTTTTAACAACTCTAAAACGTTTTAGAGTTTTTTATACCTTTGTTAAAAAATAATTTCGTATGAAGCATAAAAAAGTTTCATTAAGCGATATTGCCGAAAAACTTGGTGTCTCTAAAACCCTAGTCTCTATGGTTTTGAATGGGAAAGGCGACGAAAATGGGATAAGTAAAGCCACACAAGAAAGAGTTTTTAAGCTGGCACAGGAACTCAATTATAAACCCAATCAATTTGCACGCAGCCTTAGAATTGGTAAGTCTAACACAATTGGATTAATTGTTTCCGATATTTCCAACCCTTTTTATGCAAAAATGGCTCGTTATGTGGAAGATTATTGTAGTCAAAATCAGTATAATTTAATAATTTGCAACTCTGATGAGAATTCAACCAAAGAGCATAAAATTATTGATACTCTGCTCGAGAAACAAGTTGATGGAATAATAATTTCTTCTACAATTGAAGATACTGAACATTTGCAGAAGATTCAAAATGAACAAGTTTCATATGTTTTAGTCGACCGTATTTATTCTTCGTATCCTAGTCATTATGTAGTCGTAGATAATGTTTTTGGAGCACGTGAAGCTACGCAGTATTTGCTTGAACAAGGACATAAACGCATTGCTTGTTTTACTATTTCACCTGCTCATATAAGTACACAAGTCGAACGATTCTTAGGATATAAGCAAGCGATAGATTTAAGCACCGAAAGTTTTGATGATTTCTATCATAAGGTAATTCCAAGAGAAAATATGTATAAGTCAATATATAATATACTTCGAGATTGGTCAAATAATAAGGTAATGCCAACGGCTATTTTCTCAGCAAACAATCAAATAACACTCGCATTACTTGAAGTATGTAAAGAAATGAAAATACTTATACCATCGAAGTTATCAATAATTAGCTTTGATGATATTGATGTTTTTCGTTTCTATAATCCGCCCATCACTTCTGTCTTACAACCCATTGAAAGTATTGCCCAAAAGGCAGTCGAAACATTACTCAAAGTAATTAGCAAAACAAAAGCCAACGAAGAATTAAACGAATTATATCAAGTTAAACTACAAACAAATCTTATATTACGAGAATCTGTGGCAAAGTACAATTAACACAATGAAAGTTGCTATATTCTGCAGTATTGTTTGTTTTTTTATTCTATCTTGTACTAATAATCAATCGTTCTATTATATTAATTATGTAAACCCTTTTATTGGAACAGATGGTAACGGTCATACATTTCCAGGAGCCACAGTTCCATTTGGATTAGTTCAATTAAGCCCCGATACTAGGCTCGAAGGTTGGGAAGGTTGTAGTGGATATCATTATTCAGATTCTGTAATTTACGGATTTTCGCATACACATTTAAGCGGAACAGGAGTTTCAGATTTAGGTGATATTTTACTAATGCCTACAATAGGTACTGTTAAGGTATTAAGTGGAAATGCAGAAAACAATTGGGATGGATATGCCAGTAATTTTAGTCATAAAAATGAAATAGCTTTACCAGGATATTATTCAGTTGATTTATTAAAATATAATATTAAAGTTGAACTTACTACCACCGAACGTGTTGGAATACATAAATACCATTACCCCAAAAACATTACTCAAAATGTAATTATAGATTTAGTACATCGCGATAAAGTGATAGATTCGTATTTAAAGTTCGTATCAGACAATGAAATAGAAGGATATAGGTTTTCATCAGCATGGGCAACTAATCAAAAGCTTTTTTTCGTAATACAGTTTTCTAAACCTATTATAAGTAAAGGAATTGTTGTTGATGATTCGAAATTTCAAAATTCGGATGTTGCTAAAGGAAATAATGTAAAAGCATTTGTTAATTTTTCTGGTAGCAGCGATTCTACATTAATGGTTAAAGTAGCATTATCGTATGTAAGCATTGAAGGAGCTCGTAAAAATTTAAAACAAGAGGCTTCGTGTTGGAATTTTGGTAAATACGTAAAAAGTGCTAAAAGAAAATGGGAACGCATTTTGAGTAAAATAAAAATTCAAGCATCCGATTCAATAAAGAAAGTTTTTTATACCTCCCTGTATCATGCGTATATTCATCCAAATATATTTAACGATGTAGATAAGCAATACAGAGGCAGAAATGATTCTATTTATACACTCGAAAAAGGAAATTACTACACAATATTTTCGCTATGGGATACATATAGAGCATGGCATCCATTAATGACAATTCTTGAACCTGAAGCATGTAGAGATTTTATTCGAACCTTTCTATTACAATACAAACATAGTAAACTATTGCCAATTTGGGAGCTTACCGCAAATGAAACCAACTGTATGATTGGTTATCATGCTGTGAGTGTAATTTATGATGCATGGCAAAAAGGAATTAAAGGATACGATCCATATATGGCAATGAATGCAATGATAACTATGGCAACTAGAAATATACCTTCGTTAAAAAATTATGAAAAATATGGTGCTGTAGTAGCTGACGATGATGGTGAAAGCGTTTCGAAAACATTAGAATATGCTTACGACGACTGGTGTATAGCACAAATGGCAAAAAGTTTAGGCTTATACGACGTTTCAGACCGATTTTTTACAAGAGCAAAGTATTATCAAAATTTATTCGACCCAAATACAAAGTTTTTTAGAGCTCGTAAGAATGGAGCATGGGTAAGTCCTTTTTCACCATACGATGTAACTTTTCATTATACCGAAGCCAATGCATGGCAGTATAGATTTTATGTGCCTCACGATATTATTGGCTTAATTCGTTTATTTGGGGGTATGCAAAACTTTGAACATGCTTTAGATTCACTTTTTAATACTCATTCTAATTTGTACGGACGATTTCAACCCGACATTACAGGATTGATCGGTCAATATGCTCATGGAAATGAACCTAGTCATCATTTAGCATACTTGTATAATTTTATTGGCAAACCATACAAAACTCAAGAACTTATACCTAAAATATGTTCATTTTACACAACAAAACCAGATGGACTAATCGGAAATGAAGATTGTGGGCAAATGTCGGCATGGTATATTTTCTCTGCACTTGGTTTTTATCCTGTTACACCTGGCGATTCAGTATATATTATAGGAATTCCTCAGGTCGAGGAAGCAACGTTGCAATTATCAAAACCATTTAAAATAATCACACATAGAAAAGGCAAATCAAACCAATATATTCAAAGCGTCAAATTTAATGGGAAAGAATGGAAATATAGTTATTTGCCGCATCGAATAATTATGCAGGGAGGGACGTTAGAATTCTTTCTTAACGATAAGCCTTCGAATTGGGCAACCGACACATCATATTGTCCTAAAACTATTACACAATCAAAGGAATTTTTACCAACACCTTATTATCAAGAAGGATTAAGAGTATTTAAAAAGAAACAAAATGTAACTCTGAAATCTATAGATACATTGGCAAGTGTTTTATATTCATTCGATTCGGTCAAGTGGTATTCATATATTGATCCAATAACTGTCGATTCAACGACTGTAATTTATTCTTATGCAACTAAGCATAGGCAATTAAAAAGTGCACTATGTAAAATTGAAATTAACAAACTCGATGATAAAAAATCCATTAAAATATTTTCACAATACAATCGTCAATATTCGGGTGGTGGAGATATAGCACTTATTGATGGAGTATATGGAAAAACAGATTTTAGAACAGGTGAATGGCAAGGTTATCAAGATACCGATTTGGTAGCTATTATTGATTTAGGAGAAATTAGAAAAATAAATTATTTAGGTGCTCATTTTTTACAAGATGTTAGTCCTTGGATATTGTTTCCGCCTTACGTAGAGTTTAGTGTTTCTAAAAATGGAAAACAATTTACTAGTATTGCGACCATAAAAAATAAGTTTAGAATTGACGATTGGAAACCACAAACGGCATTTTTCGATACGAACATATCGCCTCAATGGGCACGTTATATCAAAGTATTTGTAAAACGTTCGGGTAATTTGCCTCACTGGCATCCTGGTGCGGGATATCCGGCCTTTTTCTTTATTGATGAAATTGTAATAAAATAATGCAGGCATTTCATTTACGATATAATGTTTATCTACTTATTTCTGCAATTATTTGGGGATTTGCTTTTGTTGCTCAAAAAGATGCCATGAGTTTTTTTGAGCCATTTTACTTTAATTTTTTACGATTTCTACTCGGATTTATGGTATTATTATTTATTTTTCACAAACGAATACATAGTTTGTTCGATAAAAAGCTTATTCGGGCCGGAGTTTGGTTAGGATTTTTTTTGTTTTTAGGTTCAACATTTCAGCAGATAGGTATTATATCAACGCAAGCAAGCAATGCAGGTTTTATTACATCTATGTATATAGTATTTATTCCTATTGTTGGTTATTTTTTTAAACAAAGAGCAACCATTTCTGTTTGGTTTGCAATTATCATAGCTTTGACGGGTTTTGCTTTTCTGAGCATTAATATTGATAACATGAGAATAGGTGTAGGCGATTTGTTAGTATTCATTGGAAGTATTTGTTGGGCTATACATGTTAATCTAATTGAGTTTTTTTCTACGATAAAGAAAAGTATAGAAATAGCAATGATTCAATTTTTTATTTGCGGTATGTTAAGTTTATTGACATCAATTGTATTCGAACAACAAGTTTTCACTTTAGACTTTAGGTCATGGATCCCAATATTATATGCAGGATTATTTTCGGTTGGTATTGCATTTACTTTGCAAGTATATGCACAACGCTTTGTTCCGTCAAGTGTTGCAGGTATTATCCTTTCATCAGAGTCATTGTTTGCATTACTTGGTGGAATGATTGTTTTTAATGAAACATTGAACAAGCATCAATGGTTGGGAGTTTTGCTAATACTTATGGCAATTGTATGGGTACAAGTGTTTCAATATATTAAAAGTAAAAATTATGCATTTCGTTGATTGGTTAGTAGTTAGTGTATTTTTCTTGTTGTATATAGTAGTTGCTTATTATTTTCATAAGAAAGCTGTAAATACCAAGAACTTTTTTTTAAGTGGTCAAAATTTACCATGGTATATTGCAGGAACAAGCATGGTCGCAACAACTTTTGCAGCCGATACTCCTTTAGCAGTAACTGAGTTAGTGGCTCAGAATGGAATTGCGGGTAATTGGCTGTGGTGGAATATGCTACTTGGTGGAATGCTTACAGTATTTTTCTTTGCTCGTTTGTGGCGTAGAGCCGGAATTATGACCGATTGCGAATTTGTTACTTTGCGATATTCGGGCAAGCCAGCACACTTTTTACGAGGTTTTCGTGCCATATATATCGGTGTTTTTATGAACACAATTGTTATAGCCTGGGTTAATTTAGCGATGGTAAAAATTCTGACGGTGCTTTTTCCTAATCTAACGTTTATGGGGTATACGGAATGGAAGTTTCTTGGTTTTGAGCTTTCGGCTCAATTGTTGTGGGTTGGAGTTGCTATGTTATTTATAGCTTTATATTCAACACTTTCGGGATTAATGGGAACTGCTATTACTGATACTATACAATTTACAGTGGCAATGGTTGGGTGTATTATTTTAGCGATAATCGCTGTACAGCATCCTGTAGTAGGGGGCATAGAAGGCATAAAATCGAAATTACCCGAAAGTGTTTTTAGTTTTTTTCCAATAATTGAAAATTCAACAATTATTGGCAATGAAGGTGTGTTGCATTTAAGTTTATTGGCTTTTATCACTTATTTGGGTGTTCAGTGGTGGGCAAGTTGGTATCCTGGTGCTGAACCCGGTGGAGGTGGCTATATTGCCCAACGAATAATGTCGGCAAAAAACGAAAAACACAGTGTTTGGGCAACTATGTGGTTTCAAATAGCTCATTTTGCCGTAAGACCCTGGCCTTGGATTATTGTTGCTTTAGTTTCGCTTGTTTTATATCCCGATTTACCTGCTAATCAAAAAGGAGACGGCTTTGTGTACGTAATTAGAGATTTAATGCCTACAGGAGTGCTTGGTTTGCTAGTTGCAGCTTTTTTTGCAGCATACATGTCTACTATTGCAAGTCAAACCTTGTGGGGCACATCGTATATTATTAACGATTTATTTAAACCTTACATAAAACCAGGAAAAACTGAAAAATATTATGTCAATATATCTCGCATCACAATTTTTATGTTAGTTATATTTAGTTTATTGCTTACATCTAAGTTGAATAGGATTAGTGATGCATGGAAGTTTATATTAGAGTGTAGTGCTGGCATAGGACCTGTCTTGTTGTTGCGTTGGTACTGGTGGCGTATAAATGCTTGGAGTGAAATATCTGCTTTATTAGCTCCTTTTCTAATTTATCCAATATTAATTAATTATCAGATAACATTTCCCGATTCTTTATTGATTATTTTATTGTGGTCAACTCTCGTTTGGATAATAGTAACATTCTTAACAAAGCCAACCGATAAAGAAACATTGCAGAAATTTTATGAAAAAGTAAAACCCGAAGGTCGTGGATGGAAAAAAATAACGAATGTGAAAGAAAAATCGAACATCCCACATTTATTGATGTTGTGGTTTATATCATGTTTGATCGTTTTATTTATGTTATTTTTTATTGGAAAAATTATACTTCAAGAGTTTTATTGGGCAGCATTTTACATTATAGCCGATATCATATTTTTGGTTTTATTAATTTATTTAATGAAAAAACTTTCATGGAACAAATAACAACAAAAAAATACGTATTCCCTATTTTGGTTTTATTATTTTTTATGTGGGGTTTTTTAACATGCATGAACGATATTTTAATACCTTACTTAAAGACGGTTTTTATGCTCAATCATACTCAGGCAATGGTTATTCAGTTTGCTTTTTTTGGTTCGTATTTTATAGGTTCATTGATTTATTATATTAGCAGTAATATTTTTGGCGATCCAATAAACAAGATAGGTTATAAGTACGGTATAATTTGCGGATTATTGACTTCAGCTTTAGGTACAAGCATTTTTTACCCAGCAGTAATATTACATTCTTATGGAGTGTTTCTATTAGGTTTATTTATTCTGGGACTGGGTTTTACTATATTGCAAATATCTGCCAATCCTTATGTTGCTATAATTGGTGATGCTCGTACTGCCTCTGCTCGATTAAATTTAGCTCAGGGTTTCAATAGCTTTGGTACTGCAATTGCACCATTGTTGGGTGGTTATTGGGTATTTACATATTTCTCGAAGCATCAGCAAAATTCTGCAGATGCTCTAATTGCACCATATTTATTGTTTACATGTGTTTTTCTTTTTATAGCGATATTATTTTTTCTTGTAAAATTACCAGTATATAAAGCTCAAACCAGCAATAATCAAGTTTTTACAATCAATCAATACCCACATTTAATTTGGGGTATAGTTGCTATTTTTATGTATGTTGGTGCCGAGGTAAGTATTGGCAGTATGCTCATTAGCTTTTTAAAATTACCTTATATTGGAAATATGACTGAAGCGATGGCGAGTAAGTATGTATCGCTTTATTGGACAGGTTTGATGTTAGGAAGATTTTTAGGTGCAATATTTCTTGATAATAAACATTTTTATAAAAAAATATTTTATGCTTTACTGGTATGTGTTGGCGGGTTTGGTTTTATAACATATATTCATTCATTAAATATAGCCGTTTGGTATTCATTTATTGTAATAATAGCTTCCGGTATATTATATTTTGCTAAAAAGCCACAAATATCTTTAACTATCTTTTCATTATCTAATATGTTGCTATTAATTTTGGTTGTATTGTTATCGGGCAATGTTGTTGTTTGGTGTATAATTATTACGGGTTTATTCAATTCAATAATGTGGTCTAATATTTTTACATTATCTATCCATAATTTAGGTATTCATACTCCCAAGGCCTCATCGTTGTTGGTAATGGCAATTGTAGGTGGTGCTATTCTACCTTTACTAATGGGTGTAATTGCCGATAATTTTAATGTACAATGGTCGTTTATAGTTCCATTCATTGGCTATATTTATCTTACATTTTTTGGTATTAAAAGCTTTAAATTAGTTAAACTATGAAATATGTTTTAGGAATTGATATTGGCGGAACAAATACAATTGCAGGAGTTGTAAGTGAAAATGGAGAGATACTTGTCGAGTTTAAGTTTAAAACAGGACAATACGACAATGCAACGTTACTTATTCAGGACATATTTAATGCCTACCAAGATTTTAATGCAACAAAAACCTATGAACTATCAGGCGTAGGTATCGGAGCACCGAATGGTAATACATATACGGGACTTATCGAATATGCACCAAACTTAAATTGGGAGACACATGTACCAATTGCCAAAATTACAGAAGAAATTTTTCATCTTCCAGTAAAAATTACTAACGATGCTAATGCTGCTGCAATAGGCGAAAAAAAATTTGGCTGTGCTCAAAATATGACTGATTTTGTGGTACTTACGTTGGGGACAGGATTAGGGAGCGGAATTTTTGTGAATGGGGAATTATTATTAGGTAAAAATGGCTTTGCAGGAGAATTTGGTCATATTAAATGTAGTTATGTGCATCGTGTGTGCAATTGTGGCATGAAGGGATGCCTTGAAACTGTAGTATCGGCACGTGGAATAAAACAAACTTACGAAGAATTGTATACAAAAAAACACGGCATCAATCCAACAAACCTCTCTGTTATTGATATTCATAACTTAGCTCAAAAAAATGATCCCATAGCGATAGAAACTTATCAATTAACTTGTAAAGCGTTAGCTCAAGGAATCGCAAGTTTAATAATGATTTTAGATACAGAAGCAGTTATATTATTTGGTGGAATAGCTCATGCTCATCCAATAATGATTCCTATTATTCTTAACGAACTTAATGACATGGTTTTACCAGTATTTAAAAGTAAAGTTAAAATATTACCTTCAGCTCTAATGGATAAAAACGCAGCAGTATTGGGTAGTGCAGCAATGTTTTTTTAATATGAAAAATGTTTTTATGGCTTTTTGGTTTTTAATAATTTCAACATTATGCGTGTCGCAGGAAAACAGATTGCCTCATGGTGCATTGTTATTTCAACAGTTAGATTGCGGTAATTTTTGTGAAGCTATAAATAGAGTTACACCATCTTATAAAGGAATACATTACAATCATGTTGGCGTAGTATGGCATACCGATTCGGGAATATATGTTTTAGAAGCTATTACAAAAGGTGTGTCTTTAACACCTCTTCAAACATTTTTAATACGAACAGATAAAGATAAAATTAAAGTAGGTTTATTACCTAAGCAATTTAAATTAAATGATCAAGAATTATTTAAATACCTTGGTAAGCCATACGATACGGTATTCGACCTTAATAATCAGGCATATTATTGTAGCGAACTCGCATATTTTTTATATAAAGATAAAAAAGGAAAGAATTTTTTTACACTTTATCCTATGACATTTAAAGACCCTGCTACAAATGAATTTTTCTCAATATGGGTAGAATATTTTTCTGCTATGAAATATATAATTCCGGAAGGCAAATTAGGCTTAAATCCGGGAAGCATGATGAATGAAAAGAGAATAAAAATAATCCCTTATAAGTAAAACATTACAGTAATTCTTTAAGTAACCTGATAAAATGAACGGGATTGTCATGATGAATCCAATGACCACTGTGTGGAATTGAAAATATTTGCGATTGTGGAAAAAACTGATGAATTACTGGTAAAAATTCTTTTCGAATGTAATTCGACAGTTCTCCTTTAATGAAGAATATTGATGTTAATGTTGAAGTATTTACATTATAATTCTCAAATCCGTCTATAATATGGGTTAAATTGTTCTTCAATACTGGCAAATTGAGCATCCATTCAAAATTATTCTTTTCATTACGACGAAGATTCTTTAAAAGAAATGATCTTAATTTAGGTTCTTTAATTTTATCTTGTAGTAACAAATCCGCATCATCTCGTTTTTGCAAATTGTTTATATCTAATTGAAGTAAACTTTCAATAATATGCGTATGTGAGTTAATTTCATGTTTTGAAAACTGAGAATAATTAATAGGTGCAATATCCAAAATGATGGCTTTCTTTATCACTTCTGGGAATAGTTCAATCATTTTTAAAACTACTTTGCCACCCATTGAATGTCCGATAAGTACTGGTTCGTTGATTTGATGTTGGGTTATAAAATAATAAATATCTTTTGCCATTTCGTTATATGTATGTGTGTCAGTGTGTGGAGAATGTCCATGATTTCGCAAATCAGGAAGCCAAACATGAAAATTAACTGAAAGTTGCTTGGCAATAGAAAACCAATTGTCAGACATTCCGTAAAGTCCGTGAAGAATAATAAGGTTCTTACCTTGTCCGTAATGGCGATAAAAAAGGTTCATATCATAGGATTCTTATTAACAACAAATTTAAGTAATTTAATGAAAAATGATTCTTACAAATACAATGAGATGAGAAGTATACGTTTTTTTTAAAATTATGTATTGTAAAATTATTAATACTTTCGATATAACAACAATGGCATTTATAAATTTTGTTATTGCCAACCTATTTATAGTTTTTGCATTATTTGGTGATGAAAAAAACTCAGAATATTTTCTTTATCTATACTGTTTTTTTTACGCTTATTTGCTTTTATTATTTGCATAAATCGTACAACAAGCCAGCAAAATAATTGAAAATCATTACACCAAAAAAGTCATATATTGGCAGGCGTTTAACAATGAAGTAAAAGATCTCTACAACAGCCAGCTGCCCGTTGTTGCCGACGTAGTTAATACAAACGTTTGTTCATACCTGGTTTTTAAAATTCGGAGCGGTACTAACGTATTTATAGATAAATACGGTAACGTGCGTTCATATTCACCCGTAAGCGATAGTTTAAATAAATGGGTTTCGCGGAGCGAATTTTCGCCAAAGGAACTTAAACGCTGGGAACAATTGTTTAAAAATAAAAACTATGCTTCGAACAAAAGTTAAACGATTCGAACAGCTATTTGATTATCAATAAAACATTTATGACCAACGGCGAAATTTCGCTCGAGCTGCAAAAATTTGCCAATAAACAACTTTCGCAAATAAAAGTAGCAAATGAGTTAAAAAGGCTCGGTTATTAAAGAGTTACTAAATACGATAAAGAAACAAAATATAGTCGTTGGGGTTATGTTTTATATACCACAACAGATTATGCTCACTCGTTATTTAGAGACTATTATACAGATGAATTGACTTTTTAATGAGTCCTCTTATTTACTATTATAAAGGAATTGAAATAAGGTTTTTTTCAGCAGATCATCATCCATTTCATTTTCATGCAATAGATGGTAATATGCAAGTAAAAGTTGTTTTTTACTTTACTAATGGAAATATTTCAAAAATTGTTTATAGAGAAGTAAAAGGATATAGAATGTTTAACAAAAAAAAGTTAAATTTGCTAAAAAAATTAATATCTGCTAAAAAATACGATATTATTGAAAAATACAAAAGATTGTTTATATTAAAAGAAAAAGTAAAACCAGAAATAATCGATAGAGTATGAAAATCGTTAATGCCAAATATTTAGGCGACTATAAAATAGAAGTAACTTTCTATAACGACGAAATTAGAATCGTTGATTTTAAAAATTTTATACATAATACTGATAATCCTTCAATTTCTCAGTTTAAAGATATTGAGCGGTTTAAGCGTTTTGAACTTATTCATGGTTTTTTATCGTGGGAAGACGGAACAATGGACATAAGCGGAGAAAGCATTTATAATAATCACTTTGAATAATATTTATTAAATATTTAATATAAAAAAAGCACGAAAAAAAGCGTGCTTTTTTTATTGTTATTAGTTTTTGTTTGTTTTTCATAGAGCGAGAAAGTTTAATTTTTCGAAAAAAAGCTTACTCGTTACTCGATATTAATGTAATATATTGTAATATAATTAGATATAAATATATTAAATTCGAGTAAGTTCGAGTAAGGTTATTTTAAGTTTACTCGAAAATTCTTAAAAACTGTTAAAATTATTAACATATTTTAACAAATTCGAGTAAGGTCGATTCAACCTTACTCGAATTCTTACTCGAATGTAACTGTTGTGGCTGTAGCTGTTGAGTAAAACGAGTAAGGTCAAAATTAAAAAACTAAACTTTTTCTCTTTTTGTTCAACAAAAACCGATGAAAAACGAAAAAATAAGCTAAAAATAATAACGTGTTTAATACAAATTGTTTACGAAATAAATATATATACACTACGTACCGAATATGTTATGTTTATCTAATGATTATGCGTTCATACATACTTATTATATATTCATTACATATATAACACGTATTAGATGTGTATTGATTAAGCATAAATAATACTAA
>JAOADU010000025.1 GCA_026417155.1 Bacteroidales bacterium | reverse complement strand
ATTTAATAATTCGTCGTTGTATGATTGTGGGGGCGTTGGTTTTAAATGGAAATCGAACAACTCCATCGTTGTATAACACAATAGAACAAAATGTTATCTTAAACTATGTTGATTTAAGCAATACGAAGCAACTTATTTTACGCAACAATATTTTTCAAGACAGAGTATACCATGCATATGAAGCTTTAATATCTAATAATATTTTTTTAAGAAGCCCTCATGTGCCGTGGATAGGTGGCGTTCCATTATTTAACGTTGACAATTCAATAATATCTAACAACGTGTTTTATTCCGTATCACCGAATTATGGAAATGTTGTATTTCATTATTGTGAAAATAATACAATTCAAAACAACTTGTTTATTACAACTCCCAATTATACCAGTAACATTGCAATGGGCAATTTTCATGATGTGGCACAGTCAAGTATTTTCGTGAATTGTACTTCGGATAACTTTAACTATTCGTTTAATTATCATTTACAGTCGCCAACAACATATCTAGGTACCGATGGAACTCAGGTAGGAATTTACGGCGGATCGGTACCATGGAAAGAAGGTTCTGTACCTAAAATTCCTCATATTATAGAAAAAAACATAGCTCCTCAAACCGACTCTAATGGTATGCTTCAGATTCAAATAAAAGTGGCAGCACAAAATGAATAAAATATTTCTTTACGCAGTTTGTATTTTACTCGTAAACCGACTAATATCTCAGCAAATTACATTGTACGAGTATTGGTTTAATAATGAATATCAGCAAAAACAAACTATTTCGGTTGGACCCGTTCCAATAGCCAATATCATATCAGCTATTTCGACTTCGCAGTTAACCAATGGATTGCATCAGTTTAATTTTAGAGCAAAAGCATCGAATGGACTTTGGACTGGTATTATATCGCAATATTTTTATAAAAATACCTATATTCCCAGCTTAGGTAGTCAGATAGTTGCGTATCAATATTGGACCGATAATAATTTTTCACAAGCTGTAACGGTAAACGAAACCCCACAAAATACAATTATACTTAATACCTCTTTTACTTTGTCGAATTTAGAACCAGGTCCTCATTTATTTAATATTCGATTTAAAGACAATTCGGGGAAATGGAGTCCGATAATTGCATCATTATTCTTGAAACTTCCTCAGCAACCTCCACTGCCGGCAACAGATATTGTAACTGTTCAATATTGGATAGACAATAACTATACGCAAGCTCAAATTATTTCAACAGCGTCATCTGCTGTGTTGAATTTATCCTCGCAAATAAATGTAAATCAACTAATGGATGGGATTCATACTATCTCGTTTCGATGTAAAGACAACTTAGGACAATGGAGTAGTGTTATTACCTCATTATTTTATAAAGTTAATACTCAAACTTCAATAGGTCAGCAAATTGTTGGTTATGAATATTGGTTTAATAATCAGCCAGTTCCTGTTTATATGTCTGTTCCCCTTTCAAGCGTGTATTTGTTAAATATTTCTGTTCCTACCCATATTTTACAAGACGGAATCAATACATTATACATACGGTTTAAAGACAATTCGGGGAAATGGAGTAATGTTGTAAGTTCATTATTTTTAAAGGAAGTGCCCAATATCGTTCAGACAAATGCTTTAACGGGTTATAGATATTGGTTTGATGATAGTCAAACATGGTATTATTCAAGTATTCAGCCACAGCAACAAGGTTCATTTTTATTGTTGACAAATATTGATATGACTTATATTTCCAAGGGACAACATGTACTGCATTTGCAATTTGTAGATTCATTAGGACAATGGAGTAGCACAATATACGATACTATAACTAAATTGTCGTATCCGGTAGCACGATTTTCTTATCAAACGCAATTTTATTGCGATTCGACCATAGTTACATTCATAAATCAAAGTACAGATGGCGATGTATTCCAATGGTTTGTGAATAATCAGTTGATTTCGACAGACGAACACGCATCATATACCTTTACGCAACCAGGCATATATCAAATATCATTACATATTAGAGATACCATAACTTTGCAAGATAGTACGGTATGGCAAACTATAGAAATCAAGGGCAAAACATATTCAGAAGCATGGGTTACATCGTGCGATAGCTTACTATCGCCAAGCGGACAATATGTATGGACTCAATCGGGAACGTATAATGATACGATTGTAAACTATTTAGGCTGCGATAGTATAATAACTTACCATGTTACCATAAATAATTCATCACATGCAAACATATTTCCTGTAGTATGCGATAGTTACATTTCACCAAGCGGACAATACATTTGGAATTTAAGTGGAACTTATACCGATACCATACCGAATATTTCGGGTTGCGATAGTATTCTTACAATTAATTTGTCGGTTATAGAGGTAGATACTTCTATTATTGTCAATCAACAATCGTTAATAGCTCAAGCTCAAAATGCAACATTTCAATGGTGTATGTGTGATAGTAGTGGATTAGTTATATTGCCTGGTGAAACACAAGCAATTTTAAGCCCTTTAACTAGTGCATATTTTGCTGTAATTGTTACCCAGCAAGGTTGTACTGATACATCGTCGTGTCGGTTTTTTAATTATAATTACTATTCTATGCCATGGAATTTACCGGTTAAAGTATATCCTAATCCATTGTTTGAAAATAAAATTTTTATTGAATTGCCCGATATTTGCAATTTTATGAATGTACAACTATCTGATATTTCCGGAAAAAATATCATCAAAAAAACATATATCCAAGTAAAAAAGATTAGTATAGATGTTGATTTAAATCCCGGAACATATTTGTTGCAGATAGTAACCGAACATAGTAGCGGCATATTTAAATTGCTAAAAAAATAACAGTTAAATTAGTTCAATAATATTCATTTATGTAATTTTTATAACTTTGCACTAAATTTTAGCGATCATGGATATTTTTGAAAAAATTAAAAAACAGAAAGGTCCTTTAGGACAATATCAGGATATTGCTCATGGCTATTTTGCTTTTCCAAAGTTAGAGGGTGAAATTGCCCCCCGAATGAAGTTTCGTGGTAAAGAAGTGCTAACATGGAGTTTAAATAATTATTTAGGGTTAGCCAATCATCCCGAAGTTCGCAAAGCTGATGCCGAAGCTGCAGAACAATACGGAATGGCATATCCTATGGGTGCTCGCATGATGTCGGGACATACCTCATACCACGAAGAACTCGAAAAACAATTGGCAGCATTCGAAAAAAAAGAGGATGCCTATTTGCTCAATTACGGCTACCAAGGAATGGTAAGCATTATTGATGCATTAGTGAATCGAAATGATGTTATTGTTTACGATAGCGAAGCACATGCCTGCATTCTCGATGGTGTTCGATTGCACATGGGAAAACGATTTGTTTTTCCTCACAACAACATGGAAAAGCTTCGATTACAGCTAAATCATGCTAAAGCTGTTGTTGAAAAAACAGGAGGAGGTATATTGGTAATTACTGAGGGAGTTTATGGCATGGCAGGCGACTTAGGAAAGCTCGACGAAATTGTGGAATTAAAAAAAGAATACAACTTCCGACTGCTTGTTGACGATGCCCATGGCTTTGGAACAATGGGAAAAACAGGAGCAGGTACAAGTGAGCATTTTGGGGTAATGGACGAAGTCGATGTTTATTTTGCAACTTTTGCGAAAGCAATGGCTGGAATAGGAGGCTTTGTGGCATCGACTCAAGAAGTTATAGACTATTTACGTTACAACTTACGTTCGCAAATATTTGCTAAATCTCTTCCCATGCCAATGGTAATAGGTGCTTTAAAACGCTTGGAATTATTAAAAAGTAAACCCGAACTGAAAGATAAATTGTGGGAAATTGTTCGTGCTTTGCAAAACGGATTGAAGGAAAAAGGTTTTGATATAGGAAATACACAATCGCCTGTTACGCCAGTATTTCTGAAAGGCACACCTATCGAAGCCGGAAATGTAGTTTTTGACCTCCGCGAACGATTCAATATTTTCTGCTCTATTGTTATATATCCCGTTGTGCCTAAGGGTGTTATTATGCTTCGACTTATTCCTACTGCTGTTCATACATTAGACGATGTAAAATATACTATCGAGGCATTTAGTGAAATTCAGAAAAACTTACAAGAAGGCAAATACAACAAAGAAGTAATACCTAATTTTGCACTATAGTAATAACTTTTTTTAAAGTTATAGTAAAAACCGAAGTGCAACTATATCGTTAAAATTTATTAAGTTTATTTGAAATCAACTCTTGTATTAATTTGATGATATATTTTTGTAAAAAATCAATACATGAAGTTTTTTAAAAAATACCTGCTCACTCGTACATGTTTAGGTTGCTTATTAGGTGTAGTGGGCGGCTATGCATATTATTATTTTATTGGTTGTAGCTTTGGTACTTGTCCCATTACTTCAAATCCTTATGCATCAATGGTGTATGGAGCATTGTTAGGTGCTGTTTTATTGTATAAACCGAAAAAGAAATCAATATCGGATGCCAACCCAGTGAACGAGGATACTGAGTATAAAAGCCCAAAATAAAAGTGTTAAGCATAAAAAGGTTAAAGTACGAAAATTGCGACCAAAAAATCGAACTGCTAAAAATGTTCCAATTGGAATAGATAAAATAAATGGTGTAAGCAGCGAAATGCCAAGTAATCCACCATTTTGTTTAATCCATACGTAACGTCTTTTACGCTTAAAAGGTGTTGAATTTTGCTTTTTTTGTGGAATAAAGAAACGTTTAAAATTTTGTAAAGATGTACGAATCTTCGGAAATCTATACAGATATGAATGTACGAACCAAAGATAAATATTAATAACATGTTCCCAAAAAAAAGAAAAGAAAATAATACCAGCTATTCCTCCAATGCTTGTAATGAGTAAAGTGGTAATAAAGTTAAAATCATACTTATATGCTAAAGGAAAAGCAAATATAAACTTAACACTACTGAGTAAAAGAAGGGTGATAATTTTTGCTATCATATTTATATTTTGCTGCCGTATGCGAGGTCGCCTGCATCGCCTATACCGGGAACAATATACGATTTTACGGTTAATTCTTCGTCAATAGCAGCCGTCCAAATTGTTAAATTTTTTAAAGGCAGATTTTTTTGTAACTTTTTAATAGCGTCTTTGCTAATAATAACGGTAACAATGTGAATATGTTTAGGAGAACCATTCGAAATAAGGGCATTGTATGCGAGAATTATAGAAGAACCAGTAGCAATCATGGGATCGCAAAGAATTAATGTTCGATTATCGAGTTTTGGACAAGAAATATATTCAAGTTCGATATGGAATGTGCCATCTTTACTGTATTTTCTAAAGGCACTGATAAACGAATTATCGGCATTGTCGAAAAAATTTAGTAATCCTTGATGAAGCGGCAATCCAGCTCGTAATATTGTAGCTAATACAGGTTTTTCGGAAGGAATGTTCATGGTTGCTATACCCAACGGAGTAACTACTTCGCGAGTTTCGTACTGTAGTTGCTTGCTGATTTCGTATGCAAAAATTTCGCCAACTCGCTCTAAGTTTCGTCTAAACCGCATGCTATCGGTTTGAATATGTTCATCACGCAACTCTGCTAAAAATTGGTTAAGAATAGTGTTTTGTTCGCCTAAATTAATTAATTGCATCATATATTTTACTTTTTAAACCATTGAATAAAAAAAGGAAAATTATTGTAATGAAATATTCGATACGTAGTAGGGATAGCTCCAAATCCTTGGTAAAAGCGAGCTAAACCAGGTATTACAGATCCTTCGAAATCGAGGGTAACGTGCTTTTGTGCATATCGCTTAATGAAAGAATCGAACAGAAAAAACATTGCCGACGTTTCTTTCCCTTCGTTATTAGAAGCACCGAATAAATAATAGGCTTTGTTGTGTGAAAAAATGAAATAAGCAATGGCTAATAATTTGTTATTTGCGTTATATACTGCATATCGTTCGCCAAATTTATATTTTTCGGTTATTTTCAAAAGCTTTAATATGATTTCGTAATGCTTATTTTTTAGTTCAGGTAACTTTTGACCAACATTATTACGTAAAAAATTTAAAAAAGTTTGATGATCAATGGTATTGTAAGTAAGAGATAAGTTGTTTCGATAGGATTTTAAAATATTGCGACGGGTATTTTCTGAAAATTTTTGCCACAAGTAATTGTAAGGCGATATAAGGTCTAATTCATAATTTACTCGTTGAGTAATTTCACCAAAAGAAATTTGATGAATAATGTTGTACTTATTTAGCTGTAAATAGCAGTAAGAATAATTTTTTTTAATGATTGATAAAATTTCTTCGGTATAAGATAATTGCTTGGGTTTTGTGCAATATATTCCTAATTGCTGGCAGAATAATGGCTGTTGTATTGCATGAAAACCAAGAAAATTTTTTACAGGCAGTGGTACAATGACTTCATAATCTGATGAAACAATGGCATTCCATTGTGGGCTTACAATATCTAAATACCAGGCATAACCATAAAGATTGCCATTAAAAGCGTTCAGGATTTTCTTTTCCCAAAGTATTTTATTTATTTCTTTATGTTCTATGTGCTTAAATTGCATGCGTAGCTTTGCTTAAGAGGTATTCAAATGCTTTAACAGATAAGTTCCCATAACGATTGTTTTGTAATGTTTCGTTATGCCATAGCAATACAAATGTGCCATTAAATTGGGAATATAGAGAAATATATTTTTCAATTGTTTGTTGCAATAGGCTTTCATTGTTCGATAATTTTAAAATGACTTTATCCATAAAAGCAAACGGATATATGGTAAGTGGTGTGATGGTTTCTTCCTTTAAATTGTAAAACTGAAAAGGTACACAGGTAGAAGCTCTAAATCCGTCTATATCGGCATAGCCCATCGAAAAGTCGGCAGTGATGCCATATTTTATAAGTTCTACGTAAGAGTCGGGTAAGTTAAATCGAAGAAAATGAAATCGATTATGTGTAATGTTTTTTTGTAAAATGTTTTCGAGCGATTGTTTTTCGACAGCAGCAGTTTTTTTTTCGAGTGAATAATATGAAAGGTGCAAACCAATGGTTGCCCATTCGCCTAATTGTTTTGTTGTTTTGATAAACAAATGGTGAGTTGGGTGCAAATTGGTGTCAAATGACGAAGTTTTTCCGCTAAGGATGAAAAAAATAGGTGTTAGGGTATATTTATCACAGGTTAGTTTGATATAAGAGTAAGTGTCGTAAGGATCGGAAATTTTGCCAAATATATAGGCTAATCTAAGCGAAAGCAAATCGAAGCGTTTATGCTGTATAGCATGAAGTGTTCCGAGTAAAGAACGCAAAAAAGGTTTTCCTTTAAATGCAAAGAAATTGTCAATATCGAAAGTGGGAATGATATTAAGTTTATTTGTTTTATGGTTGGTGATAGAAAGTGAGTTATGAATTTGTTTGCAAAATGCTTCTGCCCAAATGTTTATAATGGGCAATTGTAAAAAGTTGTGTTTGTATGCGATAGAATTGATATATGAAAAGCGTTGGTGCTTATCGGTATTATTAGGCAAATATTCTTCGTATCGGCTAAGTAAATAGAAAGTAGCTGCAAATAAATCAAAAGGGATAAGCGATTCTGAATAATGGTGAGTAAAAAATATTTTATGATAAACTGAGTGTTGATGAATATCGATGTGAATGTCTTTAATGTCTTGTTCAAATAATAAGTTGTGTGCCCAAATCCATGGTTCGTTTTTAGCAGGCGGAGCTGAGCTATACGAAAATTTAAAGCCCGAAAAAGTTTCGTAATCAGAACGATTGGTAGTGATGCTGTATTTTAATTTAAGAAGTGTATTAAAAATATAGTCGAATGTATATTTTAAGCGGTTTGTTTTATATGGTGTCCAAACCACAATCATAGCAGTCCTTCGTCGGCAAAACTAAAATATTTATATTGCGTAATAATAATGTGATCGAGTAATTGAATATCGAGTTGTTGTGCAGCAAGTTTTAACTTTTGTGTAATGATTTTATCTTGTTCGCTAGGTTTTAGATTTCCCGATGGGTGATTGTGTGCTAAAATAATAGCAGTTGCATCGTCGTAGAGTGCTTTTTTGAGTATAACTCTGATGTCAATTACGGTAGCAGTTTGCCCTCCCGAGCTGAGTTGATAGTAGCCTTTTAGTTTGTTAGCATTGTTTAGTGTAACGAACCATGCTTGCTCGGTCTGCATATCGGCAAATATAGATCGAAAGAAATCGAAAACTTTCTGACTGTTGGAAAAGACAGGAACTTCGAGGGCACTTTCTAAATTTCGTCTGTTGCCGAGTTCTAAAGCAGCCATTATTGTTACAGCTTTGGCACTTCCTAAGCCACTAATTTTTTTATATTTTTCGATGTTGAAGGTTGCAAGAGTATTAAGATTGTTGTTTGCTTCTTGAAGCAACTTTCGTGCAAGCTCAACAGCATTGTAATTGTTGGTTCCTGTTCTTATAAGTATTGCTAAAAGTTCAGTGTTGCTAAGAGTTTGTACTCCTTTGCTTAATAGTTTTTCTCTTGGGCGGTCGTCGTATGCCCACTCTTTTATTGTGTTTTTTTTGGTTGATGATTGCATAAAATAAAAAAAGCCTTCCAAAATTAAGAAGACTTTTTAATATATTGGTATTTTATCGAAAGTTTTTCTATGAAAGAGCTTGAACGTGCTTAGTAAGTTTCGATTTTAAATTGGAAGCTTTGTTTTTATGAATGATATTTCTTTTGGCTAATTTGTCGAGCATACTAACAACCTTGGGCAAAAGTTGCATTGCCTCGTTTTTATCTTTGGTGGTTCTGAGTTTTTTTATAGCATTACGGGTAGTTTTTGCATAATAACGATTATGAAGACGTCGGGTTTCGTTTTGACGTATGCGTTTTTCAGCCGATTTATGATTTGCCATGTTACTTTATTTTAGTTTTAGCAGCCCGTAGGGGAATCGAACCCCTGTTTCAAGAATGAAAATCTTGCGTCCTAACCCCTAGACGAACGGGCCTTTTGTTTTCCCTTATTTTGGGAGTGCAAAGGTAAAATCTTTAATTTTTATTTCCAAATTTTTTCTTTAATTTTTTGTTTTTTTTCGATGAATTCTCATTGGTGATGGTGGTTTCACTTACACCAGATAAAAATTCTTGTGTTGGAAGATGTGTTTTTTCTTTTCTTTCAAGAAAAATAGAAAAATCGGGTTTATTTCCTTTCTGATTTTCGCTAAGAATATAATTCACTTGTTCGAGCGAAAGTGGAACCATATCTAATGCCGATTCTTTATCTTTTGAATACCAAAAGACAGCTCTGAAAATGTCAATTTTTTGGCAGTAAAGTTCTCCATCTAAACCATAAAGAACATCGTACGTTTCGGGAAATAGTTTTCGAGCATCTAAATAAACATCGAGCTCGTAATTCAAGCAACATTTAAGTTTACTGCATTGCCCGGTAAGTTTTTGTGGATTGGGTGCTAATTCTTGTAAGCGGGCGGCAGTGGTTGGTACAGACACAAAATCTCTTAGCCATGTAGAACAGCAAAGTTCTCTTCCGCAAGAGCCAATGCCTCCTATACGACCTGCTTCCTGTCGTGCACCAATTTGCTTCATTTCTATTTTTACCTTGAATTCGGCAGCTAATATTTTTATGAGTTCTCTAAAGTCAACTCTGTCGTCGGCAATATAATAGAAAATAGCTTTTGATTTGTCGCCCTGATATTCTACGTCGCCTATTTTCATTTCAAGCCCTAAGGATTTTGCTATTTGACGAGATTTGAGCATCGTAGAATGCTCGAGTGATATAGCTTTTTCCCATTTTTCAATATCGGTAGCCCGAGCTTTTCGATATATTTTTTTCTGAATATCTTCTACTTTTTTTTCGTATAATCGTATTTGTTCGTAAACGATTTCGCCTACAGCATTAACAATGCCTATATCATGCCCCATGGCTGCTTCAACAGCAACGATATCTCCCTTTTTTAGTGGAATTCGAGAAGGGTTGATGAAAAAATCTTTTCGTGTATTTTTAAATCGAACTTCAACTAAATCGGGAATAAATGGCGATTGTGGCAAATCGTAAAGATAATCGACTACATCGAGCTTGGCACACGATGAAAGTGCTTTGCAATGCCATTCATTGCATTCGTTCGAAAATACACAACCTCTGGAATGACAGGTGATGGTATTCATACTTTAGTGTTAAGCGAATATTTGGCAACAAAGTTAATGTTTATCTTTTTGTTTTGGAATACCAAATCAATAATAATTCTTTTCTTAAAATTTTTAAATTACAAAAATTGAGTTATTTTTGAATAAAAAAAAATGAAAGCTATAAGTATTTTCTTTGCAATAATTCTAGTTGTTCTTTCTTGTTCTTCGGGAGTAAATTACAAATCGGCACCAATGTCCGAAACAACGAAAGCCTCAGAAGCAATTGATGGGCAATCATCAGAAGTTGTGCAGCATTCGATGGAATCGTCGGACGATGTTGCTACAATCAATATACAAGAACGAAAACTTATTAAAGAAGGTTCTATTTGGTTTGAAACAGAAAATGTTGGACGTACCCGACAAAGAATCATTCGGTTAACAAATCAAATGAAGGGTTATATATCTAAAGAATATTCCAATAAGTATTCAGAACAGCAACGATATGAAATGACCATACGCATTCCTTCGGTAAATTTTGATTTGTTTATGGATAGCTTATCGGGGTTTGTTACTAAATTCGACAATAAAGATATTCAGGTAAAAGATGTAACTGAAGAATATGTAGATGTTGAAACCAGAATAAAAACAAAGCAGGAAGTATTGTCGCGATACAGAGAATTGCTAAAACAGGCAAAAACAGTATCGGAAATGCTCGATGTACAAAGAGAATTAGGAAATGTTCAAACTGAGTTAGAATCGTTTCAGGGTAGACTAAAATATTTACAAAATCAGGTATCGTATAGTACTTTAAATATTACTTTTTATGAATATCAGACTTCAGAATTTGGTTTTTGGAAAAAAATAGGCAAAGCATTTGTTTCGGGCTGGGAGGGATTGCTTTCGTTTATTGTAATAATGGTTAATTTATGGCCCTTGTGGTTAATAGTAGCTATTATTTTGGTAGGATTACGCTGGCTTTTAAAAAAGAGAAAAAATTAATTTTTTAAATCAACAGATATTTATTCGTCTTGAAATGATTTTTTCAATACAAAAGGTGTGGTGAGTGTTGTAACGATACCCATAATAACTAAGATAGAAAAAACTTCCGTATTAATTAGCTTAGCATTATAGGCAATATTTGCGACCAACAATTCCATTATGCCTCTTGCATTGAGTCCAATGCCCAATATAAATGATGTTTTGCTTTTGTAACCAGCAATAAGACCACCAAAATATCCTCCTGCAATTTTTGAAAGATAGGAAACAACAATAACGGCAAGAAGAAGTCCAATATTTTGAATAGAATAAAAATTAAATTCTAATCCAATACCTGCAAAAAACACCGGAGCCAAAAAACCCATGGCTATATTGCTGGTAGATTTTTCGATGGTTTTTAAATTTTCCTTTCCAATTAATTCCTCACTTATGAGCATTGAGCCAAAAAATGCACCTACAATAAAATGTAAACCTAGCATTTCGGTAAAAGTAGAAAATAATAAAATGAATGCGAAAAACAATGCAAATAGTGGTTCGTTGCCTTTAAGTAAGGAAATTAGTTTATTGATTGAATTTTCTAAATAATCGCCTCTGCGTAATATGCGTTTTACTAATAGATATACCGAGCTCAACGTAACGATAAAGACAACGAGTTTTAAAAGTGAAATAGAACTTGACTTAATGATAGAAATTACAGAAAAGTCGGAGCTATTGATGTTGATCAACAAACCAAGAAATGTTAATGCTAAAACATCGTCGAAAATAGCAACAGATATGATTTTTTGTCCAATGTCGGACTGAAGTTTACCTAAATCCATCAATATTCTTATGCTTACAGGTAATGCTGTGATAGCAACACACAACCCAATAAACAAAGAAGGCATGATGCCTTGCTGAAAAAAGAAACCTACAGAAATACCGCTTATGATAGGAATAAAAAAAGCTAATATAGAAATAATCAAACTTCGACCTTTTAATGAACGAATAATGGAAGCAATATTAATTTCTAACCCTACTTTAATAACCAATAAAAATATTCCTATTTCGGAAACAACTTTTATCTCTTCGGTACGATGAATTAAATTTATTATACTGGGTCCTAAAATAATTCCTGCCAATATTTCGCCAATCATCGAAGGTTGTTTAAACCGTTCAAATATTTCACCCAATAATTTGGCTGATACTATCAAAATCAGAAGATTGGTGAAAAACGGTAATTCAAATAACGTATGATTCATAAATTATGAATTTCAAAAAAAATAAACAAACAATTCCACTGTAGTAACAAATAAAGAGAGTGCATAATTTATCAAAAATTCATACAAAGTTAATTCAAAAATTTATGAAGCAAGCAATATAATGTATATTAAATATTTTATGTAAATTGCAACGCTATGTGTAAGCAAAGTTTTCTTATTCTATGGTTGTTAAGTATAATTGTTGGCTATGGACAAGCTCAGCCAAAAAATTTGCGGATAACTGTAAGAGATCAACAAAATGAGATACTACCAGGTGCCCATGTGTTACTTAAAAACCTTTCCGACAATAGCGAATGGAATGCCGTAACCGATGCCAATGGCAAAGCAACTTTTCAGCAGATAACCGACGGCTTGTATCAATGCAAAATATCTTTTATTGGTTATGAAACATTTCAAACTACGCTTAAAATAACTCCATTTGCACGTAATTTTGAATTTAAACTTAAATCTGAAACTATTTCGCTGAATGAAGTAACTGTTTCTGCACCTAAGCCCATTATTCGTCAGGAGGAAGATAAAACCATAATTGACCCCGAACCTGTCGCTAATGCAAGTACAAATACAATGGAAGTGCTAGAAACAACACCAGGATTATATGTCGACCAAGATGGTGGTGTTTATATTGCAGGTACCACGCCAGCAAAAATATACATCAACGGTAGAGAACAAAAGCTTAGTAATCAAGATATAGCAACCATTTTACGAAGTTTACCTCCCAACAGTGTAGAAAAAATAGAAATAATACGCTCACCTTCTACAAAATACGATGCGGCAACTACCGGAGGGATAATCAATATTGTATTAAAAAAAGGTGTTAAGTTAGGACAATTCGGTTCGATAAATTTGGGAGCAAATCAAGGATTCTTAGGCAATCGGTTTATTAACTTGTCGTACAATAATAGCGCCGAAAAATGGACATATTACGCCAATATTAACGCAAATATCGATGGGAGACTCGAAGAATTAAACTCAACCAGAAATATTAATTCCGATACAATATTGCTTCAAGAATCGGATTCAAGAATAAAGGCACATCAATATTATACGGGTTATGGAGCAACATACGAAGCGAATGATAAATGGTCGTTTTCGTACGACGGGCGTATAAATTACAGCAATAGGAATACAGTTGCCGAAAATACAAATAATTTAAAAAATACATCGGAAAGCATAATATTAAATAGCGTAAATGAAAATCTTACTACAGCCAAACTTTTCAATGTGCAACAAGATTTTAGCAGTGTACTTAAAATAGATACTGCCGATTCGAAATGGGAGAACAAACTAAGCTTTAATTTTCAGCATTCTTCTTCAGAACAAGATTATACAACAAAATATATGTTTCCATCTTTTCCCGAAATTAATGGATTGGGCAACAATCGTCAACAACGTTATTTTGTGGTTTTACAAAGCGATTTAGTTTATCCATTACCGTATAAAATAAAACTCGAAACGGGTTTAAAAGCAAGCATGCAAAACTTACATAGCAATACAAAATATTCTTATATTATAAATTGGCAAGAAACACTCGATAACAAAAAGACTAACCAATATGTTTTCGACGAAAATATTTTTGCTGCATATGCTCAGTTTTCGAAAATGTTAATTGCCGAAATAACCTTAAAAACGGGTGTACGCCTCGAGCACACTTCAATGATTGGGCATCAGACTATACCTTACGATACATCTTTTTCTGTTAATAGATCCGATTATTTTCCGTATGTTTATTTAAGTCGAAAAATATTTGATCGGTGGGGGGTAGAGTTATTTGCTTTTGCCATATACAGAAGAACTATAAATAGGCCAGGCTATCAGGAATTAAATCCGTATATACGATACATAGATGAATTTATGTACGAAACAGGCAATCCTGCCTTAAAACCACAATTTACCGATAATTACGAATTAAATATTAGTTATAACGATATGCCGGTTTTTGCCATTGGTAAAAATTATACCACCGATATATTTTCAAATGTAATGTATGAAGACACAACACTTCCCGGAGCTTTTATTCGAACTTTCGATAATTTAGGGAAAAGTTCTGAAACATATTTTCGGGGTATAGCAGGAATTCCACCCGGAGGAAAATATTTTTTTGGCATAGGCGGACAATATAGTTTGCTTGAATATGATGGATTTTATCAAAACAAGCCTTTATATTTCAAACGCGGCTCGTGGAGGTTTTTTACATTTCATCAACTCAAAATTTCAAAAACTACAAAGCTAAACGTAAGTGGATTTTTGATGACGAAAGGGATATGGAGTTTTTTAGAGCTTAAAAATTTTGGGCAATTAAATATTGGTTTAAATCAAACATTTTTCGATCAAAAGCTTCAAATTACCATTAATGTTAGAGATGTGCTACGAACGATGGAAACTCGCTTTTCTTATAATTTGAGCAGTATGCCTACTTACGGTTCGCGGTATGCCGATAATCAACGCATTGGCATAAATATTCGGTACAATTTTGGAATTAAAAATAAAGAAGATAAAAAGCAACTGTTCAAACATGAAGAGGAAATGTAAATCAGTCGCATGTGCCTCTATGTATGTCAATTGTAGATAAAATCGTTACTTTTGTAATATGAAAAAAGGATTAGTTTTAAAAGTTGTTGGCAAATTTTATACTGTATTAGATGAAAAAGATAATACATGGGTATGCGTACTTAAAGGTAAATTAAGACTTGAAGAAAATAAAAGCACAAATCCTGTAGTTGTGGGCGATTGGGTTTTATTCGAACCTATTGCCGACAAGGAAGGAGTTATTGTAGAAGCGTTAGAACGTAAAAATTATGTTGTACGCAAATCAGTAAATTTATCGAAACAACAACATATCATCGCTGCCAATATAGATTGTGCATATTTAGTTGTTACGCTAATTTATCCCGAAACAAATTACGAGTTTATTGATCGGTATTTAGTAACGTGCGAAGCGTATCGCGTACCAGCTGCTTTAATTTTAAACAAGTGCGATTTGTACGAACAATTAAGGGAGCAGGTTGCAGAATTTGAAAATATATATCGCTTGGCTGGTTATAAAGTATTTAAAACTTCGGCCAAAACTGGCGAAGGAATTCAGGAACTTAAGCAATCATTAAAAGGGAAAATCAATTTGGTGTCGGGAAATTCTGGAGTGGGCAAATCGTCGCTCATCAATGCTTTACAACCGGGGTTGAATCTAAAAGTTCAAGAAATATCATATGTTCATTTTAAAGGGAAGCATACAACTACTTTTTCGCAAATGTTTGCTCTCGACTTTGGCGGATATATAATTGATACACCCGGCATAAAAGGTTTTAGTTTTGTAAATATAGAGAAAAAAGAGTTATTTCATTTTTTTCCTGAAATTTTAAGTCGAACACCGCAGTGTAAGTATTACAATTGTACTCATACAACAGAACCCGATTGTGCTGTAAAAAATGCTGTAATAAACGGCGAAATACATGAAATACGTTACAGGAATTATGTACATATGTTTTACGACGAAGACGAAAAACATCGCGTAGCTTACTAATAAAATTCATTTTTTTAAAGAATTTCTGTTATTTTGCAAAAAAAAATTGCTTGGGAGCGATAAAGTCATTAGTTGGTCAAACTGCCATTTACGGTCTTAGCAGCATCGTTGGTCGTTTTTTAAATTATTTGCTTGTTCCTTTATATACAAACATATTTAGCCCTGCAGAATATGGAGTCGTTACAGAGCTTTATGCTTATTCTTCTTTTTTGCTCATTATTTTTACTTATGGTATGGAAACAGCCTTCTTTCGTTTTGCTCAAGAAAACAAGAAAGTACATGAAGTGTATAGTACCACGTTTATGTCTATTTTAAGCTCATCGCTATTTTTTTTAATGCTTTTTTCTCTTTTAATTCCTTGGTTGAGCCATGTAATGCATTACGAACATCAAAAGTATTTACTTTGGTTGTTGCTTCTGATATTAATTACCGATAGTATAGCTGCCATACCTTTTGCTTATTTGCGTCAACAAAATAAAGCATGGAAATTTGTTTTTGTTCGAATCACGAATATTGGCTTAAATATTTTGGCTAATATTTTATTTTTAATAGTTTTTCCATATCTGACCGCTAAAGGTTTTCATTTATGGGGTTTATATGATTCGAGCATAGGAGTGGGTTATGTGTTTATTGCTAATTTAATTGCGAATGTAATTACCTGTTTGTTACTGATTCCATATTTCAGATTTACGTTTTTTGTTGATTTACACTTGTTAAAGCAAATGATAAGCTATTCATTACCATTGTTAGTTGCAGGTTTGGCAGGAATGGTTAATGAAACATTCGATAGAATACTTATTAAGTATTTGATTAACGATGAAACTACAGCAATGCATCAATTAGGCATATATGGTGCTAATTATAAGATTTCTATTTTGATGACTTTGTTTATTCAAACGTTTCGATTTGCAGCCGAACCATTTTTTTTCAATCATGCCAAAGAACAAAATGCAAAAGAGCTATATGCACGAGTAATGAAGTATTTTATCATTTTGGGATTAATGATATTTCTTCTTGTAGTTTTATTTTTGCATTATATTCAATTCTTTATTGGTAAAGAGTTTCGTGAAGGCTTAATGATTGTTCCAATATTATTAATGGCAAATTTATTTTTAGGAGTATTTTTTAACCTTTCGGTTTGGTATAAATTAACCAATAAAACCATTTTCGGAGCTTATCTGGCTGTGATAGGAGCAATAATAACAATTGTGTTGAATTGGATACTAATTCCTGTTATGGGTTATGTAGGTGCTGCCTGGACAACATTACTATGCTATGCCATCATGACGTTGTTGTCGTTTTTATGGGGCAAACGTTATTATCCTGTTCCATATCCTTTAAAGACTATTTTTGCATATATGATTTTTGCTGTATTGATTTTTATTTTTGCTCAGTGGCTTTCTATTGAAAATGTTTGGTTGAAAAACCTGATACATATGGCTTTGTTAGGTTTATTTGCGAGTGTAATATTCTTTAATGAAAAACAAGAACTAAAAAGTATTATTCATTAATTTCAAGGACATGATGTTGTTTAATCAAATAATTTATGGTCCGGTTCGTAGCAGAAGATTCGGATTTTCGTTAGGAATGAATGTATTGCCTCAAAATTCAAAGATTTGTACATTTAATTGTATTTATTGCGAATGTGGTTGGAATCCCAAAAATTCTTTAAATCAGCTGTTTGTAGATAAGGCCGTTTTTCTCGAAACATTGAAAGAAGCTTTGCAACAGATCCATAATAATTCTATACCACTCGATGTATTAACATACGCTGGCAATGGTGAGCCAACGCTTCATCCCGATTTTTTCGAAATCGCAAAAAATGTTTATGAATTAAGAAACGAATTTGCTTCGGGTAAACAAATTGTATTATTAACCAATGGCACTACAATACAAGAACAAAATATTCAACATTCGTTATCATATATTGATATACCTGTATTTAAACTCGATTCGGCAAACGAAGAGACCATTCGTCTCATTAATCAGCCAGTACAAAATTTTTCTGTTGCTGAATACATCCATAAACTAAAAAACATAAACCGCAGCTTTGTTATTCAAACTATGTTATTGAGAGGACAAGTGAACGATTGTTTTGTGGATAATACAACAGATAAAGAATTGGACAAACTTATTGAAACATATCAATTTCTTTCGCCAGAATATGTAATGTTGTATTCATTAGATCGAAAACCGCCATTGACTACTCTTCAGAAAATTGAAAACGATGAAATGATGATGATAGCCAATAGAATAAAAAAAGCAGGGATAAGTGTGCGGTGGGTGTGAATATGTCGTCATATCGGATTCTTTTATGTCCACTCGATTGGGGACTAGGGCACGTTGCCCGAATGGTTCCTCTGATTTACAAACTACAATCATATAATGCTACCATTTATATTGCTTGCAACAAAAGACAATATAATTTTTTAACAAAAGAAAACATAACGTTTGAATGGTTGCCTTGCTCTTCACCAGAAATTCGTTATTCTAAAAAAAGACTAACCGTTTTCTCATTAGTGGGGATTGTTCCTAAAATTATTTTTGGGACACTAAGAGACAGAAAATGCGTTAAACGATGGAAAAAAAAATATAGCTTTCACTTAATTATAAGCGATAATCGTTATGGATGTTACGATAAACAAATAACGTCTGTTATTATTACTCATCAAATACGGATAAAATTACCAAAATCTGTATTATGGGCAGAAAACTTAACAACATGGCTTATACGAAAGCAAATAAATAACTTTCATCAATGTTGGATTCCTGATGTGGCACAACAGTCAAAATTTGCGGGAGAACTAAGCACAACAACATTAGTCAATGCTGTGTATGTAGGTATATTATCACGATTTGCTCATGTTAATAGCTTAATTTTATCCAATACTTCGTATGAAGTATTGGCTATTATTAGTGGTCCTGAGCCACAACGCAGCATTTTTGCACAAATTGTGTTAGAGCAAATGAAAAAAATAAAGCTTCCATGTGTATTGGTGTTAGGCGATTACGATAAAGATTTTTCTATTCATCAGGAACAAAATGTAACGATTTATTCGTATGCAAATACGCCACTGCTTTTTTCGCTGATTCAATCGTCGAAATTTATAGTTGCTCGTTCGGGGTATTCTACTATTATGGATTTATTTTATCTAAAGCGCACGGCAATATTAGTACCAACACCCGGACAAACCGAACAGGAATATCTTGCTTCGTATTACAAAGAGCGACGTATTTTTGTTATTTATCAGCAAGAAAATTTTGATTTAGAAAAAGCAATTCAGGAACTTTCTGTATATAGTATGAATTATCAATATACACAACAATATTTACTAGATGAGGCAATAAAAAATGTTTTGTTTCAATTGTCGGAATTAAAGGCATAATAAGAAAACATTTTAAATTATTAGGCGACAGCTCTTTATGGACAATGCTATAAAAATTTTTTGTAAATTTAATTTTTAAAGTAAATTTGTAAAAAAACAAAAGCCTATGTTTAAAGATTTACCTATTAGAGGAATTCAAGAAGCAAATTTAAAAGGCAAAATAGTTCTTGTACGAGTTGATCATAATGTTGTAAAAAAGGGTGTAATATACGATCCATATCGAATAGATGCTACATTGGGAACTTTATATTACATCAATGCAAAGGGCGGTAAAATAATTCTTATGACTCATGTAGGTCGGCCAAAAAACAAAAAAACAGGCGAAATTGATATCAGCGATCATACTTCGATTCGACCTATTGTGGAATATCTTCAAAATAAACTTCATATAAACATTGGAGTTCCAGAGTTTACACGAGATGGAAATTTTGGATATTTTGGAATAGAAACTTCCATCAATCACATGATACGTGAACTTAAAGAAGATAAACTCGATGCAATATATTTACCCAATACTCGTTGGTTTAAAGGCGAAGAAGCAAAAGGCGAAGAAGCCGATCGTTTTGCGCATCAATTAGCAGGTCTTGCCGATATTTTTGTAAACGATGCTTTTGGCTCGTGGCAGCCTCATGCATCAACCGTAAGAGTTAATCAATATTTACCGTCATATGCAGGCTTTTTGATGCAAAAAGAGCTTGTTAACCTTGAAAGAATTTTCAAGCCCAATAGACCATTTTTAGCAGTAGTAGCCGGTGCAAAGTTTGATACTAAAATTGAACCTTTATATGCGTTGCTTCAGCAAGTAGATTATTTAATGTTGGGTGGTGTTATTTATAACGCATATTTGTGTGCAAAATATAACATTTCTATCAAAGGAATTGAAGAAGATGATTTAGAACATGCCCGAAAATTTGTAGAGTTTAGTAAACAATATCAAGATAAGATTATTGAATGCCCATATATTGTAGAGTCCGATACATTAGAAGGCAAATTTGACGGTCAATATAGAACGCATGATATTCGTAAATTATCGGCCGGAACAAGATTAAATTATGTGTTAGATGTAACAGCTGAAAATTTTAAAGAACCCGATATTGTCGATAAATTTCATGCAGCCAAAACTATATTTGTAAATGCTGTAATGGGGTATATGCCTTATTTTAATGAGGGGACAATAGCTCTTGATCAGATTATAGACGAAAGTCCAGAGTCGGTAAAATTATATGGCGGAGGCGATACAATGCAAGAATTAAAACGATTGTTACCGGGTTTATACATCGTAGCACTCGATAGTCCAAGATATTATATTTTTACGGGTGGTGGAGCCGTATTAAAAGCTATTCAGGAAAATTCATACGCAGGAATTGAGCCTGTAAAAGCTTTATTAAAATAAAAAAGGCTGTTGACTTTCAACAGCCTTAAATTTTGTCTCAATAATGCTATGCAGGATGGATAGCTTCTACGGGGCATACATCTGCACAGGCACCACAATCGGTACAAACTTCCGGATCAATTTTGTAAATGTCGCCTTCGGAAATAGCACCAACGGGGCATTCATCAATACATGTACCGCAAGCAGTACAATCTTCGGTAATTACATAAGCCATTGTTGTAATAATTTTTTGGTTAATCCATCGCAAATATATATATGGTTTTGTAAAAGTAAAATGATTTTCGTTTTATTTTTTTCTTAACACCTATGATGACGTTTGTTCTTTCAAAGAGATATTTAAAAATCTTTGAATCCTATAATTTCTCTAACTTCACGAAGTGTTTTAGATGCACTAACACGTGCTTTTTCTGCACCTACCTGTACAACTTTTTTTAGGTACGTTTGATTGCTGCTCAACGATAAAATTTTTTCACGAATAGGCTGTGTAAATACAATGATATCTTCGGCTAATTGTTTTTTCATTTCACCATATCGGATAGAGCAATCGTTGTATCTATCCAGAAAATATTGATATGTTTCGGGCGATGACATTATTTTCATCAATGTAAACAAATTAGCAATAGGTTCAGTCATTGGCTGATTGGGTTCAGTAGGACCTGTATCGGTAACGGCTTTCATTACTTTTTTTCGAATAGTATCGGGATCGTCTATTAAGTTTATGGCATTTCCTTCGGATTTGCCCATTTTTCCGCTGCCATCTAAACCGGGTATTTTGATTAACTGTTCGCCAAAGTTATAGGCAACAGGCTCTGGAAAATAATTTACGCCATACATTCGGTTGAAACGTGCTGCAAAGTTTCGGGTCATTTCTAAATGTTGTTCCTGGTCTTTTCCTACGGGCACTTTGGTTGCTTTGTGAATGATGATATCTGCAGCCATTAATACAGGATACGTTAACAAACCTGCGTTGATGTTGTTGGGTTGTTTGCGTGCTTTTTCTTTAAATGTTGTGCATCGCTCCAATTCACCTAAATATGCATTCATGTTTAGCAATAAATACAACTCGGGTATTTCGTGTATATCCGACTGTCTATACAGTGTGCATTTTTCAGGATCTAACCCACAGGCTAAATATTCAATAAGTACCTGACGTGTGTTTCCATAAAGATCGGAAGGGGTAGGATGAGTCGTTAGTGAGTGAAAATCGGCAATAAAAAAATAACATTCGTGTTGTTCCTGCAGTTTTAAAAAATTTTGAATTGCTCCAAAGTAGTTTCCTAAATGTAAATTCCCCGTTGAGCGAATTCCACTAACAATTATTTCACTCATATTTTTTCTACAAAGGTAAATGAAAAATTCATATTAAGCGTAACCCATAATTTTGTACATAAGATAACCAACCCACTCGTGAATAAGTTTATCCCATTTTTCTATAGCTTGCAAATCGGGAATAAGTAAGTGATCGAAAATATATTTTCTTTTTCCTGAATATCGTTCGGCTGGATAATAATCGGGGTATATTCCTTGTTTGTGAAAGCATGCAAGTGCTCGACGCATATGAAAAGCTGAAGTTACAAGCAGTACTGTTTTTGCAGAATCATTACGTAAAATTTGTGCACTATATTTAGCATTTTCGTAAGTGTTTTGCGAATTACTTTCTATTTTAATACAATCGTCGTCGAGCCCTATATCTTGTAAATATGTTTTTATTATTTCGGCTTCTTTACCAATAGATTTCAGCAATGAACCATCGCCACCACTAATTAATATCTTTTTGGCTTTGCCTTTTTTTTGCAATTTTATTCCCTGCAAAAGTCTGTCAATACTACGGTTCATGCCTATTTGGTTTGTGTTAGAGTCATAATAGCTCATCATTCCTCCAAGTATGACCACATAGTCGTATGAAGTATTTAATTTTTCTAGTTTTACAGGAGGCATTTCCCACCATCGCATGGCTTCATCTGCAAGAAACGAATTGGAAAGCAAGTAAAATATACTAATAGTTGCAATAAGAAGATATTTTTTTCGTTTAGCATTTTTTGTGAACGTTGTAATGATCAATAATGAAAAAATCCATATTATAGGCGAAAAAGCAAAACTTAATAGCTTTGATGCAATATAAAAAATAGTATCCATATTTATATTCGGTTTTTTAATTCATCTAATAACTTGATATTTTCAGCTAATGAAGTTGAAGTAAGGAGTTTTATGCGCCACTCTTTGCTGTGTTCAATTCCTTTAAAATAATGTACATAATGACGTCGCATGCTTAAAATGCCACTACGCTCGCCTTTATCTTCAACGGCTTTCAATAAATGAGATTTTGCAATTTCCACTTTTTCGATGATGGTAGGTTCGGGTAATAATTCGCCTGTATGTAAATAATGATGGATGTGTTTAAAAATCCAAGGTCGTCCTATGCTTGCTCTACCAATCATTATGCCATCAACTTGATATTTTTCGAAATGTTCTTTTGCCTGAATAGGATTGTTAATATCGCCGTTGCCAATAATGGGTATTGTAACTAACGGATTCTTTCGCACTTCTCCAATCAATGTCCAATCGGCTTTTCCTGTGTACATTTGGCTGCGAGTGCGTCCGTGAATGGTTAAGCCTGTGATGCCAGTGTTATTTAGCAATTGGGCAACTTCGACGATATTTTTTGACGATTCGTCCCAACCAAGACGAGTTTTTACAGTAACAGGCTTTTTAACAGATGCAACAACTTTTTCAGTAATTTCAATAAGCAATGGAATATTTTTAAGCATGCCACTACCTGCGCCACGATTTACGATTTTTTTTACAGGACAACCAAAATTGATATCAATAAAATCAGGGTTATATTCTTCGACAATCTTTGCAGCTTCAATCATACGTTCGGGTATATGTCCGTATATTTGAATACCGATGGGGCGTTCGTAATCTTGAATATTAAGTTTTTGAAAGCTTTTTTTTGCGTTATGAACTAATCCGTCACTCGAAACAAATTCTGTAATCATAACATCTACTCCGCCAAAAAGCTTACACATATAGCGGAAAGTAGAATCTGTAACATCTTCCATGGGTGCTAAAAACAGAGGGTAGTTCGATAGTTCTAAGTTGGCAAACTTTCGCATAGGTATAAAATTTTCAAGTAGCACAAAAATATATGTTTCTTTGATTGTAAAGTATTAAAGTATCTATATTATTCGTTTTCCAGAAAAACTTTATAGTGACTTTTGTTTAAAGTATTTATTAGTTGATCATAGTTTTCAATAAAATCTTTAAGCGGTAGGGTAATTATTTTTTTGTTAATACAAATGAGTTTTTCATCGTCTAAGCCAATGTTTTGAATAATTTTTGAAACGGTTAGTGAATAATTTTTTACCAAATCTTCGTAATAAACAATTGAGTGACGCAATGGATAATTTTGTAATAAATTATCGTACAATTTTTCGTAATATTCAACATAGGAAAAGTAAGTAAACATTTGGTTTATATCAATTTTTATTGTTGGAATATCTACATTTGTTATAGGGTTAAGTGAATTCGGATTTTGAAGTAAATTAGCAACAGATGTTTTTCGAGCAATTAATTGAGAAATATACATGTACAGTTTATTTTGTCTTTTTAGATGGATAATTAAATGAGAGTTGGGTAAAAATTCTTTGAGTAATAATTGTTTAACTTGTTTATATTTGAGGTGATTGTACATCAATTTGAATCCAACAGCCTTAATTTGGTCTGAAAAATTGCGAAAATAAAAATGTTTCAAATATAACCGAGGGAAAAGCTGAGCTTTCCATAAAAGAGCATCATTAATTTTTTTAAAACCCCAGTGAGGTTGATTTAAATTAAAAATTTCACCAAAATAGACAATTTGCGAATGGCTTCTGAAAATATTGGCTAACATGCTTGAACCAGTACGCTGGTTACTTATGGTTATCATGCGTACATATTGCTTATTCTTACCCAAAGGTAATGGGTTTAAAATGTGTGTTTTCCCTTCAAATGTATGCTGAAACAATGAAACATTTTCGCTCTTAAAGAAGTCATTTAATTGTATAATGTTTTCAGATTTGCCAAAAAGAATATTGGAATAATTAATCATTGATATAAAAGTGGTTTAAGATGTGTTTTACAATACTTTCAACAGAAGTCTCGTCTCGTAATTCTAATTCTGGTAATAATCGTTCTATGGGAGCTAATAAGAAAAAATTGCATAAAATAATACGTTCGTTTTCAGTAGCAGCATATGAAAAAACTTTTTTAATTACTTGTGTTGTTATATCAGAATGGAGAAAAAGCTTGTTTAATTTTTCTACTATTATCTGTTCTCCATTTTTTTCATATCGAATACGTTGCTTGAAAAAGTTTTCTTTGTTTTTTATGTATTCTAGAATCAATTTTATTACTCCATGCCACGACATGTAATTGTGTGGATGGTTATTGATTTTAGGAGCTTTATTTTGCAATAACTTTAAAATGTACTTAAGTTTAGCTAAAGGCATATTCCATAAGGCTACGTTTATCGGATAAACAACTTCGTTGATGGTAATACGAATATTTTTATTTGTAAAATATTCAAAAAGCTCAGGGAATTCGTGAATATTTTGTTGTAAGGCACAAATTTTAACTCCAAAGGATGTATTATTATTTAATGTATATTCATGAAAATAATGCAAATTATTATATACAATATCGCGGTTGCCGCCTTTTCTGATTGATTCAAATATATCGGTTGAATAGCCATCTATGGAAACAGTAATATTGAATTTTAGTTTTTGTAAAATATCTTCGACTGACTTATTTACTATGCTTGCGTTAGTATTTACAGAAACCTTGCAATGTGGATTAGTTTTATAAATAATCTCCCACATATCGTAATATTCGTCAATAAAAAAAGGTTCTCCACCACTAAATGAAATATTTATCAAGTTTGGTGCAAGTTTTTCGATAAAATTTTTAAAAGGCTCGATGTTAACAGTATTTTTTTCGTCTTTGACCACACACATGAGGCAGTTAAAATTGCAAAGAGGGCTTAGTTGAAGTTCAAGGGATTTAGGCGAAAGGGAGCCGATAGGTAGAAAATTATATCGTTGAGCATATACATGAGCAAAATTTCCTTTTTCTAAATGATGTTTGCATACATGACATCCTTTGTTTAGTTTACGTAATACGATGCTCTCTCTCAGTTCATTTATTTGTTTTCCAAACCAAATATCGTTAATATGTTGTAACTGATGAATATTGCCCAACAAAAGATATTTGTTTACAAAGCATACAAAAATATTCCCTGCATAATCAACATATAAAGAGCTAAACGGAGCTTGACAGAAAAAATTATGATAATTAATAATGGATTTATAACGAATAAAATTATAATAATTTCTTATTGTAGAAAACATTTTATCATTTTTTAAAGGATTTTTAATCCTCAAATTAAGTTTTTGCCGTAAATTTGTACAAAATTAAACATTAATGCTTATGAAAAAAATTACATTATTGTCAGTAAGCCTTTTTTTTATCTTATCAGGCTTATTTTCGCAGCCACTACTTTTAGAAGAAAATTTTGATTATGCCGTAGGGACGATGCTTGTGGGTACAAATGGGTGGGTAGAACAAGGAACAAGCTCTATTAATGAGTTTCAAATAATTGCAGGCAATCTAAGTTATCCGTCGTATGCAAGCTCGGGCATAGGAAATTATTTATTGATAAATAATACGGGCGAAGATGCCTATAAAGCATTCACTGCGCAAAACACTGGTACAGTATATACTGCATTTTTAATTCGAGTAACCGATGCAAAATCATTAGGCGATTATTTCTTTGCTTTTCAGCCTTCGCCAGGAAATACAAATTTTACAGGTAGGTTTTTTATTAAAAAAGATGCAACCGATGCTTTAGCTTTTGGTATATCGAAAGGAACAGAAACAGCCGTTTACACAGGGTTTAATTATGCACTAAATACCACGTATTTAGTAGTAATAAAATATCAAATGATTGCAGGGAATCAAAACGACGAAATCTCAGTTTTTGTTAATCCTCTTATTCCGGGAGCAGAACCAAATCCTATTATTACTACAACAGGTGGAACAACAACCGACCCCACAGCATTAAACACAATCTTACTTCGACAAGGAAGTGCCACAAATGCTCCTACTTTGTATATTGATGGAATACGAGTTGCAACCACATGGGCAGAAGCAGTGAAAGAAATAGATACACAACCACCATTAGTTGCATTTAATCCTGCGGGTGGAAGTACGAATGTTCCTGTTACCGTTAATCCAGTTATTACTTTTAGTGAGCCAATTAGAAATATTGATAATAGTCCTATAGATAATACTAATGTAGCAAATTTAATAACCTTTAAGCTAAACAATATTAACGGTGCAAATGTACCTTTTACAGCAACAATTGATGCAAATAAAACTAATATTACAGTGATACCAAGCAATCAGTTGTTATACAATCAAACTTATTTTTTACAAATAGCACCAGTTGAAGATAATTTTAACAACGCAACAACAACTTTAAATGTTACTTTTACAACTGAAACAGCAAGTACAGATGCAGAAATTCTGAGTTTTAACATTGCAGGGCAAATTAGTTCAAACATAAATAGCCAGCAAGCTACAGTACATGTTGTGATGCCTTTTGGTACAGATGTTACTGATTTAGTGCCTAATATTACTGTTTCACCAGGGGCAAGCATAAACCCACCGAGCGGTTCATCGCAAAATTTTACTAATCCCGTAGTTTATACAGTTACAGCACAAGATGGTATAACTACAAAACAATGGACTGTAACAGTTTCAACTCAGTTGAACAATGAAGCCGAGATATTATCATTTACAATTCCAGGGCAAGTTTCGTCAAATATTATGTCGGGACAGTCTGCTGTATATGTAACGATGCCTTATGGGACAAATGTAACAAATCTAATACCCAATATAACTATTTCTGCGGGTGCCACTATTACTCCTGCCAGCGGAACTGCACAAAATTTTACCAATCCTGTATTATACACAGTAACAGCTCAGGATGGAATCACAACTAAAGTATGGACAGTTACAGTTACTGTATTGCCTAATCATGAAGCCGAAATAACATCATTTACTATTCCAGGTCAGATTTCATCAACTATTAATAGTACAAACGCTACAGTAAGTGTTGTGATGCCTATTGGAACAGACCCATCCAATTTAACTCCAACCATAACAGTATCTGCAGGGGCATCTATCAGTCCTGCCAGTGGAGTGCCTCAAAATTTTTCAAGTCCTGTTCAATATACAGTAACGGCACAAAATGGTACTACTACTAAAGTTTGGACTGTAACAGTTACTGTGTTACAACCAACGTATATAACTCTTGTAGAGTGGAATTTCCCTAACAATCCCGATAATAATATAGCCGATGGAGGAATTCCTGCTAATTTGAATCAGCAGCTAACCACAACTGCTTCAGGAACTGTAAATTATGGTGCAGCTGGAGCAACTACAAGTGCTGCCAGTGTCTCGGGTTGGGATAATGGTGCTAATACAAAATATTGGCGTATAGATTTTACTAGTGCAGGATATAAAGATTTAAAATTTTCGAGTAAACAACGTTCATCCAGTACTGGTCCAAAAGAATTCAAAGTACAGTACATGATTAATAATAGCGGAAACTGGATAGATGTGCCAGGTGCAAATGTTACTTGTGCCGATAATTTTATAAGTGGAGTTCTTAACGAAATTAATTTGCCCGCTGCTTGTAATCAACAAAATTTAGTGAGTTTGCGATGGATAATGACGAGCAATACTAGCGTAGGTGGGGGTACTGTTGGTGCAGCAGGAACTAGCCGTATTGATGATATTATTGTGAAAGGAATTGAAGAATTAAATAATGAAGCCGAGATTCTATCATTTGACATTCCTGGTCAAATTTCATCAAATATAATGTCGGGGCAAGCCGCAGTGGTAGTAACTATGCCTTATGGAACAAATGTTACAAATTTAATTCCAACAATAACAGTATCGCCTGGAGCAACTATATCACCTGCCAGCGGTGTTGCACAAAACTTTACCAATCCTGTGGTTTATACAGTTACTGCACAAAATGGCGTAACAACAAAACAATGGACAGTAACAGTAAATGTTGAAAGCCCAAGTAATGCAGCTGAGATTCTTTCTTTTACTATTCCTGGTCAGATTTCATCAAACATAATGTCGGGACAAGCTGCTGTATTGGTTACAATGCCGTATGGTACAGATGTTACAAACTTAACACCAAGTATAACAGTATCGCCTGGAGCAACCATATCGCCAGCTAGTGGCGTAGCTCAAAACTTTACTAATCCTGTGGTTTATACAGTTACAGCTCAAAATGGCACAACCACAAAACAATGGACAGTAACAGTTGTAACACAATTAAACAACGAAGCTGAAATTTTATCTTTCACACTACCCAATCAAGTGAGCTCTGTAATTAACAGCGGACAAGCTTCTGTTAATGTGTTAATGCCATACGGAACGGATTTGTCGAGTCTAACACCAAGCATAACTGTATCGCCCGGTGCTACTATAACACCAGCTAGCGGTGTGCCTCAAAACTTTACTAATCCTGTTGTTTATACAGTTACAGCTCAAAATGGCACAACGACTAAACAATGGACAGTAACTGTAGCACACGACAATCCTGTTTATCAAACATTGGTAGAATGGACTTTCCCCAACAATCCTGACGATAGTTTAGCAGATGGTGGGATTACAGCAAATTTAGATAAGATAATAACAACGACAGCAACAGGTACATTAGTGTTTAATGCAGCTGGAGCAACTACAAGTGCAGCTCGTGCAACGGGATGGGATAACGGAGCAGATACAAAATATTGGAGAGTTGATTTTACTACACAAGGATTTATGATGGTACAATTTTCGAGTAAGCAACGTTCATCAAGCACAGGTCCTAAAGAATTTAAAGTTCAATACATGATAAATAATGATGGAAATTGGATTGATATTCCTGGTGCAATTGTTACGGTTGCCGATAATTTTACTACAGGAGTGCTTTCAAATATTTCATTACCAAGCGAATGTGATGATAAAGCCTTAATTAGTCTTCGTTGGATAATGACAAGCAATACTTCGGTAGGCGGGGCTACTGTTGCAGCTGCTGGAGCATCGCGAATTGATGATATTATCGTAAAAGGAGTAGAAATTCCATTGTCTATAAAACCTTTATCGGTTAGAGAATATATTTTAGTCTATCCAAATCCCGTAGAGGATATTCTTAATATTTATTCCGAATCGTCTATTATACAAGTTAGATTGCTTAATGCTAATGGTCAGGTATTTATTACTACACAATCAAATCAGTTGAATGTATCTCATCTGCCATCAGGAGTTTATTCATTACTAATAACAACGCAACAAGGGAACAGCGTTGTACGATTTATAAAAAAATAAATACTACTAGTAAATATAGTTATCAACTCCCTCGTATATTTTATGAGGGAGTTTTTTTACATTACTATATAATGTAAATTAATAAAGTTTAAATATATGAAGTAAAAGAACTTTTGCTTTTCGTTGATTTTTCGATTAGTTTTGCATAATGAACGTTACTTTATTTATAGCACGTCGAATACTTTTTAGTCAATCCAAATCGCGTCGTATATCGAAACCTATTACATGGTTCAATATTTTGGGTATTGCTATCAGCTTTGTGGTAATGTTTATCTCAATAGCTGTTGTAATGGGTTTCAAACAAGAAATAAAGTACAAAGTTTCGGGTTTTTCGTCGCATTTAGTTGTTAGTAATTACGATGCTAATTATTCATTTGAAACAAATCCAATATACATAAATAAAAATGACATTGAAGCTATACGCCATATTTCTACTGTTAAAAATGTTCAATTGTTTGCTACTAAACCTGGCATTATTAAAGTAGGCAATATTTTGCATGGTGCAGTTTTAAAAGGAGTATATAAAGATTTTGATTGGTCATTTCTGCGTTCACACATTGTAACAGGAAAAGTGCCAACTTTTGCCGATAGTACTAAATCGAATGAAGTGCTGATATCCAAAAAGATAAGCAATATACTGGCAGTTAAGCCCGGCGATGCTTTGTATGTATATTTTATTCAGGATCCTCCGCGTATGCGAAAATTTATCGTTTCGGGAATTTACGAAACAATGATGGAAGATTTTGATAATATGTTTGTTTTTGTTGATTTGCGGCACATTCAAAAACTCAATGATTGGCAGCCTAATCAGGTAAGTGGCTATGAAATAAATTTAAAGCATTTCGATTCTATTCCTGCAGCCCGACAAATGATTTACTCGCTTGTAGGAGCAAAATTTCAAAACGATGGTACAAAGCTAAAAGTTTCGTCTATTCAAGAGCGTTATCCATATATTTTCGATTGGATAGGATTATTTGATACAAATTTATGGGTAATTTTAATTTTGATGATGATTGTTTCGGGGTTTAACATTATATCTGGATTGTTGGTCTTGGTGCTGGAACGTGTAAATATGATAGGTTTGCTTAAAACAATGGGATTTTATGATTCAAATATTCGAAAAATATTTATTTATTTAAGTTCAGCATACATTTTATTTGGATTATTGCTCGGAAATATTTTGGCATATGTTGCTTATTACTTACAAAAAACGTATCATGTAGTAAGCTTAAATAAAGCATCGTATTATATCGATTATGTTCCGGTTCAAATTGAATGGTGGCAGGTTGTTTTACTCAATTCTGCTATAGTAGTTATTACGTTTATAATATTATTGGTTCCTTCTTCTCTTATTAGTAGAATAGAACCAATAAAAGCAATAAAATTTGATTAATATGGACAATGTTAGAATTCAAAAAGCAGAACGGTTAGTTCAAAAAGAATTAAGTGTAATATTTCAGCAAAATGAATCCATATTTGCACCAGGTTCGTTAATAAATGTTACGGTAGTACGCATGAGTGCCGATTTGTCGTTGGCAAAAGTTTATTTGAGTATTTATCATCCTCAAAAAAAAGCAGAAGAGATATTTCATGTAATAAATGATAATAAAAAGCAAATTCGACATGCTCTTGCACAACGTATAAAAAATAAAGTAAAATCAATACCTGAGTTAGCTTTTTTTATTGACGATTCTTACGAGTATAGTAAACGCATCGAGGAGTTATTAAAAAAATAATCATGAAGTTGCACTGGTTTATTGCAAAAAGATATCTTACTTCGCCCAAAACTACTCATATTATCAATATTATCTCAACTATAACTGCCGTTAGTTTTGCTATTGGCACTATGGCATTAGTTATTATTATTTCCATATTTAATGGACTCGAATCGCTCATCATAAAACGATTCAATTCATTTGATCCCGATTTAAAGGTTATTCCAATACATGCAAAAACTTTCGTTCCCGATGAAAATTGTGTGCTTACATTAAATAGCATTCATGAAATAGATCGCTATGCTTTTACAATTGAAGACAAAGTACTAGTAAAATATCACGACATTTATCATCCGTTTACCATCAAAGGCGTTGATTTAACTTACGCCGATATGACGGGTCTTGATACGATGGTGGTAGAAGGAAGATTTAGTTTAATGTATCAAAATCAGCCTGTTGCAGTGGTGGGAATGGGTGTTGTGGCACATTTGTCTATAGGGCTCAACTTTGTATCACCGTTAAAAATATATGCACCTAATCGTTTGGCAAATATTCATAACTCGCCCGAACAGGCATTTATTATGAAACCTATTTATCCTATTGGTATATATTCGGTTGATCCGGAGATGGATAATTATGTAATTGTTCCAATTCAGTTTACTCGCGAATTGTTTCAATATAATAAAGAAGTATCTTCGCTCGAAATAAAGCTAAAATCATTAAGCGACTCGGATAAAATTGAGCAGTTGCTTCAATCTACATTTGGGAATCAGTTTGATGTAAGAAATCGTTTCGAGCAACACCAGTTTTTATATCAAATAATGAAGTCAGAAAAATTTATTGTATTTGCTATTCTTCTTTTTATTTTACTCATAGCATCGTTTAATATTACTGCATCGCTTACTATGCTTATTATTGAGAAAAAAGAAGACATAGAAACATTACGTAGTATTGGATTTTCAATGAAAGATATAAGGAAAGTATTTTTATTCGAAGGGTGGCTGATTTCAATAATTGGAACAATTTCAGGTATTGCATTAGGCCTGATTTTTTGTTTTTTACAGCATGAATTTGGAATTATTCCAATGGATGCAAACAATCCCGATGCTTTTATTGTGAGTGCATACCCTGTAGAAGTTCGCATACTTGATTTGTTTATTATTTTTATGTCTGTTCTTACTATAGGATTTCTTTCATCTCGTTTTCCGGTTCGATTTATTACTCGTCGTTATTTGCCCGATCGTTACAATGACCTATGACAAAGTATGATTTAATAACTATTATAGGACCAACAGCATCTGGTAAGACAAAATTAGCGGCTCATTTAGCATATATGCTAGATGCCGAAATAATAAGCGGCGATAGTCGGCAAGTTTACAAAGGAATGGATATAGGTACAGGAAAGGATTTGAATGAATATGTAATTCAAGAGAAACAAATACCATATTATCTGATAGATATAGTAAATGCAGGAGAAAAATATAATGTTTTTCAATTTAAACGCGATTTTTTTCAAGCATATTATCATATAAAAAAAAGGGGAAAAGTTCCCATTTTGTGTGGTGGCTCAGGAATGTATATAGAGGCTATTTTAAGAAATTATGAATTAGTAGAAGTTCCCGAAAATAAAGCATTAAGAGAGCAATTGTCTTTATTATCACTCGAAGAATTGGTACAAATATTAAAACAATATAAATCACTTCATAATAAAACCGATATTGATAATAAAAAAAGAGTCATACGTGCCATAGAAATTGCCGAATTTTATAAAACACATTCTATAGAAGAGATGAATTATCCATCTCTTTCAAGCATAACTTTTGGTATATATATACCACGCGAAATCCGAAGGCAGCGAATTACAGAACGCCTTAAAATACGCTTAGAACAAGGAATGATAGAAGAAGTTAAGCAATTATTAAACCAGGGAATTTCGCCCGATGATTTGATATATTATGGTTTGGAATATAAGTATATTACAGAATATATTTTGGGAAAATATAATTATGAATCATTTTTTTCGAAGCTCGAAACGGCAATACATCAGTTTGCAAAGCGTCAAATGACTTATTTTAGAGGGATGGAACGAAGGGGAGTTTCTATTATCTGGCTCGATGGCACGAAATCTATACAAGAAAATTTAGAATTTATAATAAATACTATAAAACAAAGTAGTACAGACTAAAATTTATATTTTTTCAGGCATTATGATTTTTATCATGTTTTGCATATAATAATTGTCAATAACTAACTTTGTAACAAAAAAGTTATGGCTTATAATCTGTTAGCGGGTAAAAAAGGAATTATATTTGGTGCACTTAACGAACAATCTATTGCATGGAAGGTAGCAGAACGATGTATTGAAGAGGGAGCAAAAATTACTCTTTCGAACACAGCTTTAGCATATAGAATGGGAGAGATAAAAAAACTTGCCGAAAAATGTAATGCTCCTTTTTTTCCTGCCGATGCTACAAATGTTGCTGAATTGGAACAAGTGTTTCGTTCATCTATGGAATACTTTGGCGGAAAAATAGATTTCTTTCTGCATAGTATTGGTATGTCGATGAATGTGCGTAAAAGTCGTCGATATGACGATTTAGATTACGATTATTATTTAAAAACCATTGATATATCTGCCATTTCGTTTCATAAAATGCTTCAAGTAGCTCGCAAACTCGATGCAATAAATGAATGGGGCTCGGTTGTTGCACTTACATACATAGCGGCTCAGCGTACTTTTTATCGATACAACGATATGGCCGAAGCTAAAGCTGCTTTAGAATCTATAGCACGAAGTTTTGGTTATATTTATGGCAGAGATAAGAAAATACGAATCAATACCATTTCGCAATCGCCTACTATGACTACTGCAGGAAGTGGTGTAAAAGGAATGCAAAACCTTATGGATTTTTCCGACCGCATGTCGCCATTAGGCAATGCTACAGCCGATGAATGTGCCGATTATTGCATAACGCTATTTAGCGATTTAACAAGAAAAGTAACCATGCAAAATTTATATCACGATGGTGGATTTTCGAGTATGGGGATGAGCCTTAGAGCAATGGAAATTATTAATAAAGGATATGATTGCCAAAATTGCGAAGATTAATTTTATTAAACACCAACAACTTCTTTAATTTCGGGTACATTTCGTTTAATGGCATCTTCTACTCCGTTTTTCAGAGTCATTAGGCTGTATGGGCACGACCCGCATGCTCCTTTCAGCTTAACTTTGACAATAAAATCTTCTGTAATTTCTACAAGTTCCAAATCGCCGCCGTCGTCTTGTAAGTAAGGACGCAATTGTTCAATGATACTTTCTACTTTGCTTACAATTTCTTCTCTATTCATATTGCTAAGGTTTAATTATTTATATTTAATTTCAACTTTCTTTGTTGGTTCTAATTTATTTCTTTCGTTAAGCGATTCGAGTAAATGTACAACAGTATTTCTAAAAGCTTCGGCTTCGATGGAGTGTTTATTTACCAAAGGAATACCTTTATCTCCAGCTTCGCATATTTCCTGAACTAAAGGAATTTGTCCCAAGAGGCGAACATTAAACTCATTGGCCATACGAATACCACCATCTTTCCCAAAAATAAAATATTTATTATTGGGAAGTTCGGCTGGCGTAAACCACGACATATTTTCTATAATTCCCAATACAGGAACATTAATTTGGGGATTGCGAAACATGCTTATGCCTTTAATTACATCGGCAATAGCAACTTCTTGGGGTGTTGTAACAATAACGACACCTGTAACTGCAACAGTTTGAACAAGAGTAAGATGAATATCACCCGTACCAGGAGGAAGATCGATAAGGAGAATATCGAGCTTGCCCCATGCAGTTTGTTCGATCAATTGCTTAAGAGCACTTGTTGCCATAGCACCTCGCCAGATTAAGGCTTGAGAAGGATCGACAAAAAGCCCAATACTGAGGAGTTCTACGCCATATTTTTTAATGGGTTTAATGAGTTCTGTACCATCTTCGTGAATATTAACTTCGGGCTTCTCTTTTTCTATGCCAAACATTTTTGGGATAGACGGACCATAAACATCGGCATCGAGTAAGCCAACAGTGTACCCGTTCATGGCTAAGCTTACAGCTAAATTTGATGCGACGGTTGATTTTCCTACACCTCCTTTGCCAGAAGCAATAGCAATAATGTTTTTAACATCTGCTAATGGTTGCCATTGTTTTACCTTTTTTTCGGGGAATTGAAGTTTAACATGAATATTTTTATCTGCATGATGTTTTTTTAAAAGTTCTTCAATGTTTCTTTTTATAGTATTGGCAAAAGGATCTACTTGTTTTTTAAAAAGCAAAGTAATGATAATATTGTTATCATTTTCTTCTATGGATTGAACAATATTTGCGTCAATAATATTTTGCTTAAGTTCGGGATGAATGATATTTTTTAGTAACTCTTGAATATTCATAATGATGATTATGAAATTTTACAAATGTACAAAATTCGTTTTAGACTAATTCTATAGATGGATCCCAAAAATATGTTAAAAAGTCTTGAACTTGATCGTTTTTTACAGGAATTCCTTCTTTAGCAAGAAGTTGTTCCATTTCGAAAGGAGTACGGAAGTGCATTTTGCCTGTAAGTTTGCCGTTGCGGTTTACAACTCGATGTGCTGGTACTGGTGGTAGCACTGTGTGAGAGTGGTTCATAGCCCATCCAACCATTCGGGCAGAGCTTGCCGAACCTAAAAATCGAGCAATAGCACCATACGTAGTTACTTTTCCGTGTGGAATAAGCCGAACAACCTCGTACACACGTTCAAAAAACGATTCTTCTCTAAACAATGGATCGGTGATATTGTTTTTCAATCTCTTCGAATGTTTCATCGTCTATTTCTTCTAATAGATGTAAAGGATTTTTCCAGCAACAATAACAGATAGGAAGTCCTTGATTTAAAAATTGTTGCTCATAATATGTACGAATACTAAGTATAGGAGAAATGATAGATGAATTATATAAATCGTTAGTATGGTGGATAACCTCAACTGCGTTATGTCTTAATAGTTCGAGTGTGTAATGGTATAAGAATTGATTATCGGTTTTTAAATGAATAATTCCGTTGTGATGGAGTATGTTGCAGTATTTATTCAGAAAAAAAGAAGAAGTAAGTCTTTTTTTTGTCCATCGTTTTTTAGGTTGAGGATCGGGGAAAGTAAGCCAAATTTCTTCAACTTCGCCCTTTTCGAAAAAGAATTCAATTAACTCAATTTTGGTACGTAAAAAACGTACATTTGATAAGTGAAGCGATGCTTTTGCACCAACATACATGCGCGAACCTTTAATATCAATCCCAATAAAATTCTTATGTGGATAGTTTTGAGCGAGTTCTACAGTATATTCTCCCTTTCCGCATCCGAGTTCGAGAACGATAGGGTTTTTATTTAAAAAGATATTTTCGTGCCATTTGCCTTTATATTGAGTTGATATGTATGTAAAATCATTAATTTTGGGTTGGATAACATTGGGAAAAGTTGCCATTTCGGCAAAACGAATAAGTTTATTCCGACTCATGGCATTACCTTTTCAATTTTGATTCCTACATCTTCAATGTTTTCGATGATTGGGCTACGCATGGCTTGCTCGAGTGTAAAAGTGTATTGACCAGGTTTTGGGAAGCGGACATTTTTTTTATATAAAAAACAGTAGTAATATAAATCGCCTAAGTTGCTTTTTCCATACCAACGACCTTTTTCATCGGCAAGAATTAAGTTGATGGTATCTTTTATTTCATTATTCAGTGGATCTTTAATGGTTGAAAAAATATAAAGATTACGTTTGCTATAATTGCCATCAATGCGCAGAGTGATAAAAATATTGTGTATAGTTGATGTATCGTTGACAGTAGTTCGGAATGTTAAAATGTTATTCCGATTCCATGCTCTATTGGTGAGTGTTTTGTTTTCTACAAAAACAATAGTATCGCTGCAAGAGGTTAAGAAAATGCAGGAGAAAATAATTGTTAGAGAAGTAATATAGAATATAAATTTATTCAAGTGAAAATTATTTAACAATATTGCCTGATTTGTATATGTACTGATTCGTTTTATTTCCGCCTTCATCGAATTCAATCCATGTGCCTTCTTTTAAATCGTTATTGTAAGCTCCTTCAATTTGTTTTACACCCGATTCGTAAAAGCAAGTCCACATGCCTTGCTTTTTATCGTTCTTGTATTGTCCCTCGCAGGCTTTAGTACCCGATTCGTAATATTCTGTCCATAATCCATTTTTCATACCTTTAAGGTAAGAGCCTTCGGCTGCTTTTTTGCCACTATTTTCAAAAAATTCAACCCATCGTCCTTCTTGAAGTCCGTCTTTATAATTGCCCGTCATTTTTTCTTTTCCGTTTTCGTAAAAATAGCTTGCTTGTCCATTAAGTTTTCCGGAGAGCCAAATTTCAACAGATTTTCGATTGCCATTTTCGTACCATGCTAATGCTTGGCCGTTTTTTTGACCTAAAGAGTAATTTTCTTCACTTTCTTTCTTCCCATTTGCATAGAATGTAACTTTTTTGCCATTGAGTTTTCCTTCTTTATAATTTTCTTCGGCTTGCAATTTGCCGTCTTCGAAAAAGTATTGCCATTTGCCTTCTTTTTGTCCATTAAGGTAGGAGCCTTCCGATTTTTTTTGTTGGTTATCGTACCATTCAGTCCATGTTCCTTGTTTTTTGCCTAATTTAGCGTATCCCTCAAGTTTTTTTTGTCCGTTTTTATACCATTCGGTTATAGTTCCATCTTCTTTGTCTTTGATATAATTAATTTCTGATGCTTTTTGTCCATTTTCGTAATATGTTCTAAATATTCCATCTTTCATTCCATCAATAAAATTACCTTCGGCTTTTATTTGTCCGTTTTCATACCATTCTTTATATTCACCAACTTGCACACCTTTTTCCCATGTTTCTAAAAGCAGTGGTTGGCGGTTTTGATACCAAGCCTGAATAAGTCCATCTTTTTTTCCATTAACATAGTTTCCGACAAATGCTTCTCGTCCATCTTCGTACCACGATTTGCTTTCGCCTTCTAATTTGCCCATAATGTAATGCTCCATTGCTTTTAATTGTCCATTTTCATACCACCATTGCCAGAGTCCGTCTTTTTTTTCATTGCACGTAGTGCCTTCTAGTTTTGGTTTACCACTAGAATAGTTTTCTTTTATAGTTTTATAAACGAGGTCGGTTGTTGGGTTTCCATTTTTGTCCCAACTTTTCCAAACTCCTTCTAATCTGTCATTAACAAAATTACCTTCTTGTTTTTTCTTTCCGTTATCGTGATAAAATATGGCAGGTCCGTTTATTTTACCATTGGTACAATTACCTTCGAAGGCAACAACGCCATTTTCATGATATTCGATTTGTTTACCAACTTTTTTTCCGTTTTCATAGGTTACCTCCATCTTTTTTTGTCCGTTTTTAAAATAAAGAGTTCGTTTACCGTCGAGTACACCGTTGGTAAAATTTTCTTCAACCATTTTTTTTCCATTGGGGTAATATTCTGTCCATAATCCGTCTTTTTTACCGTTTTTCATATTCCCCTCTGTTTTCTTTTCTCCGTTTTCGTACCAAGATGCCCAAGGCCCGTGTGGCATTCCGTTGTCGTATGTTTCTTTAAATTTAATTTGCCCATTTTCATACCACCATAGCCATTCACCATCTTTTTTTCCGTTCTTAAAAGAGGCTTGTTCAGCTTTGTTTTGATTGGGGTAATATTTTATAGTTGTTTTATATTCATTTTCGGCAATAATTTTACCTGTTTCGTCATATGTAATCCATTTGCCATCTTTAAAACCGTTGTTCATTTGTCCTTTGAGCTTCAATTGTCCATTTTCGTAATATTCTAACCATGGACCGTTTAACGTGTCGTTTTTATATGTTTTAATGGACTTCTTTTTGCCATTGTCGAAAAATTCAATTTCTTGTCCGTCTTTTTTGTCTTCGTTGTAATTAATAATGAGTTTATATTTACCGTCTTCGAAATATTCGATATATTTATCATGAAGTTTTCCATTTTTTAATGTTTTTTCGTTTTTAATGAGCCCTTTCGAGTACCAATCTGTAACGGTTTGATAAATAACTTCTTTGCTGTTTTTTCCAAATTTGTCCCATTCAATCCATTTCCCTATTCTGCGATCGTTTTTATATTGTCCTTGCTCTTTAATTTGTCCGTAAGGGTAATAAAATGTTCCAGTTCCATTTAGCATTCCATCTTTATATGTACCTTCAAAAATTTTCATTTCATCTTCATCATATTCTCTCCAAGTTTTGTCTTTAAGACCTTTTTTGAAGGTTCCTTCATATTTTTTCTTTCCATTAGGCCAACGTCCAATGCAAGGTCCCGTATAAAGTTCGCCCGATGTTTTTAAAATATACGTATTTTGAGCACCTTCTTCTAACATGTCGAGTGATACTTCTTGCTGGCAGTACATAGAAAGAGTATAAACGCAAAAGAAAAAAATGAATATAATTGATTTCATATAAAGTGTGTTAATGTTATGACGCACAAAAATAATGATAGCATATAAATTTCGAATATATTGTTAATAAATTTTGTTAAATGTAGAGAAATAAATCTGGATAAAAAAAAGAGGCAGTTAATAACCACCTCTTTATGGATAGAAAATAAGTAACTAGCAGTAATTTACTGAATCAATTCTAAATACCGACGTTCAACTTCCTTCCAGTTTACAACATTCCAAAAGTTAGAAATATATTCAGGACGGCGATTCTGATATTTTAAATAATAGGCATGTTCCCATACGTCAATACCGAGAATAGGATAACCTTTTTTTTCTGCAACGTCCATCAATGGATTGTCTTGATTAGGAGTAGAACTTACAAAAAGCTTTTTGTTTTCGTCGAGCGAAAGCCATGCCCAACCACTACCAAAACGACTTTTTGCTGCATTTTCGAATTCTTCTTTGAATTTTTCGAAAGAGCCGAAATCTTTTTGAATAGCTTCCATTAACATTCCTGATGGCATTCCACCGCCATTTGGCGACATTATTTGCCAAAACAACGTATGGTTAAAATGTCCACCAGCATTATTTCTAACAGCAACAGGATATTTACTCATGTTTTTAAATAATTCGCCGATGGAAAGTTTTTCCATATCCGTTCCCTTAATGGCATTATTAGCATTAGTTACATACGCCGCATGGTGTTTGGTTAAGTGAATTTCCATAGTCATGGCGTCTATATTGGGCTCTAAAGAGTTGTATGAATACCCCAAAGTAGGCAATTCGAACGGATATTTTTGCTGAAGTTCTTTGATTTTTGAATCCATAGCTGCACTTTTTTCATTAGTAATTAAATTGTTTTCCATGGTTGTCATCATAGCTATAAGTATTAAAATGTTTAACATAACTTTTTTT
>JAOADU010000010.1 GCA_026417155.1 Bacteroidales bacterium | reverse complement strand
CCCGTACCACCCTGAGCCGTTACTACTATCTGACCATCGCTACCATTATGACACGATACCTGACTGCTCGAACTTACGGTCGCGGTTAATAAGGACGGATTTTGGATTTGTATGTTCGATACTGTCGTCTGGCAACCGTTTGCATCATATACTTGTACAAAATAATTTCCTGAGGGTAAATTATTAAAAACGTTGCTATTTTGTGGAATACCATTATTTAAACAATATGAATATGGAGGCGTACCACCCGAAGCAAGAACTATTATTTGACCATTTGTTCCATTGTGGCAAGAAACTTGTGGTGTATAACTTACCGTTGCAGATACATTGTTAAACACAGTAATTGTAATACTAGCACAACTTGAAACCCCACATTGATTTTCCCATCTTGCAAAATACGTTGTAGTTGATGTTGGAGGTGCTATTGACAATGTTGTTCCTGTTCCAATTTGTGTGCCACCGCAACTTCCTGTAAACCACTTAAGAACAGAACCCGAACCTCCATTTGCCGTAAGGGTAATAGGATTATTATATGTACTACAAATATTATTATCACTTGATATAATTGAAGATGGCGGAGTTGGTAATGATTGAATGGTTATTGTTGTAGATGCTGTTTTCGGACAACCATTTACCTGATAATGATATGTAATTGTATAAGTCCCCGGAATGCTATTTGTCAAATTTATTTGTCCAGTGCTTGTATTTATATTAACATTAGGTGAACTTGCAGAAAATGTTCCACCCTGTACTCCATGTATAATAGGAGTAGTTGTTCCACTATTACATAAATTTGCTGGGTATGAAATGGAAGAAGTGTTTAAGTATAATTGTGTTTGAATAGGTTCTGCAAAATCTATCAATGAAGAAGTCTGAGAAGTAGAAGCCTTTGTTTTCACAACAACTGTTTTAATATTTAAACCTAAACAAGCATCGAATGAACCGAATAGCTGAGTTAAATTAATTGCACCCTCAACAAATTGGTAGGAAGTATACGTTGTTGATCCAAAAGCTCCAAAATCGACTGGTACATTAGTAATGTTTGTTTTTGCAAAAGCAGCAGTACCAGGAATTGCAACTTGAACATAATTATATGAACTCCCCACTAACTGCCAACGATAAAATCTAACAATAGCATTCGATCCTCCATTACTATATTCCATTGATAATACAAAATCATTAACCGTTCTGCCTTGATGAGGACCACTCGAAGTAAATGTTCCATTGTTATTTTTTACTAATGTATTTTGAAAAAATTCAAAATCTATATAACTGGTTCCGTTAGTTGACAAACGGTCGGAAGCAACAATTAACCATGTATTGTTATTTATATCGGTTGCAATATGCAACATTACATTATTTATATCACTCTTATTGTTGGCAGTTCCTATTACCCAGTTCCATCCGTTAGGATTATCATTAAACTTACTTGACTGAAAAATTTGATCATTACTATTGAATGGATCTTTAATTAAAATAGTTTTTAATGTATCTAATGGAATTCCAGCATTAGTCAAGACAAATCCACCTGTACCAGGCGACATTAACCAATCACCTACGCCGCTTGTTGGTGTATTTGCTTTTAAATCGCCATCAATATGGAATCCTCCTGTTGGTGATACCACAGGAACTACTTGATTTATTCCTTTTGTTGCAATTAACAACCAAAGAAACAATATCGCAAAATTCTTACCTGGTAAGACATTATGCATAAAAGTAATGATATTCATAACAATCTAATTTTATTTAGACAAAATTAAAATAAATTTTGATAAAAAGCAAATATTGCAACATAAATTTTTATCTTCATAAGAAAAAAATGCTTTAGTAGCTAATATTCAGCTATTTACAATAAGTTAATAAATGTTAAAGATGTAATTTTCGGAAAAAACTTTATATTAATTAGAATCCAAAATTTTAAACAACTCATCTAATTTAGGTGTTAGAATAATTTCTGTTCTTCGGTTTTTTGCTCTTGCCTCGGGTGTTTTTGCTGATACAACAGGTAAATATTCACCTCTACCTGCTGCAGTTACTCTTTGAGGGTCAATTTTTGAATTAGATAACAATATTTTTAAGACTGCGGTTGCTCTTTTTGTGCTCAAATCCCAGTTGTCCTCAACTCCACCAGTGCCTTTATATGGAACATCGTCTGTATGTCCTTCAATCATAATATTTACATCGGGATTTTTCTCTAATACAACTGCTAAATCTTTTATTGCCTTTTGTCCTTTGGCATCTACTTCCCAACGACCCGACTGAAATAATAATTTTTCTTCCATTGATACGTAAACTTTACCGTTTTTATATGTAACCGACAAACCTTGTCCTTCATATCCTTTTAATGCTTTAGCTACTTTTTCTTTCAATGCTTTAACTGCCGAGTCTTTTTTGCTTAATATTCCTTCCAATTCGATTAAACGAGCGTTTTTCTTTTCTAATAATTCGGTTTTTGAATTTAATTCTGCCATTAGCGAATCAACATTATATTTCTTTTTGTTTATTTCACGTTCTAAGGCTTTTAATTCGTCTTCCTTTTTCAGTAAAGATTCTTGCAATTGTTGCAACTGTGCTAACAACTTCTGATTTTCGGCAGTCGTTTCCTGACTTTTCTTTTTTAATAAAGCATTTAATTCTTCATTTAGCTTTGTCATTCGGGTTAATTGCTCGGTTAATGAACGTTTTGTGTAACCTAACGATGCTGTATCTAACGATAAAGAACTAACTTGTTTTTTAAGGTTTTCAATTTGAATATTTAATTCGTTTACTTTTTCTGTCAACTCTTTTTGTTGATTTTTTAAATATGCTCGTTCATCTTCGCACTGCTGATTTTTTAGCTTTAAATCTTTATATTGCTTTAATGGAACACACGAAACTATTGACAATAAGACAATTACTGAAAAAAGAATATTTCTCATACGGATAGATTTTTTACAAAATTAATTTTTATTCCATGCAAGTTCCTTTTATGCATGAAAATGATATTAACAAACTAATGTTGAATATTACTTAGCAATAGCTACAGCTCTTGTTTCTCTAATTACTGTTATTTTTATTTGTCCTGGATAAGTTAGTTCATCTTGAATTCTTTTAGCTAAATCGAACGATAATACTTCGGCTTCTTTATCAGAAAGTTTATCGTGTCCTACGATAACTCTTAACTCTCTTCCTGCCTGTATCGCATAAGTTTTTAAAACTCCTGGATAAGACATTGCAAGTTCTTCGAGGTCCTTTAACCTTTTAATATAAGCTTCGGCTATTTCTCTACGTGCTCCGGGACGTGCGCCACTTATAGCATCGCATACTTGAACAATTGGAGCGATAAGCGTATTCATTTCCACTTCTTCATGGTGCGAGCCAATGGCATTACAAACTTCGGGTTTTTCTTTATATTTTTCGGCTAATTGCATCCCAAGTATGGCATGCGGAAGTTCTGGATTTTCATCGGCAACTTTGCCAATATCGTGTAATAGTCCTGCTCTTTTGGCAAGGGCTGCATTCAGTTTAAGCTCTGTAGCCATTACAGCACATAAGTTGGCTACTTCACGAGAATGTTGTAATAAATTTTGTCCATACGAAGAGCGGTATTTCATTTTACCAACAAGTCGAATTAGTTCGGGATGCATTCCATGAATTCCCAGATCAATGGTTGTACGTTTACCAACTTCCATTATTTCTTCTTCAATTTGCTTTTTAACCTTTTCAACAACTTCTTCGATGCGTGCTGGATGTATTCTGCCATCAGCAACTAGTTGATGCAATGCCAGTCGTGCTATTTCTCGACGTATTGGATCGAAAGCAGATAATACAATGGCTTCGGGCGTATCGTCTATAATAATTTCTACACCTGTTGCCGCTTCTAAAGCACGAATATTTCTTCCTTCTCTTCCAATAATTCTTCCTTTCATTTCATCGTTTTCAATTGGAAAAACAGTAACACTATTTTCTATGGCTACTTCTGGAGCAATACGCTGAATGGTTTGTATTACGATTTTTTTGGCTTCTTTGCTTGCTGTAAGCTTGGCTTCTTCCATTACTTCATTAATGTATGCCATAGCTTCAGTTTTGGCTTCTGCACGCATCAATTCTATGAGTTGCTGTTTTGCTTCTTCGGCAGTTAATTTACTAATTGCTTCTAATTTTTCTAAATGCAATCGTTGAGCTTTATCTAGTTCTTCTTCTTTCTTTTTTAGCATTTCTGCTTGTGCATTTAGATTAGTTTGCAACGTGTCGAGTTCTTTTTTCTTTCGTTGCACTTCTTCTAATCGTTGTGATAATAAAGTGTCTTTTTGAATAATTTTTGCTTCTGTTTGTGCTAATCGAGCATTTTTTTCATTTACATATTTTTCATGCTCTGACTTTAATTGCAAAAATTTTTCTTTTGCTTGTAATTCTTTTTGTTTTAAAATTACTTCTGCCTCGTTTTGTGCATCTTTAATTATTCTTTCTTTCTTTTTTTGTAGTGCTTTATCCCATAGCACATACGAAACGCCTGCTCCAAGAGCTAATGCGAAAACTCCAATAACAATTGTTAGTACCATAACATCCTATTTTAGTTCATTTTTATATAAAAAAAACCCGCATTAAATTCTTAAAAGCTTTTTATAAAACCCTAAAATTCACGGTGGGGTCTACCATTGACTTTTGATGTCCACTGGCTGCTTAAGCAGCACTTGCCGAAGCAAGTTGAGGCCTATCATACGTCAACTGAGATCAACCCCATATTTATTGGTGTTGATTTTTAAAAAGGTTTAAGAATTAATGCGGGCTATAGCCTATGTTTATGTTAAAGAACCTGCTCTATTACCAAAAAATCTTCTATTGTTTTATCTAATTGCTCAATTTTTTTTACAAATTCTTCAAATTGAGTTTGTTTTTCAGTTTGTTGTGATTTTATAACCATTTGCAAAAGAGTCATTGCTAAATAATCTTGTGAATCTTTACCAGGAAAGAGTTGACACATTTTCAGGTACACATCATTAATTTGTTTACCTACTTCTCTGAACGATTCCTCATCACTACGTTTTATAGTGATTGGATAGTACCTGTCGGCAACATTAATCCGTATGGTAATTTTATCTTCGTTCATTATTCTTTGGTTAATAGAGCTATACATTCATCTATCTCCCGCACTAAACTATTAATTCTGCTATTTGCTTGCTGTATGTCTTTCTGTTCCGTTTTTACAAGCAAAGCCGCTGTTGTTAATAGTTTTTTTTCTTCCTCCGATTTTTTTAGCATTTGTTGCATGGTTTGTAAGGTTTCTTGATTCTGGCTTAATAATTGTTTAAGCCTTTCATTTTCTTGCTTTAGAAACCTTATTTGCTCCATTAATCTTAGAACTTTTTGCTCCAAAGACTCATACAGCAAATTCCATGCATCCATGCTAAAATTTCTTAACGCAAAATTAAGAAATTAAATTGAGATATCAAATAGAAATTTATCTATTGACTGTTAATATCTCTTAATGTAGAGCAACGTTATGGCTATTAAAATTTTCAACTTCTTTTAGAAATATTTGGAATTGTTTTAAACTTTTATTTTTTGTAACTTTGCGAATTATTTTATTTCGTTCTCCTAAAACATGGAAAAAGAGAAAATCCTATTTGTAAATCAGGAAATTGTGCCTTATTTACCAGAAAACAAAATTTCGCTAATTGGGCGGTATTTACCTCAAGGAATCCAAGAGCGAGGTAAGGAAATTCGCACATTTATGCCACGATTTGGCAACATTAATGAAAGACGCAATCAGCTTCACGAAGTTATTCGTCTTTCGGGAATGAATATGGTTATCAATAATACCGACCATCCTTTAATTATTAAAGTAGCTTCTATTCAATCGGCACGAATGCAAGTGTATTTCATTGATAATGAAGACTTTTTTAAACGCAAATTTATTTTCACAGATGATAAAGGACACATGTTTCCTGATAATGATGAACGTTGTATTTTTTATGCTCGGGGTGTTTTAGAAACTGTTAAAAAATTACGTTGGGCTCCCGATATCATTCATTGTCATGGTTGGTTTAGCGCATTAGTCCCACTTTACGTCAAAATGGCATTTAAAGAGGACCCTATATTCGATCATTCTAAGGTTATTTTTAGCATCTACGATCAGGAGTTTAAAGAAATGCTTAACCCCGAATTTATCAATAAAGTACCCATCGACGATATTACAAAAGAAGATATTAAAATTATTGAAAAACCTACATACGAAAATATTATTAAACTTGCCATTCAATATTCCGATGCTGTTATTCTTGCCGATGAAAACATAAACAAGAATATCTTAAATTATATTAACGAAAAGAACATTAAAGTTTTAGCTAATTACGATTCAGAAAAATATATTGATGCTTACGCTGACTTTTATGACAGTATTATCGAAAAAAAATATATCGAAGAATTTTAAGCTTATACACTTTATTACAGTTTTGTGTTTGCTTTTCTCTTCTTGCAAAAAAGATCCTTCTATCATTGGACTTAGTTTACAAGATGATGCCGATATTATTAACGGACAAACTATAGATACCATAACTATTAAAGCTTATACTTTTCGCGAAGATTCTCTTTCGACCGATGAACGCTCTCTTTCGCTCCTTGGGTCTTATACCGACCCCGTGTTTGGATTCGTTAATGCTTCGTTTGTTACACAAATGAAATTAGCTTCTTCTAATGTAAGCTTTGGTTCAAGTCCTGTTGCCGATTCTATTGTTGTTTACCTCGATTATAAAAGTTTTTATGGCGACACTACTATCGTGCAAAACATAAAAATCTATGAAATTGAAAAAAGCATTTATTTAGATTCAACTTATTACTCTAACTTGAATATGGCACCCTATATCCCCAATCAAAAAATAATTGGCACCATTTCTTTTCTGCCACGCCCTAATGACAGCTGTTTGGCAATTAAATTGTCCGACGCTTTTGCTCAACATATTATCTCAGCATCTTCTACAGATTTAACTAACAACGATAATTTCATTAAATTTTTCAAAGGTTTTTATTTTGAGGCTCAACCTGTTGCTTCAAATGGTGCGATTTTATATTTCAATTTATTAAGTCGAAAATCAAAAGTTACATTATATTACAAAAATTCGGAAGGCTCAAAAAAATATGATTTCGTATTCAACAATACTTGTGCACGAATTAATTTGTTTTCACACGATTATACGAATTCAAGCATTCATTCCATAAATGATTCTACTGCTAATGATTCTTTATTGTATCTTCATGCTATGTCTGGGTTAAATGTAAAAATTAAATTTCCATACATTAAAGAATATGCAAAACAAAATTTATTGGCTTTTGTAAAAGCAGAGCTAATCATTCCAGTTCATAACGATGCTTTCTCAAATACATACAAAGCTCCACTTAAATTATTATTAGCAGCTTTAAAGTCGGACGGAACTTACGAATTTTTGCCCGATTATTTTGTAAACACTACCTATTTTGGTGGTCAAGGGAATAGTGGATTAACCGAATATAGGTTTAACATTTCTCGATACTTACAGCAATTAGCTTATACAAATAAACAAGATTTTGGAATAGTCCTTTTTGTGAGCGATAATCGTGTAAGCGCTAATAGAGTAATTATCAAAGGCCCCACGGCACAAAATAAAATGCGTGTTTCTTTAACTTATTTAAAACCATAACTGTATGTGTGGAATAGTCGGATACATTGGTCCGCGACAAGCGTTTCCTATAGTAATTAACGGTTTAAAACGCCTAGAATACCGCGGTTACGATTCGGCCGGAATTGCCATCATAAACCCCGACAAGCAAACTTTTAACGTTTACAAATATAAAGGCAAAGTTGCCGATTTAGAAAACAACACCATTGGCAAAGATTTAACCGGAAACATTGGAATAGGTCATACCCGATGGGCTACTCACGGAGAACCCAATGACATCAACGCCCATCCTCATGTTTCTATGAACAAGAAATTTATTATTATTCATAATGGCATTATTGAAAATTATGCTCGACTCAAAAAAAGATTGGAAGATCGTTGCTACAAATTTACTAGTCAAACCGATACAGAAGTACTCGTCAATTTAATTGAATACATTTACATTAAAGGACAAGTTTCTGCAGAAATTGCTATTCGCCTTGCACTTACCAAAGTAGAAGGAGCTTATGGCATTTTAGTACTTTGTACCGACGAACCCAATACAATATTTGCGGCTCGCAAAGGAAGTCCCTTGGTAGTTGGTATTGGCGAAGGTGAGTATTTTTTTGCCAGCGATGCTACGCCTATCATCGAACATACCAATCGCGTTGTATTTTTAAACGACAACGACGTTGCGATTGTAAAACCTGATCAGGTAACTTTTAAAACCATTATGAATGTTCCAGTAACTCCTACTATTCAGGAGTTAGATATGGACATTGGCGAAATAGAAAAAGGCGGTTACGAACATTTCATGCTCAAAGAAATTTTCGAACAACCGCGTGCCATTGAAGATACAATTCGCGGACGTATCTCTATTGATAAAAAAGAAATTACTTTAGGTGGCTTGTACAACGTTATGGACAAACTTGTGCATGCAAAACGAATTATTATCATTGGTTGCGGAACATCATGGCATGCTGGTTTAGTTGGCGAATATTTACTAGAAGATATTGCACGTATCCCTGTCGAAGTTGAATATGCATCTGAATTTCGTTATCGTAATCCGGTATTATATCCCGATGACATCATAATTGCCATAAGTCAAAGTGGCGAAACTGCCGACACATTAGCTGCCATAAAGCTTGCCAAGCAAGCAGGTTGCACTGTATTAGGCATTTGTAATGTTGTAGGAAGCAGTATTCCTCGCGAAACACATGCTGGAGTATATACTCATGCAGGTCCCGAGATAGGTGTTGCTAGTACAAAAGCCTTTACAGCACAAGTAACTGTTCTAACCATGATGGCCGTTTTACTTGGTTTTAAACGAAAAACCATATCCGATACACAATACAAACATTTCATAGAACATATTTATTCCATCCCATCAAAAATCGAAAAAATTCTTGAAAAACACCAACAAATAAAAGAATTAGCCGAAAAATACTTTAACATAACTAATAGCTTGTACTTAGGACGAGGTTATTTATTTCCTGTCGCTCTCGAAGGCGCCCTTAAACTTAAAGAAATTTCGTACATTCATGCCGAAGGTTATCCAGCTGCCGAAATGAAACACGGTCCTATTGCCTTAATAGATGAACATATGCCTGTTATTGTGTTAGCATCGAAAGATAAATCGTACGAAAAAATTGTTTCCAATATTCAAGAAGTAAAAGCACGTAAAGGCATTGTTATAGCTATTGTTACCGAAGGCGATGAAACCATCACAAAATTAGCTGACCATGTATTTGAAATTCCCGAAACTCCCGATATTCTTACCCCTTTAATTTCTGTTATTCCTTTACAATTACTTTCATATTATATTGCCGTACTTCGCGGATGTAATGTAGATCAACCAAGAAATCTGGCTAAATCTGTTACGGTAGAATAATCTTTATTAAATTTGCATCATGAAAAAAAACATCATTAACATACTCACTATCATTACGCTAATTTTTTCATTATATTCATGTAGCAATTTTCAAAAACTACTAAAAAGCAACGATTACGAATTAATCTATAACGAAGCCGTAAAATACTACGAAAAAAAAGATTATTTTAGAGCACAAAGTTTATTCGAAAAATTAGAAAACATCTTTAAAGCATCCGACAAAGCCGATAAAATACTATATTATTTAGGATATTGCTATTTTTATCAACACGACTACATGATGGCCTCGTATTATTTTCGAAATGTAGGAAATCGTTATCCTTTAAGTACACTTCGCGAAGAAAGCGATTTTATGGCAGCTTATTGTTCCTACCTCGATGCTCCCGATTATAGTCTCGACCAAACTTCAACATATCTTGCTATCGATCAAATGCAAGCATTCATCAATCGTTATCCTAAAAGCAACCGAATTAAAGAATGTAACGAAATAATTGACAAACTACGTCATAATCTTGAAAAAAAAGCATTCGAAGCCGCTAAGCTTTATTATAAAATAGGTGATTATAAAGCTGCCATTATTGCGTTTAAAAATTCATTGCAAGAATTTCCCGATAGCCGTTATCGTGAAGAAACCTTATTTTTAATTGTAAAAGCTTCTTTCTTATATGCTCAAAACAGTATTCCTGAAAAAAAGAACGAAAGAATGCTTGAAACATTAAAGGAATACGATATTTTTACTGCCGAATATCCAAACTCTACATTTATTAACGAAGCAAGAAAGATTTATCAATCTGCAAAACAAGTAATTAAAACATAAATACTATGGATCTAAAAAAAACAAATGCAGCTGTTACAACCATTACCCGAGATGTAGATAAACTCGAAGAAATGTCGGGTAATATTTATCAAACCGTTATGATTGTTGCTAAACGAGCCAATCAAATTGCCGTAGAATTAAAAGAAGAGCTACATCAAAAGTTAGAAGAATTTAGCTCATATACCGAAAGTTTGGAAGAAATATTTGAAAATAGAGAACAAATTGAAATTTCTCGCATGTACGAACGATTACCAAAACCTACATCTATTGCTTTACAAGAATTCATTGAAAATAAACTATTTTATCGTATTCCCGAACAAACAGAAAAAATTCACGGAATAGCAGAAAATAATAATCAATAATTTTGAACTTAAAAAACAAACATATAATTTTAGGCATTACAGGAAGCATTGCTGCCTACAAAGCAGCATACTTAACAAGGCTTTTCATTAAAGAAGGAGCAGAAGTTAAAATTATCGTTACTCCTTTTGCCAAAGAATTTATCACGCCTGTTACGTTAGCTACATTGTCGAAAAACACTGTGTTGTGCGACTTTTTTTATCACGACGATGGCGCATGGAATAGTCATATCGAACTTGGCATCTGGGCTGATTTGATGCTTATAGCTCCTGCCACTGCCAATACCATAGCAAAAATGGCTCATGGCATTGCCGACAATTTATTGCTTACTACATATCTTTCTGTTCGATGCCCTGTGATGGTTGCTCCCGCAATGGATACTGATATGTACATGCACGTTGCCACACAACAAAATATACAAACCCTCTCACAACGCGGCGTAATGTTTATTGAACCCCCAACAGGAGAACTTGCCAGCGGATTAACAGGTAAAGGTCGCATGGAAGAACCTGAAAATATTTTACAGCATGTAATAAACTTTTTTCAAAAATCACAAGACTTTTCTGGTAAAAAAGTTTTAATTACTGCAGGTCCTACATGCGAATATCTCGATCCTGTTCGCTTTATTAGCAACTCTTCATCGGGTAAAATGGGAACTGCTATTGCTCAAGAGATGGCACGGCGTGGCGCTGATGTTATTTTTGTGTGCGGACCAATTGCAAACTATCCTACCCATCCTAACATTACCATAGAAAAAATAATTTCGGCTGATGAAATGCTCGAATCTTGTAAAACACACATCGACGATGCAGACATCGCTATATTTTCTGCTGCTGTCGCCGATTATAAACCCAAAGACAAAACCTCGCACAAAATAAAAAAACAACAACAATCCATTATTTTAGAACTAGAACCAACACCTGACATTGCCGAAACATTAGGTAAATACAAAAAAAACAATCAGCTTTTTATTGGTTTTGCCTTAGAAACAGAAAATGAAGAAAATTCGGCAAAAGAAAAACTGCATCGAAAAAATCTCGATATCATTTTGTTGAATACGATTACTCCTCAACACAATCCTATAGCAAATACACACAATTCATTCACTGTTTTTGATAAACATAATAATATTCATCATTTATCGTTTAAAAGCAAAGAACAACTAGCAATAGAAATAGCCGACGTTATTAAAAAATATATTTCATGAAAACACTTTTCCTTAGCATATTTTTTATCATAGTTTTTGTTTTCAACGCTCATTTGCAAGAACTTAATTGTCGCGTCCAAGTATATGCTCAACAAGTACAAACTAGCAACAAACACATTTTCGAATCAATGCAGAAAGATATATTTGAATTTATCAACAACCGTAAATGGACTGAACATGTTTACTCTCATGACGAACGGATAGAATGTTCCATATTGATAAATATAACCGAACAAATTTCTACCGACCAATATAAAGGGACTATGCAGATTCAAGCTATTCGTCCTGTATATAACTCGAATTACAATTCCGTGGTTCTCAATTTTAAAGATAACGACATACAATTCAACTATGTCGAATTTCAATCTATGGATTTCAACGAAAATTCTTTTACCTCCAATCTTACATCACTTCTAGCATACTATGTTTACATAATATTAGGTTTCGATTACGACACATTTTCGCTATATGGTGGAACCCCATATTTTCAAAAAGCCGAAAAAATTGTTCAAAATGCACAAAATGCCCAAGAAAAGGGATGGAAATCTTTTGAAAGTCAAAAAAATCGTTATTGGTTAGTAGAAAATGTCCTCAACACAAAATATGCACCAGTACGCGAATTTTTATATCGTTACCATCGATTAGGACTCGACATCATGCACAACAAGCAAGCCGATGGTAGAGCAGAAATAGCCGATGCACTTCAACTGCTTCAAAAAATTTATCGCGACAAACCGAGTCCCTTTATGATGTTATTACAAATTGTACTTGATGCTAAATCGGATGAATTTGTTCAAATTTTTTCTGAATCATTTCCCGATGAAAAAACACGAGTTGTAAATATTCTAAAAGAAATAGACCCAACTAACTCTAATAAATATCAACGCATCTTAACCGAAAATAAGCAGTAGTCATGCTTACAACTTTATACTTAAAAAATTTTGCTATTATTGAAGAGATTTCGCTTAGTTTTTATGATAATTTTACAGTAATTACAGGTGAAACTGGTGCAGGAAAATCCATAATTGCAAATGCTTTGATATTTTTATCGGGACATAAATTTGACGAAAACATTTTAAAAGATAAAACCCAAAAAACCATCGTAGAAGCAATATTTACTAAAAACATAGAACAACTGACTCCTTTACTTCAAAAACACGACATCTCTCCTAATACAGAAATTATCGTCAGACGAGAACTATTACCCTCTGGTACAAGCCGTCAATACGTAAACGATACCGTAGTAAATGTTTCTGTCCTTAAAGAAATTACATCACAACTTTTCGATATTCATAGCCAACATCAAAATATATTGCTAAAACAATCTTTATTTCAATTACAAATCATTGATAATTTTGCCAATATTATTCCCGATATCAATCAATATAAAACCTTGTTTAAACAATATAAAGATTGCAAACACCAACTGCAATCGTTACTTGCAATTCAGAAAGAAGAACAACAAAAAGCCGATTATTTGCTCTATCAGCAAAAAGAATTCGAAGCATTAACTCTTTCTGCCGATGAATTTGCTGAATTAGAAACCGAATTTCAATCGCTCGAACATGCCGAAGAACTGCTCGAAAAACTAAACGAAGCACATATTTTACTCAACGAAACCGACCATTCACTAACACATCAAACAAAACAGATTTATAAAATACTACAAAACATTTCAGCTAAGCTTACTAAAGCACAAATTTGGTCGCAACGTATTGATAGTATCTTAAACGAAATTAAAGATGTAGATTTTGAAATACAAAAATCAATTGATACTATTCAATCCAATCCTGAAAAATTTTCTCAACTGCAATCGTACATTGATTCCGTTTATAAACTGATGCATAAATACAAGCTTCACCAATATAACGAACTTTTAGAACTTAAACAATCTATATCAGAAAAACTATCTTTAATTCAAAACTTAGACAGTCAAATAGATGCAACAACTCATCTTTGCAAAGAACTCGAAAATAAAGTAATAGAACTTGCACATTCATTGCATGAAAAACGAATGCAAGCTGCTAAACATATTCAAAAACCATTAGAACAACAACTTAAAACTTTGGGTATGCCTCATGCTCAAGTTTTAGTTAATGTAAATAAACTATTAGAACCAACCGAAATGGGTATTTCTTCTGTTACAATTCTTTTTTCAGCAAATTCCAAACAATCTCCTCAACCAATTGATAAAATTGCTTCGGGTGGCGAACTTTCTAGAGTATTGCTTACATTAAAAAGCTTAAATTACAACAATTCCAGCCCTTATACATTATTGCTCGACGAAGCCGATACAGGGATTAGTGGCGAAATTGCATTCAAAGCTGGTAGTCTTATGAAACAAATGGCTTCGCAGCGACAAATTATTGCAATAACGCACCTGCCTCAAGTAGCAGCATGCGGATATTATCATCTTTGCGTAATTAAAAAAAATACCGATAAAGGAACGACTGTAATTTTTAAATATTTAACTCCCGACGAACGAATTAATGAAATTGCAAAACTCATTAGTGCCGATAAAATTACAGATTCGGCAATAGAACAAGCAAAACATTTGATTAACGTTTCGACTACCTCTTAACCGTGGAATCCTTGAAACCGTTTAATATCCGTACGAGGATTAATGCAAATAACGGGAGATTTTGCGTTTGCTATTATGTGTTGTTCCTCCGCACCAAAAATAAAATCAGTAAATTGAGGATCTCTTGTTGTCATAATTAATATTCCCTGAGCCATTATGGCATGGCAAAACTCTATTGTGGCATCATAAAAATTCTGATTTGAAGGGGCAATGTGTATTTCATAATCGATTTCACGTTCTTCGAAATATTTTTTTGCAAAAAGCAGATTTGCTTTTACTTTTTTAAGCAGTACCTCATCAGTAATGTTTGTTACATACAATATCATTGTCGATTTAAAATAAACCGAAAGAAAATGTGCCCAGCGCAGTTTCTCTTTGTTTTCTACAGTAAAATCAATCGGTACTACAATTTTTGAAAAATAATTGTCTTTAGCAGGTTTTTCTTGAACAACTATAAAAGGAACTTGCGAATTAGCTATAACTTTCAATGCTTTGCTTCCTATTAGTTTTTGCATTCCGGTTATTCCATGCGTCCCCATAACAACAAATGTTGCCGAAATATCTTCTGCCGTCTGTTTTATGCTATCATAAATATTGCCTTCTTTTGCCAAGTATTCGACTTCTATTTGTGTATTACTCAACACAGGAGCACTAAATTGCTTCAGTTGTTCAATAGCATCTACAACTTCTTTCTCTTTTTTTACAACATGAAAAAGAACTAACTTAGCATCTAAGCGATTAGCTAAAATAATACCATGCTGAATTGCATTTGTTGCTACTTCTGTAAAATCGCAAGGAACCAATAACGATTTTTTATTTTTTTCCATAACTTACGAACTAAATGTTACAAATAACCATTAACTTTGTCATAATTTTGCAAATCTACTAAATATTTTGGTCAATTGTTAAAACAACTATTAATAATAGTATTATTTTTTTGGCATTACATACTATTTGCTCAATTCGAAGAATGGGGTTTCCCACTCGTACAAATTTTCTCACCAAAAACTTATGGATACGAAAGTCAAAACTTTTCAATAGCGCAAAATAAGGACGGTTTTTTATTTTTTAGCAATGTAAGCGGAATTTTAAAATACGATGGTAAACATTGGAACTTAATTCCCATAAGCGGATTACCTAAATTTGCTGTTAACGATGCGGGAGTAATTTATGTTGGGACATACAAGGATTTTGGCTTTATTGAAAGCGATCCTTTTGCTTCGTTTAAATTTCGTTCTTTAGTTCCATCCGAATCATTAAAAAATAAAATAGGCGATGTATATTCTATCATCGCTTACAGAAATGAAATACTTTTTGTAGGCAATTATGCCAATTTGTTTTCTTACAATGGTCGAAATATTAGAATAATTGATAGCACATCTAATTTAATAGAACTCTTTAAAGTTGGAAACAAGTTGTTTGTTTTCAAAGAACCCGGCGGACTATATCAATATGCTAATGGCGACATGATCCTTTGGCTTAGCTCTAAATCGCTCAATAATAAAATTATTGAATTTTTATTACCCTTCAACAATCAGTTTCTGATGAAATTCAGAAACGAAAAAACTTTTTTTATCTTAACAAGATCGGGCGAACTTTATCCATTTAAAAATCAAGTCGAAGAATATATAAACGAACATCAATATTCGTGTCATGCTATTACATCCGATTCTATTTATATTTTCGGAACTTATCGCGGGGGAATTATCGGTATGAATACCCAAGGAGAAGCCATCTTTCAACTATCTACCGAAAATCTTTTACCCAACGACAATGTCAACTCTCTATACATCGACAAATGGAATAACGTATGGGTAGCCATGAACAACGGACTAGCTCGAATCGAAATTTCATCGGCCTTTTCGTACTTTACACCCGTCAATAATGTTAAAGGCGGAGTTTCATCAATTATCCGACATCGTGGAAAAATATACATAGCAACTACACAGGGATTGTTCTACCTCGAAAACAAGTATTTTCTTAAACAAGACATACATGGGAATAAATTTATGTCTGTTGACGAAATAAAAGTAGATTGCAATAAATTACTCTCTACACCTTATGGTCTTCTAATCAGCACAGACAATGGACTTTATTTTATCGATAATAAAGAAAACATTTCTATAATTAATAATCAATATGTATTCGAAGATTTTCTTCCTCTCGATTCTTCTTTTTCTAAAATTCTTATTAGTAATAATAAAGGAATTGGCATTATATTGTTTATTAATCAAAAACCCACCTATCTATCAATTAACAGTCCCGTTAGCGACCATATTCGAACTATTGCTATAGACAAAGATTCTTGCATTTGGCTGGGTTCTGATTATATGGGCGTTTTTCGAATTAGATATAATCGAAACAACGATTCCATTCAATTATTAGGTCATTATCGCAGCAATAATGGCTTACCCACAAACCCTGGATGGATTGATGTTTATACTACAAGTCGCGGTGTTATTATTAGTACCCAAAAAGGTCCGTATTTATTTAACCATCAAACACTACAATTTTATAAAGATACTGCTTTACTTTATCAAAACAAATGGATTTATCCTTTAAAAGAAGATTCATATAAAAACATTTGGTTTAGCAGTGGTAAAGAAGGAGTTTACGAGAAAGAAACAGGAGTTGCATTTTACATATCCGACAACAAATATAAAATAGTTAAAAATCCATTCAGAGTTATTAAAGATTTTACTATTGAGTCTATTTATCCTGATATTAATGCTGTTACATGGTTTGGCACTTTTGACGGATTAATTCGCTTCGATGCAAAAAAACAAACCCAAGACACTAGCCAATTAAATATTTTCTTTACTAAAATTATTGCCGGAAAAGACACTATACCATTCCAACTTTTCGATAATAAAATAATCGAAATCGAATACAAAGATCATAATATCATTTTCGAATTCATTGCCCCTTATTTCGATGCCACCAACAACGTTCAGTATCAGTATATCCTCGAAGGTTTCGATAAAAATTGGTCGGAATGGACTTTTGCAACATTTAAAGAATATACCAACCTTTTCGAAGGAAAATATAAATTTCGAGTCAGAGCTAAAAATTTATATGGTATTTATTCAAAAGAAATTAGCTGTACTATTAAAATTTTACCTCCTATTTATCGAACATGGTTTGCTTATATTTTTTATATCATTTTGCTTGCAGCATTTATTATTACCATTTACTATTGGCGACTAGAATCATTTGCAAAAGAAAAACATAAACTCGAAACACTGTTAAATGAACGCACACGAGAACTTGCCGAACAAAAAGAACGAGCAGAAGAGCTAATTAAAAACATTCTCCCTGAAGAAACCGCGTTAGAACTTCGCGACAAAGGTACCGCCAGCAAAAAGAAATATAAACTTGTAACAGTATTATTTACGGATGTACAAGGATTTACGCACATTGCCGAAAACATGTCGCCCGATATGCTTATAGACGAATTAAATGTTGTGTTCCGTAAATTTGACGAAATTTGCGACTTTTATGGTTTAGAAAAAATAAAAACAATCGGCGATGCTTATATGTGTGCTGGCGGATTACCAAAACCCAACCGCACCAATCCTATTGATGTAACCTTAGCTGCATTCAAAATGCAAGAATTTATTCGCACTCACAAAGATCAATTCAAATATCAATGGGCTATACGTATTGGTATTCATTCAGGACCTGTTGTTGCTGGAGTTGTCGGAAGCAAAAAATTTACTTACGACATTTGGGGCGATACTGTCAACATCGCATCGCGTATGGAATCTTCTGGCGTAGCTAATGAAATAAATATTTCGGGCGATACATATAATCGAATTAAAGATTACTTTGTTTGCGAATATCGCGGAAAACTACCCGTTAAATATAAAGGGGAAATTGACATGTATTTTGTTAAATCTATTAAACCCGAATTAGCCAATCCTAATAATCCACTTGAACCTAATGAGGCATTCCGACTAAAATTGCAATTCCTTATTTACGAAGATCTGGAAGAATTTGTACTGAATAAACTTGAACAAGCTTTGCCAAAAACGCTTTATTATCATAATGTAAAGCATACTATTGATGTAATTGTACAAGTTGAAATGATTGGATTAGGCGAAAAAGTTTCGCGCGAAGAAATGCTATTGCTTAAAACAGCTGCCTTAATGCACGATTATGGGTTTATTTCGGGATACGACGACCATGAAGAACTGAGTGTAAAACATGCACGCGAAATATTACCTAAATACAAATATAGCCCATCGCAAATTGACACCGTATGCAGACTTATTCTCGCAACAAAATTCCCACCTGATCCTAAAGATAAACTCGAAATGATAATTTGCGATGCCGATTTGGATTATTTAGGACGAAGCGATTTTATTCCCGTGTCACAAAATCTTTTCAGAGAACTTTACGAAAGAGGCAAAATTCGTTCGGTTGATGAATGGAACAAACTGCAATACGAATTTATCAAAGCACATCAATACTACACTGAAACAGCAAAACAAATGAGAAGCATTAACAAATCAACCCAACTTGAAGAACTTAATAAAATCAATTATGCGTAAGCGTTGGATTATCACATTATCTATTATTTTCATCGTTCTTATCATAGACCAAGTTTCGAAATGGTATGTTAAAACACACTTTATCTTAGGCGAAAGTTATCGTGTTTTCGATTGGTTTTATATTCACTTTACCGAAAACGCTGGTATGGCATTTGGTCTTACCCTATCTGATGGCGAAATTGGAAAAATAATTCTTTCACTATTACGAATTGCAGCAGCTTTTATTATCGGATGGTTTATATATAAACAAATCATTAAAAAAGAAAAAATTATTTACATTGTTGCTTTATCGCTCATTTGGGCTGGAGCCTTTGGCAATATTATCGATAGTTTATTTTACGGAATTATATACAACAGCAGCGAAGGACAAATTGCCCAACTCTTTCCGCCTGAAGGGGGATATAGCTCATTTTTACATGGTAAAGTTGTCGATATGTTTTACTTTCCTATTATCGAAGGTCAATTTCCACAATGGTTTCCCATCTGGGGTGGCGAACCTTTTGTTTTTTTTCAACCTGTATTTAATGTTGCCGATGCTTCTATTACAATCGGAGTAATTATCATTTTAATTTTTTATAAAAAAATATTTCATCAATAGGTTGTTTTTAATTTTTTTGTAATATTGTATCATCAAAATATTGATTTATGAAAACAAATTACTTATTTAGCATAATTATGCTTTTTCTGTTATTGGGTTGCAATACCAAAAACACTCAGCAAAATTCCGACAACGATACATTAAATCTTATAAAAGACACTGTACACACTAATAGAGTAAAAAAAATTTTCTATAACGTACCATCACCTATTGAAATGTCAACCGTTATTCAACGAAGCGGTGCTGTTTTCAGAAACGATATTTTATGTCCTTACAAAAATGTCGAAAAATATACATCTCTTTCAAAACAAGCCATAATGTTAGGTGTTTATGGTGCTAATTTATCCTATGTTCGTTTATTCGAGCAAATTCAATTAGCCATTAATTATTTATCCTCAATAAAAAAACTGTGCGATGCAATAGATATTCCGCAAGAACAAGGCTCGCTTGCCATTCAACGCATGGAAAAAAACATTGAAAACAAAGACTCTTTATTACAAATCATCTCCGAAACGTATGCCGCCACCGATAGTTATTTAAAAGATAACGGTCGCGGAAATACGGCTACATTAGTTATTTTAGGTGGTTGGATCGAATCCTTATTCATTGCTACACAAATTGCCGATTATAATAATCCCTCAAACAAAGAAATTATTGACCGCATTGGCGAACAAAAATTTTCTCTCAACAACATGATTGAACTAATTAAAGCATACCCCGACGATAAAGAATTGCAATTATATTTACCCTCACTTTTAGATTTAAAAAAACTTTATGAAGAAGTAAACATTGAGTATATCAAAGGCGAAGTTAAAACCGATGCTAATAAAAAGCTTACTACCATTTACAGTGTAGCTAAAGTAGAAATTAAAAAAGAAACTTTCGAAAAAATTAAAACTTTAGCCAAACAAATACGTACAAATATAATAAAATACTAATGACGATATGAAAACAAATATTCTTATTCTTTTATGGCTGTTTGTTAGCTTTAATGCATACAATCAGTGTAAAGGATTTACAAAAAAAGAATGCGTGCCTCAAATAAAACCTTTTACGTATAATGGTCAACTTAATATGGCTGTATTAAACCCAGGCGATGTCGCTGAACTCATTGTTACTTTTTACAAAGGTCAGGATTATCGCTTATTTGTTTGTGCACAAGAAAATTTAGGAAAAATTGAATTTAAACTACTCGATTCTGAACGAAACACCATTTTCTATAATAAAGAACACGACATGGTTAATTATTGGGATTTTCATTCCAACGCTACACAACAACTTATCGTACAAGTCAGAGTGCCGCCGCTTGAAGAAGAAGTTGCTGTTGCACCAAGTGGATGTGTGTCTATTTTAGTTGGATTTAAAGAATAATTACCATTTATCAGGGCAACATTTTAATTCTAATTTTCGTCTTAAAATAAATTTTATCATGAAAAAGTATTTTGTTGTATTACTATTTATTTTTACTATTAATTTCTATTACGCTCAAAAAGAATTTTACGGAAACGAAGCAAATAGAATAATCGAAGGATCGCAAATAGTGTATTACAATAACAATAATCCTTCTTTTCCAACTTATATTAAATTTAAAGATGCTACAATACACGAAAATTTTATTTCTCAATGGCTTAATAAATATTCTATTACAGCCAAAAAAATACAAACTGAAACCGATGCATTAAGTATTACTCATCATAAATATCAGCAATTTTTAGATAGCATCCCTATCGAATGGGCAGTGTTTAGCTTTCATTGCAAAGATAATCAAGTGCTTTCTTTTAGTGGAACACTATGGAAAGAATTAAAACCAATTAATACCATAGCTTTAACACCACAACAAGCCATAACCATTGCCAAAACACTCCATCCTGCCGAAGTTTACATGTGGGAAGATACTTTGGAAGAATCGTGCCTCAAGCAAATTACTAATAATTCAAAAGCAACATATTATCCAATGCCTCGCCTTGTTTATTTTAAAACTGCCGAGACCTATGCATTAACATACAAAGTTACGATTTACTCAAAAAAACCGTTATCGAAAAAAGATTATTACATAGATGCTAATTCAGGAAAATTAATTAAAGTCATCAATAAAATTTACACTAACGATGTTATAGGAACAGCCGAAACCAAATACAGTGGAACACAAACTATTACAACAAACTTATATAATGGCATATACCGATTGCGAGAAACTACGAGAGGCAATGGAATTTTTACTTTCAATATGCAATTAGATATCAATTATGCAAATGCTATAGATTTTACCGATAACGATAATTACTGGAACAATTATAATGCAAATCTCGATGAAGTTGCTACTGATGCACACTGGGCAACACAAAAATACTACGATTATTTTTACACAACATTCAACAGGAATAGTATCGATAACAATGGATTTGCTTTATACAATTATGTACATGCCGATTTAGTTGGAATGGGATTCCCTAACAATGTTAACGCTTTTTGGGATGGCACACGCATGACTTATGGCGATGGCAATGCAACATATTCTCCACTAACTACTGTAGATATTGTTGCTCACGAAATAACTCACGGTCTTACCGAATTTACTGCCAATTTGGTTTATGCCGACGAATCGGGTGCTCTTAATGAAGGATTTAGCGATATTTTTGCCACTGTGATAGAATTTTATGCCAAACCCTCGCAAGCTAATTGGACATTAGGCGAAGATATTGGTGTTGCTTTTCGATCGTTGGCCAATCCAAATCTTTTCTACGACCCCGATACATATATGGGAAACTTTTGGGATTTTAACAATGAAGTACATCAAAATAGCACCGTTTTCAGCCATTGGTTCTATCTTCTTGTCAATGGCGGATCAGGTACTAACGACTTAGGCAACTCCTATCAAGTTTCTGGAATTGGAATAGCTAAAGCAGCCCAAATAGCATATCGCACATTGGTTTATTATCTTCCTTCAACAGCTACTTATGCCGATGCTCGATTCTTTACTATCATGTCTGCCATAGATCTCTATGGTGCTTGTAGCCCCGAAGTTGAATCTACAACTAATGCCATGTATGCTATTGGCTTAGGCAACCCATATCAAAACCAAGTAATAGCTAATTTTAATGCAGTTTTAACTCAAAATTGCCAAGCACCTTTTAGTGTTCAATTCAATAATGAATCCATCAATGGTCAATCATTTTACTGGGATTTCGGTGATGGCAACAACAGCACACAATTAAACCCCTTGCATACTTACACAGATACTGGGAACTTTTCTGTAACACTTATTGTTAATGGAGGCAATTGTGGTAGCGATACTCTTACATTAAATAATTATATTTCAATTTCTTCAACTAATCCGTGCGTTGTTATTATGCCTTTAACTGGTACTGCAAACACTATTACTTCTTGCCAAGGAACATTATTTGATGGAGGAGGTCCCAACGGAAATTATGCCGACAACTCTGATGCTATTATTACAATTAGTCCCAACAACGCTAATAAAGTCATTCTTACTTTTACATTTTTCGATATTGAAGCAGGTTCTGGCAGTTTTTGCGACTATGATTATGTAGAAATTTTTGATGGTCCTAACACAAGTAGTCCTTCCTTAGGAAGATATTGCAATACAACAGGCTCACCCGGAACAATAGAATCTACTGGCCATTCATTAACCATATTACTACATTCCGATCAATATTTAACAAAACAAGGATTTGCTGCTAACTGGACTTGCCAAATGCTAAATGTTGCACCTACAGCAAATTTCGACATTCAACCTATTAATACATGTTCGGGCTTGATTTCTTTCGTTGATCTATCATTGCACAATCCTTCTTCGTGGTTGTGGATTTTTGGCGATGGAACAACATCTACCGAACAAAATCCCATTCATGAATACCTTCATTCTGGAACTTACGACGTAACATTGATTGTAAGCAATACTAACGGTACAGACACTTTATACATGCCCAATGCCGTTCAAATAAACAGACCGGAAATACCTATCATACATAACGATACCATTTGCGAAAATCAATCAGCAATGCTTTTCACCAACAGCAATAACGGAACATTACTTTGGTACTATCACGCAACCGATACCATACCCTTTTATACAGGTGATACATTAATTACCCCTCCATTATCACAAAACACAACGTATTGGATTCAAAATGCCCTCTTAAATCCTGCACAATATGTAGGCGATACTCGTTCTTCATCTGATGGAAGCTATTTTAGTAATTCTACCATTCATTATTTAGTTTTCGACTGTTATACTCAATGCAAATTAGTTTCTGTAGAAGTCAATGCTGCTACCAGTGCATATCGAACCATATCTTTGAAAAATTCATCAGACAATACACTTGCTCAACGCAATATTTTTATACCACAGGGAATTTCAAGAATCACGCTAAACATTGATTTGCCCATTCAAAATAATTTACGTTTAGCCGGACCTGCAAACCCTAACTTATGGAGAAACAATAATCTTATTGCATATTATCCATACACATTACCAGGAATTTTATCAATAAAACATAGCAGTGCCCAATCAAATCCAACAGGCTATTACTATTATTTTTACAATTGGGAAATTAAATTACCCGATTGTTATAGCACCAAAGCGCCCATAACTGTCTATGTAGAAAATTGTACACAATTAGATTATAACGAAACCATTTCATTTTCGCTGTTCCCTAATCCTGCTAAAGACTTTGCAATTCTTTCTACCAATCAGGCTATTCAAGCTATAAGTGTATTTGATATTACAGGTAAAAATATACCTGTTACATTAATAATGCTAAATAATAATCAATACAAATTGAATTTATCGAACTTTGACACTGGAATGTACCTTATTTATTTAACAATAAATAATCGGACTTATGTAAAAAAAGTATCCGTTTGTAGATTTTTTTAATCAAACTATACACGTTGTTAGTCAAAATTTTTTCATGCTTTAATCTATTTATTTTTCTCAATATCAGAATTATAAATATTTTTGAAAAAAATAACTAGTTTTTTCTTTTTCATACTTTAAAACTTTTTAACTCTTAATTACGTAAAATTACTTGTCAAAAATATTTGAATAACCTAATAAAAATTAAATATTATGAGAAATTCTATTTTGAAGCTAACATTATGGGTTGTTTTTTCGTTATGTATTTCACAATACATGATTTCTCAACCCAGCAAAGGTGGAACACCACCTAGTATTACATATCAAATTCAGTCGAATTTACAACCTTTGGATTATTCTCCTAATGTCAATCTAAAATCACTCATGCTTCAAGACTCCATTAATGAAAAACAAGGGTTTCCTATGAGAGGTGGAATATCTGTTCCTGTGTCGAATATTCGACTCGGTAGCGGTGGTGGCACATGGAAAAAGCTGCCCGACGGCAGAATGATGTGGCAAATTATGTTTCATTGTTCCAATGCAAAAGCTATTGGAGTTGTTTTCGACGAATTCTACTTACCAGAACAAGCCGAACTTTATCTATACGACATAAATAAACAAATGATTATTGGAGCATTTACTTCCGAAAATAATCATCCTAGCATGCAATTTTCTACTCATATATTACCCGGTACAACTCTTGTTATCGAATATGTAGAACCTTTTAATTTACAAACTTCCAATTACATAAAACCATCCAATACAAACAATTCCAATATTTCATTAGCACAAATTCAAAATGATATAATTAACTACATGCCTAAAGGATCATTTAGAATTACCGAGCTAATTTACGTATATCGCGATCGTATTTTTTCAGACACTAAAGATTTAGGCGACGCTGGATCATGTCAGGTCAATATCAACTGTTCTCCTGAAGGCGATGGTTGGCAACAACAAAAACGCGGCGTTGCCCGCATATTTTTTAAAGAAGGTGCCAGTTGGTATTATTGTTCTGGTACTCTTGTTAATAATACACTCCAAAATGGTCAACCCTATTTCCTGACAGCATATCACTGTGGAGCAACAGCATCAGCTGCCGATAAAAATGTATGGCAATTCTACTTCAATTACGAACGACCTGGCTGTGCAAACACTGGCACTCCACCCAATAACATGATTACGGGTTGTAGCATGAAAGCTGGCGGCGATATTGCCGGTGGTAGCGATATGCAATTACTTTTACTCAATTCTAATCCCCCACTTTCATGGAATCCTTATTTTAACGGTTGGGACCGAAACACAACTATAACAGCTGGCGGTGTTGGTATTCACCATCCGGCTGGCGATGCAAAAAAAATATCTACATATACGGTCACTCCCACATCAGGAACGTGGACAGGAGGAGCTACTAACGCCCATTGGTTATTAAGTTGGGCTACTACAACTAATGGAGCAGGAGTTACGGAAGGCGGATCGTCAGGATCTCCTTTATTTAAAGGCTCTAATAAACTTGTTGTAGGAACATTAACAGGAGGGGCTTCGAACTGTGGCGGACCTATGGGAACTGATTATTATGGAAAATTTTCTTACCACTGGGAATCTAATGGGGCAACAGCCGACAAACAACTGAAACCTTGGCTTGACCCTGCCGGTACTAATCCCACAACTTTAAGTGGATATGATCCTAATGGGAACACCAATCCACCTGTAGCTAATTTTTCCGCAACTCCTACTACAGTTCAAGCAGGCTCTACTGTTCAATTTACAGACCTTTCAACCAATTATCCTACCGAATGGGAATGGACCTTCCCTGGAGGAATTCCTTCAACCTCAACTATTCGTAACCCATCTGTTGTTTATACAACCCCTGGAACCTATGCTGTTACACTAAAAGCTACTAATCAATATGGAAGCAATACAAAAACTGTTACTAATTATATTACAGTAACAGCATATACTCCACCTTCAAATCCTATTATAATTGGAACAGGGACAACACAAGGTGGTGTTATTCCATTGGGAATTTCAAACACAGCACGTTGGGTTGTCAGTGCATCTATTTACTTAGCTTCTGAAATTGGTGGTTCGTGTATCATTAATAGTGTAGCATGGAACGTTGGAACATTGAGAACTGATAACCGAACCATAAGCATCTGGATAAAATATACTGACTTGTCTGCATTTTCTAATGCAGATTCAGCTAACAATTTATTAACAGATGCTACATTGGTTTATCAAGGAAACTTTACGCCCAACGCAACAGGATGGTTTACCTTTAATTTACAAACACCATTTCTTTATACAGCAGGAAAAAATATTATGGTTATAACAAAAGTTAATGGTTCTGGAAACAATCAATCTAACTGTCTGTACACAACAGCCACAAGCAGACATCAACAATGGACAGGAACAACAGACCCCTCTGCAAATAATGGAACCATTAATTCAAATAGACCAAACATTCGTTTAGGAATAAGTGCTTATACTGCCCCTGTAGCAAATTTTGCAGGGTTAAATCCCCTTTTCTCAGAAGATTTTGAAGGATCTACTTTCCCGCCCTCTGGATGGACTGCTTTAAACGTTGACGGTGGAGGCTCACAATGGGCAAGTTCTAATGCATTTAATCATACTAATAACGGTTCAAAAGCAGCTGCACATGTATATTCTGCTGCAGGACTACAAGATGGTTATTTAATCACACCACAAATTACAAACTTACCTGCCAATGCTATGCTAACATTCTGGTCGTATAATCAATATCCCACATATTATGGAGGAACATATCAAGGTAAGAATTCCGTATTAATTTCTACCACTAATACTAACCCTTCCAGTTTTACCGAGGTTTGGAGTCCTAGTTCTGTAACTGCAAGTTGGGTACAAACTACAATAAATTTATCGGCATATGCTGGCCAAAATATTTACATTGCTTTCAGATACCAAGGGAATGATGCTCACAGTTGGTTTCTTGATGATATTTTTGTTGGTAATGAAAACTACACACAAATAAATACATACGAAGGAGATCCCTTAACCATATATGATAAATCTACTAATAACCCTGTATGGTGGGAATGGACTACACCAGGAGCAATTCCTACAATGCAAACAAATAAAAATGCTCAATTAGTGTATAATGTTGCTGGGTTGTATAATGTCTCTTTAAAAGCAGCTAATCCTGCCGGCGCCAACACTAAAACTGTTAATAATTTCGTTAATGTTATTGGACGTCCACCCATCTCTAAGTTTGTCGGAGAAGGGAACTTAAAAAACATCTATTTACAGCCATTCATTCCACGAACCGGTAGCGTAAACTTTTACGACCGGTCGCAACGTGTACCTACCAGCTGGAGTTGGACTTTCCAAAATGGCAATCCCGGTACTTCCACAGCAAAAAATCCTACAAACATTGTATACAATAGTGCCGGTAAGTTTGATGTAACACTATATACTGCAAACGCACATGGAAATAATACAGGAATTGCCGATGATTATGTTATTGTTGGAGGATTGGACACCTGCACAAATATGATAGAAACAGATAATTTAACTGTTTATGGCTACACTAATGGCTTAATCCCTGGACATGCTGCCGATGCTAGTGGTAAATTTTTTAGATATGCTGAATTTTTTAATAACAACTATGCTGGTAAATTATACGGATTTGGCATGTATGTTTATCGGGCCCAAGGAACTGGTAAAACTGTTAAAATTACTGTATGGAACGATAATTCGGGAGTTCCTGGCACGGTAATTTATACCGAAACAAGGAACATTACTTCATTTACACAAGGACAATATAATATTATAACCTTCCCAACCCCCGTTAATATTACAGGTAAATTTTATGTAGGTTATGAACTGAATTATGACGCAACTCATGACTATAATACACATCAATTTTGCGGAGTAATGACTGCTTTTCGTTCTATTGATACCGCTTCAACAGGATTCTTTAGTTACGGAGCAACAACACCCGGAACATGGTATTCTTTTAAAAACGGCTTTGGCGATGCTGCTTCATTATGGATTGATGCTATTTTTGAATATAACGACCCAGGACCAACAATTACCGCCACTTCTACACCTGGATGCGGAACAGGATCAGTTACAATAACTTCTTCTGTAACCGCAAATCAAACATTTGTGTTAACAGATAATTCAGGAAATACTTTACAAACAGCTAATGCTAACTCAAATACTTATACATTTACAGGACTTGCTAATGGTACATATAGAGGAAAAACTATAAATGGAGGGGTAGAATCGGGTTTGTCAAACGCTGTAACCTTAACAAATGATCCCAATTCTGTTGGAGGAACAATAAATGGAACAAATACACAAATTTGTCTTGGCTCTAACACTGGAACTCTAACACTTTCCGGACACACTGGAAATATTGTAAAATGGCAAAAAAGAGTAAATGCAGGTGCATGGGTTGATATTACAAATACTTCAACTACCTATTCCGAAACTCCTTCGTCGGCTGGAACATGGGACTATAGAGCCGAAGTTAAAAGCGGATCTTGCCCATCTGCATTCTCAACTACTTATACTATTATTGTAGATCCAACATCAGTGGGTGGAACTTTGTCAGGACCAAATACTAGTATCTGCTTAGGTGCTTCTACTGGAACCATGACTGTTAGTGGATATACTGGTACAATTCAAAAATGGCAAAAACGGTTAAATGCTGGTGCTTGGCAAGATATTACTAACACAACTAATACATATTCAGAAACACCCGGAACAGCTGGAACATGGGATTATAGAGTTGAAGTTAAAAGCGGATCTTGTGCTGTTGCGTATTCCAACAACTTCACAATTACAGTAAATCCATTACCTACAGCTACTGCTTCTAGCAATAGCCCTATATGTGTTGGTGCTACATTAAATTTAGTTTCATCACCTAATGGAATGACATATAATTGGTCTGGACCCGGTGGATGGACATCTACACTTCAAAACCCATCCCGAACAAATGTAACTACAGCACATGCTGGTACATATAATGTTACTGTTACAAACTCAACTACAGGATGTTCAGCTACTGCATCAACCAATGTAGTAATTAATACACCACCTACGGCTTCCGCTTCCAGCAATAGCCCACTCTGTGCTGGAGCTACACTCAACCTCACTTCATTGCCCAATGGAATGGCTTCATATAACTGGGCGGGACCAGGAGGATGGACTGCTAATACACAAAATCCATCACGTACCAATATCACTACGGCACAAGCAGGAAATTATACTGTTACCGTTACCGATGCTAACGGATGTACAGGTACGGCTAGTGTTAATATAGTTGTAAATAGCTTACCTCTAGCTGATGCAGGTCAAGATGTATCTATTTGCCAAGGTTCATCAACAATATTAACTGCTTCTGGAGGTAGCTCCTATCAATGGAGTAACGGTTCTGTTACTCAATCAATCAATGTTTCTCCAACATCTACCACAACTTACACCGTAACTGTATTTGACACAAATGGTTGCAGTGCTACTGATAATGTTACGGTTACAGTATTATCATTACCAATTGCTAATGCTGGCAATGATCAAGATATATGTGAAGGCACACAAGCAACATTGACTGCTACAGGCGGAGTTTCATATATCTGGAATACAAATGAAAATACCCAGACGATCGTTGTATCGCCTACTACATCAACTCTGTATAGTGTTACTGTAACCGATAGTAATGGTTGTACTAATAGCGATGCCGTTTTGATTAGTGTGCTCCAAAAACCAATTGTAAATGCTGGTAATGATCAAGAAGTTTGCGAAGGGATAGAAGTAATATTAAGTGCATCTGGAGCTACATCATATGCTTGGGACAATGGAGTCGTAAATAATGTTGGTTTCTATCCACCAATAGGAACAAATGTTTATACTGTAATTGGCACCGATGCAAATGGTTGCACTGCATCTGATCAGGTAATAGTAACTGTTTATCCTAAGCCTCAAGCAAATGCAGGTAACGATGTATCCATTTGCCAAGGAAGTTCTGCCAATCTGACTGCAACAGGAGGTGATTCATACATTTGGAGCAATGGTTTAAATACTGCTTCAATAAATGTTTCTCCTTTAACAACAACTACGTATTTTGTTACTGTTTCAAATGTTTATGGTTGTATAGCAACCGATGATGTAACAGTAACAGTTAATACCCTACCCACAGCCAACGCAGGTAATGATGTAATGATCTGCGAAGGACAATCAACTACTCTTACAGCCTCAGGAGGTACTTCGTACATGTGGGGAACTGGAGAAAATACTGCTACAATTGTTGTATCACCTTCAACATCAACACTCTATTATGTTACTGTTACCGACAATAATGGTTGTTCGGATGTTGCTCATGTAACCGTTATTGTTAACCCGCTTCCAATAGTTCAAATCGTAGGAACAAATGCACAATGTGGCACGAACAATGGTTCAATGGAAGCAATTGTTTCGGGTGGAAGCGGAAACTATACATACCAGTGGGATACTAATGCAGGTTCGCAAACAACAGCTGTCGCAATAAACCTTTCTGCAGGTATATACTTTATAACAGTTGATGACGGATATTGTCCTGTTGTTGCAAGCGGTGAAATATTTGAAGACGGTGCGCCCACTATATTCATTCAAGCTAGTGCTACAGATATATGCGAAGGCGAAAGTGTAGTATTAACAGCAAGTGGTGCTGATTCATATACTTGGACACCATCCACATACTTAAACACTACAACTGGCAATGAGGTTATTGCAACACCTTCAACAAATATTACTTATACCGTTACGGGCACTTCCGGCAACTGTAGTTCCACAGAATCCGTTTCAATTAATGTTACCTCATTACCACAAGCATACTTTGCTATCACACACATAAGTGGTGGTGAATATGAATTTACAGATATGTCAAACAACGCTACTAGCTGGTTCTGGGATTTTGGTGATGGCATTACCGACAATTCACAAAACACTTCACATGTTTATACTTCTGACGGTTTATATGCCGTTACACTTATTGCATCTAACAGTTGCGGATCTGATACTGCTACTCAAACTATTCAAGTCATTATTAGTAATATCCTTTTAAGCTCTGTAAATTCTATGGTACAAGCCTATCCAAATCCTAACAATGGTGTTTTCAATTTATTCATCGAATCTTCATACAAGGGCAACTTAACCATCGAAATTTACAATATAGAAGGAAGAAAAGTATATAGCAAAGATGTTGAAAAGCAATCTACCAAGCAACACATTCCTATTAACATGAAATCGTATGCTAAAGGAATGTATCGAATCTTAATTAAACAAGGCACAAGCATTGAGTACGCTACAGTAATAATTGATAAATTATAACTATCTTACATCCTCAAAGAAAAAGCTGTCAATATTTGGCAGCTTTTTTCTTTTAACTCATTTATGTTCATAAATTAAATGTCGTTATGTTTTTTTATTTTGAAGTTTCATGTTTTTTTTCTTACTTGCATATTCATTTGTCAAAACAAATACTATGCTGTATTTAAGGCTTTTACGAAATTTTCATGTATTATTTTTTCTTGCTTCTATTGCCATTTTGCTATTTTCATGCAAGGGAAATCAAAATGATGATCAAGTAGAAACAAACATTAATCAAAGTATAGATTCTAGTGCTCCTACACTTATTAAATTCGAAAACACATTATTTAGCATGCCTTCGCCATATGAAATTGCTTTTCTTGTAAAAAAATCAAATTTAACATATAACAAAGCATTACTCAACCCATACAACAAATCGCACAATTACGTTACAAACTTCGAAAAAGCGTTAAACCTTGGCGTATATGGCTCAAACTTGGGATATTTAACCCTATATGAACAAAATTCCGATGCCATTCAATATTTTTCCGTCATTAAAATTTTATCGCAGGAATTAAACATTGAAAATGCTTTCGATAAAAAAACAGTTAACCGAATAGAAGCAAATCTTGGGAACAAAGATTCATTAATGAATATTGTTGCCAATTCGTACCGAAAAGCCGATCAATATTTAAAAGACAACAATCGTAACGATGTAGGTGTGCTTATTTTAGCTGGCGGTTGGATAGAAAGCACATATTTACTCACTCAACTTGCCAAACAATCGAAAAAACAAGAAATCATTACTCGAATAGCTGAACAAAAGCGTCCACTTGACAATTTAATAAAACTACTCTCACCATATTATAACAACTCAAAAGAATATGCCGAACTAACAGATCAATTAATCGATTTAGCTTACGATTTTGATGGTATTGATATTAAATACACTTATGCCCCACCAACTATTGACGAACAAAATAAAATGACCATCATCAATAGCAAATCTGAAGTAATTATTACCGACCAACAACTGAAAACTATAACCGAAAAAATTGAAAAATTAAGAACTTCCATTGTTAAATAATTCAAGCTATGAAACTAAAAAACATTTTCCTTATAGGCTTGTTCAGTTTATTAATGAACATATCTTTTGCTCAAAGCGAAGTTACTTTAGGCATATGCTCCAAATATATTCAACCTCCTTTTATTAGCGATGGTCAGGTATATAAAGCTCTCATAACGGGTGACGAAATTGCCGAATTCCATGTTACATTTTATGGTGGCACAATATACAGAATAGCCATTGCCGCAGGACAATCGGAAGGGAACGTTATTTTTTCACTTTACGATAAAGAACGACATCTGCTTTTTACCAACAAAGATTACAAAAATTCAACATATTGGGATTTTAAATTTACCAGCACCATTGATTGTCTTATCGAAGCCGAACTCGACCCTTCTGCCCGCTCAGGCTCAGGACTTATTCATATGCTCATTGGCTTTAAACAACAATAATTAATGAACAAATTTATTTATGATATGGAGGCATTGGCTGAAAATACAATGCCTTTTTTATTTTAAAAAAAAACGTATATGAGCGAAAGGATTTTAAAAGCACTTATGCAATTATTTGCCATTATTGCTCGACCCGATAGCAATTTAGAAGAACGCCGTCAGGTAGTAGGATCCTTTCTCAAACAACAATTAAACACGGAATTAGTAAACGAATATCTGGAAGTATTCAATGACTTTTACAATCAATATCAGGTAGCTGAAGAAGACTCTACAAAAAAGAAAAAACGTATAGCCGGAAGCTCAGTTAAAGTTTTAAAAATATGCACCGCTATTAACGAAGAATTAACCATTAAACAAAAAGTTATTGTTTTAATTCGTCTTTTCGAATTTATTAAGTCCGATTCTGAAGTAATTTCCGATCAGGAAATAGAATTTGTACAAGCCGTTTCAGACACATTCAATATACCAAACGATGAATTCATTAGAATTAAAGCATTTGTATTATATAATTTTGATACACTTCCCAATTCTTCTCGCGTCCTTATTGTTGATAGTCAAAAAGCTTTCCAACATCCAAAAGTAAAACATCTTTACAGAGAAACTTTTGAAGGTCAAATTCGCTTTTTACACATTCGCATTGCAAACATGTACTTTTTACGCTATTTAGGCGAAAAAGAATTATTCCTAAATGGTCAATTATTACAACCTCACAAAATATACAACTTTTCGCCAGGCAGTACACTTCGTGCATCTACAAAATTCAAGCCCATTTATTACTCCGATATAATCACCATATTTAACGAACAGCTTTCCGAATCAAAAATTCTATTCGAAGCTAATGATATAGAGTATCATTTCAAAGGTGGAGAAATTGGACTTCATAAAATGTCTTTTTTTGCCGAATCGGGCAACCTTGTGGGTATTATGGGAGCAAGTGGTGCCGGAAAAACAACATTATTGAATGTGCTTAATGGCAACTATCCTCCAACCAGCGGCGAAGTTCTTATCAATGGAAAAAGCATATACGACGAAGAGAACAAAGAACTTGAAGGACTTATTGGTTACGTCTCACAAGATGATTTACTTATTGAAGATCTTACTGTTTTTCAAAACCTATATTATAATGCTAAGCTTTGTTTCGATAATCTAACTGAATTTCAAATTATACGGCTTGTACTCAAAACCTTACAAAATTTAGGCTTATACGAAATAAAAGACATGAAGGTTGGTTCGCCTTTAAACAAAAAAATTAGCGGCGGACAACGAAAACGTCTTAACATCGCCTTAGAACTTATTCGTGAACCAGCAATATTATTTCTCGACGAGCCTACTTCTGGTTTATCATCGCGCGATTCAGAAAACATTTTAGATTTACTAAAAGAACTTACCCTTAAAGGGAAACTCATTTTTGTCGTTATTCACCAACCCTCTTCTGAAATATTTAAAATGTTCGATAAATTGTTAATACTTGATACAGGAGGCTACCTTATTTACGACGGAAATCCTGTAGAATCCATTATGTATTTTAAATCGAAAACCCATCAAGCCAATTGGAGCGAAAGCGAATGTCCTACCTGTGGTAATGTTAATCCCGAACAAATTTTTAATATTGTAGAAACCCCTGTACTCGACGAATATGGCAATCCAACCCGCACTCGTCGTATTGCACCCACCGAATGGCATCTTCATTTTAAAGATAGCAATACATTCAATAATGCCACGGAAAAACCTGTACTTGACGCGACCTATAAACTTCCTACTATTTTCTTTAAAATTCCCGGACGCATAAAGCAGTTTCGAATTTTTGCCATTCGCGATACATTGGCTAAACTTGCCAACAAACAATATTTAATCATTAACCTTTTAGAATCGCCTTTATTGGCATTTTTATTATCTTTTATAATTCGCTATTACAGTGTCGATGTTGCTAACGAATCGGGCTATACTTTTAACGAAAATAGCAACATTCCTGTATATTTATTTATGGCTGTTATTGTTGCCATATTTGTTGGTTTAACAGTTAGTGCCGAAGAAATATTCCGCGACAGAAAGATTCTCAAGCGTGAAAAATATCTTAATTTAAGCTGGGGAAGCTATTTGTTTAGTAAAACTTTTATTTTAATGGTTCTTTCAGCATACCAAGCTGCAGCATTTGTTATTATTGGCAATAGTATTTTAGGAATTAAAGGCATGTACTGGCAATTTTGGTTAGTTTTGTTTATTACATGGTTGTCGTCGAATATGATGGGCTTAAATATTTCCGATGCTTTCAATTCTGCTGTAACTATTTATATTCTCATTCCATTTTTAGTAATTCCTCAATTAATACTTAGTGGTATCATTGTAAAATACGATAAACTCAACCCCGATATTAGTAGTCCAAGCTCTATACCATTTTACGGTCAAATTATTACGGCCCGATGGGCTTATGAGGCACTTGCCGTTTATCAATTTAAAGAGAATAAATACGAAAAACAATTTTATCCGTATGATAAAATTACAAGTTATGCCAACTTTCGTAAAGACTTCTGGCTTCGTTCATTACATAACAAAATAATAGATATCAGAACATACATCAATAATCCTCAAAAAAAACAAGTAGTTGAAGATGCTATTTTGTTATTAAAAAATGAAATCAAAGATGAAATTCAACAAAACAAAAAAGTAAAATGTCCTATCAACATAGAACAACTTAGTTACAACAACGTAAACGAAAAAATATTACAACAACTCGAAGATTATTTTAATAAATTAAATCGTTATTATATTGACAAATACAATAAAGCAAGTGCCGAAAAAGATAAAATTATGACCTCCATGCAAGATACTCCCGAGAAAAAAGAAGCATTCATCAAGCTTAAAAAAGATTACTACAACGACAATTTAAAAGAATTTGTTAGAAACGAAACGGAATTAAATAAAATTGTAGAATACAATCATCGCCTCTATCAAAAAGCCGACCCCATATTCTTAGATCCCAAACCAGGCTTTTTTGCTGCACATTTTTATGCTCCACGAAAAAATATCTATGGACTTTACATTGATACCTATTGGTACAATATAATTATCATCTTTTTAATGACTATTTTATTGTTTGTTACCGTTTACTTTAACTTATTGAAAAAACTTATCGAAAGTGGCGAAAACTTTCAAGACTACATAAAAAAACGACGCGAAAGAAAAAAATTAAAATAAAGCTATTGATCCATTATGACAAATATCAAAGAACTTGAAAAAATAGCAACTCAGGTAAGACGTGATATTATTCGAATGACACACCTTGCCAAATCAGGACATCCGGGAGGTTCATTAGGTTGTGCCGACTATTTTGTTGCCCTCTACTTTGAAATATTAAATATTAATCCCCCTCATTTTACTTTAACCGGACAAAACGAAGATCTTTTTTTCTTATCGAACGGACACATTTCTCCTGTTTGGTATAGTGTCTTAGCGAGAAGAGGTTACTTCCCCATTTCCGAACTTTCAACATTCCGTAAATTAAATAGTCGCTTACAAGGACACCCCACCCCTGCCGAACACTTACCAGGTGTTAGAGTTGCCAGTGGTTCCTTAGGACAAGGTCTTTCTGTAGCAATAGGAGCAGCTATTGCAAAAAAACTTCATAACGATCGCTCTCTCGTATATGCTCTTACAGGCGATGGCGAATTGCAAGAAGGACAAATTTGGGAAGCTGCCATGTTTGCTGCCGCAAAAAAAATTGATAACCTAATCGTAACTGTCGATTATAATGGTAAGCAAATAGATGGACCCGTAGACGAAGTTTGCTCGCTTGGAAATTTATATGCCAAATGGGACAGCTTTGGCTGGATTGTTTTAGAAATGAACGGACATGATTTTCAGGAAATTTTACACACCATGCACCATGCAAAACAACTTACTGGCAAAGAAAAACCCATTGTTATCTTAATGAAAACCGAAATGGGAAAAGGTGTCGATTTTATGATGGGCACACATAAATGGCATGGCACACCTCCCAACGACGAACAAGCACAACGAGCATTATCACAATTGCCCGAAACATTAGGCGATTTTTAATGAAAAAATTCTATTTATACTTTGCCTTATTTTTACTTGCTAATTGGATTAACGCACAATCCAATCAGCCCACACTTACTCGTATTTTATTCGTATTTGACGCCTCACAAAGCATGTGGGCAAAATGGGAATCGGACACTCGTATAAACATCGCCAAACGACTCATGATACAACTGCTCGACAGTTTAAAAGGATTAGAAAATGTAGAACTCGCTCTACGGGTTTATGGGCATCAAAAGCCTGTTCCTCCACAAGACTGCAGCGACACACGACTCGAAGTACCATTCAAAAAGAATAATATAGACGAAATTAAAAATGTTATTCAAAAACTCGAACCTAAAGGCACAACTCCTATAGCCCGATCACTCGAAGCCGCTGCACTAGACTTCCCCAAAAGCACTCCTAGTAGAAACATTGTAATACTTATTACAGATGGTATAGAAGCCTGTGATGGCGACCCTTGTGCCGTTTCTATTGAATTACAAAAGCAAAAGATTTTCCTCAAACCCTTTGTCATTGGAGTAGGATTAGATGCCGACTTTAAAAAATCGTTTGAATGTGTAGGACAATATTTTGATGCAGCTAGCGAAAAACAGTTTCAAAGTGCTTTAGGTATTGTCATAACTCAAGCACTGAACAATACAACCATGCAAGTAAATCTTCTTGATGCAAATGAAAATCCAACAGAAACGGATGTAAGCATGACATTTTACGAAAAAAAAACAGGAAAAATTATATACAATTTTGTTCATTCGCTTAACAACAAAGGAAATCCCGATACACTTATTATCGATCCGTTAATACAATACAGCATTACTGTTCATACTATTCCACCCGTTTATATTGATAGTGTAAAACTTACTCCCGGCAAACACACCATTGTGGGAACCAATGCTGCCCAAGGGAATTTAATTGTAAAAGCCAATACCATTTACTTTAAAGATGTAAAATGCCTCATACGCAAAAAAGATAATCCGCAAATTTTACATGTACAAAGTATTAACGAATCTTCCCGATTATTAATAGGAAATTATGATCTAGAAATTTTAACATTACCACGCTTATATATTAACGAAGTAAATATTCGTCCCAATCATACAACAACCATTCAAATTCCCAATCCTGGAATGGTTACTTTAATCTTTGATGCACAAGGATATGGAGCCATTTTACAAGAAAAAGATAATAAACTCGACTGGGTAATAAATCTCGACCCTGAACAAACTCGCCAAACATACACATTACTTCCGGGCAACTATCGCGTTGTTTGGAGAAGTAAAAACACAAAAAAAATTGCTTATTCTATCGAAAAAAAATTTACGATTAAAAGCGATACATCAATACCTATAACTGTCAAGTAAATTATGAAAAAGTATATTGTAACAGATAAAAAAGACACTCGAAGTGGTTTTGGAGCTGCATTACTTGAATTAGGAAAACAAAACGAAGCAGTTGTTGCTCTATGTGCCGACCTTACGGGTTCACTAAAAATGGAAGAATTTGCTAAAAATTTTCCTACTCGATTTATTCAAGTTGGAATTGCCGAAGCTAATATGATAGGTATAGCTGCAGGTCTTGCTAATGGTGGTTTTATTCCCTTTGCCGGATCATTTGCTAACTTTCTTACCGGTAGAGTTTACGATCAAATCCGACAGGTAGTTGCATATTCCAATAAAAATGTAAAATTGGCAGCTTCGCATGCAGGCATTACTTTAGGTGAAGACGGAGCTACTCATCAAATAATGGAAGACATTGGTCTTATGCGAATGATGCCCAACATGATTGTCATCAATCCGGCCGATTACAATCAGACTTATTTAGCTACCTTTGCTACAGCGGCATGGAATGGTCCTGTGTATCTACGCTTTGGCCGTCCTGTGGTTCCTAACTTTACTTCAACTTCCGAACCATTTGTTATTGGCAAAGGAATATTATTTGAAGAAGGAACTGACGTTACCATTATTGCCACCGGACACATGCTGTGGAAAGCCCTTGAAGCATGGGATATTTTGAAAGAAATGAACATTCATGCTGAAATAATTAATATTCATACGATTAAACCATTAGACATAAAACTCATCTTATCATCAGTACAAAAAACAAAATGTGTGGTTACAGCCGAAGAACATCTTAAAAATGGCGGATTGGGCGATGCCGTTGCACAACTCTTAGCCGAACACTTACCGCTACCCATAGAATTTGTAGCAATGGACGATTGTTTTGGAGAAAGCGGAACTCCCGACGAACTCATGCAAAAATATGGATTGACTACCGAAGCCATTATTAAAGCTGTCCAAAAAGTAATTGCTCGCAAGAATTACTAAACACAATGAAGAAACACAAAAGCGACGAAGAATTACTAGAGCAAATCATTAGCAATAACTCGCCTCACGAAGCATTTAAAGAACTAATTGAAAAATATCAGCAACCTTTATACTTTCATATCCGAAAAATTTTGTTAGACCATGACGATACCGACGATGCACTTCAAAATACATTTATCAAAGCTTGGCAAGCTATTTACGATTTCAAACACCAATCTAAAATATATACCTGGCTTTACAGAATTGCCACCAACGAAGCATTAAGTATTTTAAAAAAAAGAAACCGATTTTCTTTTTTTTCAAAAGATTCGCAAGCCGAAGAATGGATTGCACGACTCGAAAGCGATCCTTATTTCGATGGAAACGAAGCCGATTTAAAACTCCAAAAAGCAATACTTCTTTTGCCCGAAAAACAGCGTATTGTTTTTAACATGCGATACTTTGACGAAATGCCTTACGAAACCATATCTGAAATTTTAGATACTTCTGTGGGTGCATTAAAAGCTTCGTACCATCATGCTGTAAAAAAAATAGAAAATTTTTTACAACAACCATTAAACTTAGACAAAATTACATAATCAAATACATATGAATCAAAAATATACACATAAAAGACAACCATTTACAGTACCCGATGGTTATTTTCAGCAATTACCTAATAATATTTTGCAGCAAATTAACGAAATTCCACCATCACAATCATCAAAAAGCCTTTTTATCATAGCCAAAAAACAATTGGCTTTAGCTGCAGCGTTCATTTCATTCGTATTTATTTCGTATGGAGTATTTCATTTTATTTACAATTCCGTAAAACCTAAACAGAACATTACACAACAAACATTCGACGATATTGTATTAGCCAATGTTGACGAATCCGATATTGTTTACTTGCTTACCACCGATATTAAACCCGAAGAAATCAAACCCGAAACTCTTGAAAATATTCTACTCGACGAAACATTGAATGATGATATTATTTACAATGATAACTTAAATCAATAAATATATGAAAACTATATTCATAGCAACTGCTTTGTTTTTGTTTTTGCAAAACGGATATTCTCAACATCAACAATGTAAGCATCGCGAACAAATAAAAGCACAAAAAGTTGCATTTTTAACAAATAAACTCGACTTAACTGTTCAAGAAGCTCAAGCTTTTTGGCCATTATATAATGAATTTGAAAAAAAGAAAGACGACATTTTCGATGCACAAAGAAATTTATACACACAATTAGACAATAATACAACCATTAGCGATAAAGAAATGGTCGAGCTTGCCGATAAATACATTGAGTTGGAAGTTGCCGAAGCCAAATTACTTGCTGAGTATCATGCAAAATTTAAAAAAGTATTACCTATTCGTAAAGTAGTAATTTTATACTCATCGGATCGAATGTTTAAAAAAGAATTATTAAAACAGCTAAAAAATTGCCCCAATCAGCCCGATAAATAGTTTAACTCAATTGCATTTAATTATAGCTGTTTGCTAAATCTCAGCTATTGATTTATCGCATCTTGTGAATTTTTTCAGCAACTTACATACTTTACAAAGTTTAATTTTTAATGAAATAAACCGTATAATCATTTGAAAATTAAACTTTACCAAAAAAGAAGTTTCTACATCTTAAGTAGAATGTAAATTATTACTTTTGCTTCGAATATAAGCGAGCTAGCAACAAAGCAAAGAACTAACAAAAGCTTAACGTATTAATAGCCAAAACCCAATGGCGTTATATACAAAAATAATTTGGGCAAATGAACTGCGAAATAATATACCAATGTTTCGCAAAAATAAATTAAAAAAATTAAAATCTCCGTTTGGTAATTTGTAAATATTACTTATTTTTGCTTATGAAAATAAAACGCAACTTTATGCGTCAATATTTCCAAAAATGGGAGCACGGTGCAATAAAGTGGCGTAAATAAACGAATTTAAGGCAAGTTAAATAAATGACACAACAGTATGACCCATAAAAGACAACTGAATTATTTTGACACATCCTAATGTATAAATCAATAACATAGAAAATTTAATTCACGATAGTGGAGACCAGAACCCACTCAAAAACAACGGGGCGTAATCGAAAAGTCATACGAGTAGGAATTTTAAATTAATTCAATATGGAAGTAAATATCATTATATTTATAATATTAATGATTGCATCAATGTGGACAATCTTTTCTAAACCAGGTAAAGCTAGATGGGCAGCAATTGCACCTTTTTACAACAGAATTGTAATTTAAGAAATTATTGTAATATTTCGTGGTGGCTATTACTTATGTTGATTCCAATTGTAAATATTATAATACTAATTATAGTTTATCACAACCTCTCTTTATCATTTGGAAAAGATGGTGGATTTACAGTTGGTTTAATTCTATTAGGTTTTATTTTTTTGCACATACTAACCATTGGTGATGCAAAGTTGTTGGTTATGGTTAAACAAGTGTATTTAAAATATCGAATTAAAGCTTGCATATGGCAATAGAAAGTATTGTTGAAAATCGAAGAAGAATATTACTTCTAAATATCTTTGTGATAAACATGCATGAAAGTGCTTATAATCTGTTACTGCATATACACACAATACATGACCAACAACCGAAAAAAAACAGCGATAACGACTATAACAAACTTTAAATGTTTTATAACAGAAAAACGATATGAAAATGAAAGGCAAAAGATTTAATTATTTTGCCAACCAAGAAGAAGAAAAAAGGCACTTATGTGTACAATTGGTACATTACTTTTTGCTCAAAATACTAGCAAAAACTTCGCCTAAATCAAAAAGCCTATTCTTTCATTTCTATCTAATGATTTTACTTTTACAATTTTTAACTATAAACTCCGTTCAGGCACAACAAAGGTTTAGAAGACATTTCATTATAGCTTATGATATTTCACCCCCTTTTAAAAAAGCAGAAAAATCAAATAGTAATTTTAAAAATACACTTATCAATTTATTTGATAATAAAACTATTACTAACTACAGTGAAGCAAATTTGGTTAATCTCATAAACGAGAGAAAAAATGGACTAACTTTTTTTGATCCCGAAAAAGACGAGATTTCATTCTTTCAATTTAATATTGCTCGTAGCGAATTTAATAGATTAAAATGGACAGAGCAAAATTATACTTTGAAAGATATTATTTCTGAATTTTGCAGAACATTTATAAAAGACAAAAAATTTTATTGGTCAGATTTCTATTCAAGTAAAAATAATACAGTATCAGACTTTTTTAATCAAGCATTTTCTATTACTCCTACTCCCTCTGAGTTTGGGGATGGAGTATCTATGTCTAACTATGTTTATCCTATCGTGTTATCCCAAATTGATACATCAAAATTTTCGGAAGAATATGTGCTTATTATTTTAAGCGACTTTTTAACAGGATCAATGCATGGTAATAAAATGGACTTTAATAGAATTAGGGAAATTTATAATTATCCAAATGATAAAGTATTACCAAAATATTCTGCACCGAATTTGATAAAATCCTTTACAGACAAGCTTTCCGCAGCTTATTATAAGATAGATTATTTTGAATTTACTTTTGATAGCACAATAACACAAAAACCAATTAGCATTATTGGATATAAAATTAAACCCAAAGCTGGCAAATACAATCCTGAAGATGTTTCTATTTTTATTGATTCTGATATTGAATTAGTGCAAAGAGGTTATAGAAGTGAAAAGTTCAAAATACCTGAAAGTCATATACGATTTACACATAATGATAATTTGAAGCCCATTGAGATTAGTCTAAAAATAAGCATTCCTAAGAATGATTCATCAACAGTTTTATTTTCAGGAACAATTGCCAAACTAACTTCAGAAAATAAATGGATTTCAAATTATACGTCGGATAATGATTTAATGAGATTTAACAAGTCAAAAAATTTATATATTATTCCATCGCTTAAAGTGATTCTTGACACTATAATAAACAGTAGGAATTTTGAGTTTATAAAGTTTGAATATAAAGTAAATGCTTCTTATTCAATATCTGAAGCAAGTCCTTTGAATTTTATCTACACCGCGGAACGACTTATAAGCAAAGAAAATGTTATTTTTACAACCCAAACAACAATAATTATTATGTATTATGTGATTCCTATAATTGTTTTTTTACTTATTATTATTTATTTGGTGGTAATAGGCAAACCTAAGAAAATCAAATTGGCATTAAATGGCTACTTAGATTCTTTTGAAACAATAAATTATAAAAAGTACGGTAAACTCCTTACTCCCTACAAACATTGGGACACACAACATGATAGTATTATTGTTGAAGGGCTTGTTTTATATAAATCAAACTATTATCCGTTTAATTGGAAACCTGAAATATTTTGCACTATTCAGGACGAAAACATTCCAGATGGCTTTGATTTATTTTTAAAGCTGGATTTCGATAAAATTAAAGAGTTTTCGAAAGGGAATTTGATGCCATTAAAAGTTGATAAACATAACAAATTTAAATTTTTAATCTGTTTAAGACAAAATGATATAAATATAAAATTGACGGAACCACAGCTAATAAAATTTACAATTGAAGTATTGACAATAGAAACAAGACTACTTTTCATTAAATCTGAGATAAGAGAAACTATTGAGTATAAATTTCACATTGGAGAAGATTTAGGTGATTTGTGGGTATCTTTTGATCCAGGAACAACAGGTTCTTGTGTTGCTATCGGTAATCATGCTGAAAATATTACTGTTATTGAAGATAGGCATAAACATAAAGTCATTGATTCAAAATTAATTTTTGAAATTACAGAAGACTATATTAGCAACAATGGCGAAATTCCTGAAAAACTATATAAATATGGAACATCTGCAAGAACCAAATTTGGTTCAAAAAATGTAGTTTCATTTCAATCAATAAAAAAACTCCTTGGCTTTAAAGATATTAAGGAAATTACTTTTAAGAACAACTTTACTTTGAAGCTCACTGGCAAGGAATTATCTTCTTTACTTGTTAAAGGATTATATAATGATCTTGTTTATTTCATTAATAATAATAAACTAAATAATCAAGATTTTTTACATAATGGCGTTTTCAAACCTAAAAGAGCAGTAATTGCTATTCCCAATAATTTTACTATCAGCAAAATTCAAGATATGGTTGATTGCTTTAAATACTTAAAACAATTCAAAGAAATACGTTATGTTTATGAAGCAGAAGCTGTTTTATTTTATTATTTAAGTAATTACAGTCGCTTTAATAATGGCAACAATCAGTTTAAAGAAGAAAATATTTTAGTTTTTGACATGGGTGGATCAACTATCAATGCTACAATTGTTAAGGCTTATAAGAGTGAAGAAAATCAAAAACCAATTTACCATATTGATCTTTTAGGAAAAGTTGGATACGGCATTGGAGGTGACACAATAGATTATTGCATTCTTAAATTCATAAAAAATTTTGCATTTGAATATCCACAATTCAATGCTATAGATTTTAATGCTGAAAATAAAAAAGTTTTAGTTGAAACTGCCAGATCTATTAAATTACAAATTGTTGATTATTTTGAAAAAAAATTTGATACTCTAATAACTACACGACAGTTAAAAGACTTTTTAACACCACTACTTGG
>JAOADU010000009.1 GCA_026417155.1 Bacteroidales bacterium | reverse complement strand
TATTTTCGACTATGGATTAGTTCATCGCGGTGCCGATCTGATTATTTTAGATGAAGCTCGTTATTCTGAAGAAAAAACATTACTTAGCCAATTACTTCCCGGAGGTCATGTGGTTTATATCGAAGGAAATGAAATGTATTTGAAAAATAACGGCGACATCTTAAATAGTACTTACTTCGATGAAAACAACCCCGACGATAAAGAACAAAAATTATTAAACATGATTGAACCCATTTTGCACGAATTGGTCAATAAATACGAATTTGACGTTTAGAGTTTAAGCAATCAATAACTTTTAAGAGAGGCTGTTTTTAAAAAACAGTCTCTTTTTTTTTCTGAACAATTTGTATATTTGTTCAAATTTTATTTTCTATGAAAAACAAACTTGTTGGATTTTTTTTGATTTTTTCAAAAATTGTACTCGGTCAAATTACCATTACGCAAAACCATTTGCCCACAGTAAATGACACCATTCATTATAAAACAGGAATGATAAATAATTTCGATCCAAATGCAACGGGAACTAATTATACATGGGATTTTAGCACAGTTAATCCTAACAATCAAAGAGCCGATACCATTATTTCTGTTACTCAAACTCCAATAGTATATAACGTTGTTTTCAACATGCTTATAGCCAACCAAGCATATATAAATCAAACACCACCCTCATTAGGTACCGGATTAGAAGTTTCTGAATATTACGATTTTTTTAAAAAAGCTAATAATTACTACCGTAAAGCAGGTTTTGGTGCAACCATTAATGGTGTACAAACTCCCGTTAAATACGATAATCCTGAACTATATTTTAAACTGCCATTAACATACGGAACAACCGATTCGTCAGTATCTAAATATGGATTGCCAATACCTGGATATGGATATTATGGACAAACCATTAAACGCAAACATATTGCCGACGGATGGGGAACAATTATAACTCCTTTTGGTAGCTATCCTTGTATCAGAGTAAAACATATAATTGATATTAAAGATACTGTTTACAGTGAGTCGCTTAATTTTGGATATACTATCACTCGACCCACCAGTTATGAATATTACTGGCTTACAAACGCAAATATTCGTGCATTTGCTGCAAAAGTTTATCGCAATGGACTATTTTACACTATTGACCTATATTACAACCCAATTACTTCGACAGAAATAAAATTAACCAAAAATATGTTAGTTTATCCCAATCCTGCTAAAGAGTTTTTATATGTTTCGAACATTACAGATTTGACAACATTAACACTATACAACTCTTGGGGGCAAAAAATATATGAATACGTTTTATCCGAAAATACAAATACAATTGATATTGCAAACATGCCAAGTGGTTTATATTATATTCAACTTACATCGAAAAAAGAATCCTGTATCTTAAAAATTCTTATAAACCCTTGACAAATTGTCAGTATCATATTTTTGGAAATATTTTTGTATTAGTTTTGTAAAAAAACTGAACTATGGTAATTGGACCTATTTGGATTATTTTTGGCATTTTTATGCTAATTAGCTGGTTTATTGGCTACCAGCTCAAAAGTCGTTTTCGTCAATATTCGTCAATCCCCACAAACTATGGGTTAAGTGGTAAAGAAGTAGCAGAAAAAATGCTGCGCGATCATGGAATTTACGATGTTAAAGTAGTTTCTGTGCCGGGACATTTAACCGATCACTACAACCCTGCCAACAAAACAGTAAATCTTAGTCCCGAAGTTTACAATGGTCGGAATGTCGCTGCAGCTGCTGTTGCGGCTCACGAATGTGGTCATGCCATTCAGCATGCTCATGCTTATGCTTTTTTGGAAATGCGATCTACACTTGTGCCAGTTGTTAGCTTTGCTTCGCAATGGGTACAATGGGTTTTACTTGCCGGAATATTGCTACTCGAAACATTTCCTTATGTAATGCTTGCTGGAATAATATTATTTGCTACAACTACACTGTTTAGCTTTATTACTTTGCCAGTTGAAATTAATGCTAGCCAACGTGCACTTGTTTGGCTCACAAATAGCGGCATAACTACTTCGCAATCATATCCTAAGGCAAAAGATGCATTAAAATGGGCTGCATATACGTATGTTGTTGCTGCATTAGCTTCATTGGCAACATTGTTATACTATATTGCACTATTCTTAGGACGTAGAGATTAATTTATGATTAAAAACATATTATTTTGGATAATTGCAGCCATCATTACGATGGCTGCTGCTGTTTTTCAGCGACTTACGGGTCCAACCTATCCCATTAAAGGTGAAATTTTGCTTCAAAATAAAACCATACGTTTTAAATTACCTCGTTCCATTGAAATCGGAAGCCAAACACAAATTACTGTTCCTATTGTTGACGGATATTCTGCATTTATTGCCTTTAAGCGGTATAAAACTTCAGATTCGCTCATCATTGAACCAATGAAATTAATTAACGAACATTATTCATATCAACTCCCCGATTTACCTCCTGCAGGAAAATATGCTTATAATATTTTTTATAAAAATAATGCAGAAGTACGATATTTATGTAAACATGATATTATAGTTCGATATAAAGGGGAAGTGCCTGAATGGATCTTAATTCTTCACATTTTATTTATGTTTGGTGGTATGTTATTGTCGAATTATACAGGAATATTAGCCCTTAGAAAGCATACAAAAGTCCATTATTGGGCAAAACTAACGATAATATTCATTTTTATTGGAGGGTTTATATTGGGTCCTATAGTTCAAAAATATGCTTTTAATGAATTTTGGGCAGGGTTCCCATATGGTTACGATTTAACCGACAATAAAGTTTTATTAAGCTTTATTTTCTGGATCATTGCCTTACTGTTATATAAAAAGTACCACCACCCGCGATGGTACTTTATTGCTTGTATTGTTACATTTATTATTTATCTAATACCACACAGCTTATACGGGTCGGAGCTTGATTTTTCAACCGGTACAATCAAACAAGGATAGTTTGTGTATCATTTAACTAGCTTTCTGATTATTGCTTGATTTTCATTATATATTTTTATAGTATAAACACCTTTGGCTAAGCTAGCAACATTTAATTTTACCTGTGTATGGCTAAGAGGATCTACATTTATAAACAATATTTTACCATTAGCATCAATTACTTCGATTTTTGAATTCGATATTTGAGGATATGAAATTATAACATAATCATTAACTGGATTGGGATAAATATTTACTTGATCTTTTATATCATTATTAACAAATGTTGATGTTTCTACAACAACAGTTTCTGTCTTTGTGCAATTGTATATATCCGTTACGGTTACTTGGTAAGTTCCTCCGGTTAACCCAGTAATTGTTGAAGTTGTCGCTCCATTACTCCATAAATATGTAAAAGGACCGTTTCCTGTTGCAGTAACCGATGCTGTTCCATCGTTCATATTGGGTGCTGTTTCATTTGTAGTACTTGTATTTAGTGTTATATCGCTAACAAATATTTGAACAGGAACTTTTGCACTTGAGCAATCGGGACCTTTTACCTCCCAATTATAAAAGTAATAGTAATATCCTGTTGGGTTGGTAGATGCCGAGCTATATTTAATTGAAATTACGTTGCCAATGTTATAAGGATATGAACATCCTGAATTATTACGCCACAAATTTGGACTCACTGGCCCTACTAAACGAAGATCGTTTTGAGCAGGAATATTGAAGTTAAGTGTAATACGGCTAATTCCTTGTGGGATGTTGACTGTTGCCGACTGTAAAACAGTATTGCTAGCATTTCTAAGTTGAATAGTTCTGTTGCCCGCTGTACTTGCATTAACTTCAACGGAAACCAATGTTACAGGACTTGTGCAATCAAATACCAGATAATGTTCCGTTGCTGCTGTAAATATACTACCATTGGTACTGCTTTGTAAATTGCCACCATAAACGGGTTGGCTTGTAACTATTTGATTCAACCAAACCGTTGTATTTTGAGTTACATTTTGTAATGAATATGTATTCCCGGTTGCTATAGGTTGCGTAGAAGAAGGATTATCGTACCATTGTATATTTCCGCTGCCGGAAGCCTGTAATGTAACATTAGCATTCATACATATAGTAGTATCAGCAATGACAGGAACAGGTGCACCTACACTAATATAATTAGTTTTTGTTTCGGAATAAGTGCCACAGATATTTGCATTGCCAATTAAAGTTACAGTATAGGTCCCTAAATTTGAGTATGTATGACTTGGATTTGCTTGGGTGCTGGTAGTTCCATCGCCAAAATTCCATAATAACGATGTAACATTTTGAACATTGCTTGTAAATTGCACTGTAAGAGGAGCATCACAACTCGAAGTTTTATCGGCTGTAAAATTGACCGAGATATTTCCTGATGTAACACTAAAATTAATAATTTTTTCATTGTTAGAAGGGAATCCATCGCTACCATTATTGGGATTGGTAATAAAACTACGGAATGTGTGATTACCGTTGGTCAATACAAAAGGTTGCATAATTATAGTATCGGTTTGGCCTGTTGCTAAATTTCCTGTCCAATTTTGAGAAATTGTTGCTCCTCCATCTATTTGATAATTAATTGTTGCCGATGTTAAGTTTTGAGTTCCGGAATTTTTCATAATAATTTTTGGACTCACAGATACTCCTGAGCAATAATAACTTGTAATAGGCTCAACTATTGATAATAATTGGGCATCTATAGGAATATTGTTTGCTATTACTACAACAGAACCTATGTATGTAACATAATTGAATGCCGTTGCACAAACAATTAATGTATCACCGATGTTCGTTGGTGCAGGATTAAGATTTATTTGAACAGATCCATTGCTTACATAACCTACCCCTAATATCTGATTATTTTTTGTTACAGCAACATATGCACCATTTGCATTACAATTAACATCGAGCGTTGTCGTTCCCACTGTAATTGTAGATGAATGAGAAACCGTCATATTCATGGGGTTTTTTGTTCTTATCATCACACTAGGATCGCCAAATATGGTCCATGTATCGGTCATGTTGTAATCGGCATACGTATCATTCATTTTATGACAACCATTGATTCCTATTCCTGCAAAAGTTCTTTTTATATTGTTTGAGTATGTTTCTACAAGAATATCAACCATTTCATCATGTGCTTCCATAGGTGGATTCCATGATTGATTGATTGTTGAGCCCATGTGTGCGATGGCTCCTGTTGGTCCACTCGTTTGTTTTGCTCTTAACCATGCTTCACAAAAGCACGTTCCATTATTAAAACTTCCTACCACACATGCAACTGAATAAATAAAAGGCAATTTATTAACATTTGTTAATGCTGTTACATTTGTGTTGCTAAATCCAGAAGTTACCCATTGAGTATCGCCGCCATGACCTGTATAAAAAATAGAACCTGTTCCCGGATTAACAACAGTTGATACATTCGCTGCTGTCGGATTGCCAGGAGCATCTAAGCCTCCTTGACTACCATCAAACAACTCGTATTTTGTTGTATAAGTAAATCCCATTAAGTCGGTTTGTATATTGCGAATGTGCTGGTAATCGTATTCATTATCGTCGCCGGGGCCTTCGGAAGATGCAATCCCTACAGTAGATGAAAGCCAATCGCCACTATTTAACAGTTTTTCGTAATATATCGTCCTATCTACTTGTGTTTGTACATCAGCAGTTGTTTCTGCCGAAAATCGTCCCACAAAAAAATCCAAATATCTATCATTCCCAACCACATAAGCATATTCGTTATCTTTTGCTCCATTTACACCGCCAATATTGGCTGTAGGTGATGTTACTTGAGCAAAATCACCAACCAATAGTAAATATTTTAATCCGTTAGTATTGTAATAGTTTGTAACATAATTTTTTATTGCTGTAGATGTATTCCCTATAGTCGAAACAGCAACCATTGTAGTAGGTATTCCTTTCATTATTTTCCAGTTTACAAATGGCTGCATGGCTGTCATAAAATTATCGTGACATATAATAAGCATGTTCCCCGGCAAATCGCTTAAAGGAGTATATTTTGAAGCTTCAGAGTAGTTGATAAAATGGCGTTTATACATTTCATGAAACTCTCTGTCTATTGAAGTTAATGCTTTTGTCCGTTGAAATGTATTTATTCCAGGAATACCCGTCGATCGTATTTCAAAAATAATATCGGTATATACACGCAAAACTTTTGTTATTGGGTTGTACTGAATTGGTTGAATTACCATAGCTTGTCCTCTATAGTCTCTCATAATATATGGTTCGCGCAAATATACCAGAGACGAAGGATAAAAGCTATTTTGCTGATATTCGATACCATAAGTATAAGGCACATTGTTTGGATTTACTGTTCGCAATAAATTTCCTTTTGATGGTGCCACGCTTATATTGGGTATTTCGATATACTTTGTACTTAATATTACTACTTCCATTGCATCTTCATCGGGAACAATAATCGATTTGGCATATAAAGGCAAATCAGGAGCACCTTCTTTAAGTATTCTAGCTCCTTTAGGTGTTTCGACAATATACGCTTGTCCCTGCGGTGTCTGAACCTCTTTTAATGCATATGCATTCAATGTAAAATGAATAGTACTGCTCTTTAATCCATTTTTTGTTTCGATTAATTTGATTTCGCTATTAATTGATTTTTCGGAATTTATTACAATCCAATTTGCTTTACTGCCATAAGCTAAAACTGTGGCAATAATTAATGGAAATATTAAAATAATTTTTTTCATAACATTAATTATTTAATTTTAATTATTTTCATTGTTTGATTTTGATTCATTGTCATCACATGCAAATAATAAACTCCTTCAGATAAATTCTCAACAGAAATAGAAATACATGTTTTGCCTTTGCTTACTTTTTCATTATCCGACCAAACAAGTTTTCCCATCTGATCATATAATTGTAATTGACATTGACTTTCTGCAACACAGTTTAGTAATACATTAAAATTTGTGTTACAAGGATTTGGGAAAGCTGCTATTTGCAAAATATCAGATTCTATATTGTTAACATTTGAAAGTAATTCAATGGGTGGGAAAATAATATAATCGAGAAATGCAGCATCTTCTCCTTCTGACAGTGAATAATCTTTTGTATATCGCCATAATAAAGTATGGGTACCTGCTGTAAGATAATATGCAGATCGGCTCCATGGAATTTCTCCACTCCATTCGCCTAATTTATTATTATCTACAAAAAATTGCAGAAAATCATAGTTTTGTTCTGATGATACTCGTTTATAGAACGATATGGAATCGGGCGAAAGTACATTAATTGTCATTTTTAAGTCCGACTTACTATTGTTGCCCCATGTTCCGTTCGGAATGATTCCGCTGCGAGCCGAATAATCACCTTCAAATACAGATGTACCAGAATAAATAATCCACGGAGCATTTCCATAGTTTGTTGTATCCCATGGAAATTGTGTAAAGTTTCCTGATTCAAAATCTTCTACTATTAAACCTACAGGAAGTGAAAAATTCTTGATTGCTTGATAACCATTTGCATTAACAGTATAAGTAAATGGAACAACTGTTCCTGCAGGAGTATTTTGATCTACAGTAATCTGAAATTCTGCAAATATTGGACTATTGACAGATAACTGTCCCAAATTGTAAGATGCACTAATAATGGTAATATAGTTCGAAGATGATGATAATTGTCCAATGGCTTGAGGGCTAATTGCATGACCTATATTGTTTGTTAGAATTTTTAACGTAGCTGTTTCTCCTGCATCTAATTGACCATTATTATTCCCTGTTAGATCGTTTACTTGAATAGAAGCTACATCAAAAACAGGTGCAAACATGGAAATATTAAAACTTGATGTCCATGTGTTATTTTGATTGTCGTTAGCTGTAATGGTAAATGTTACTATCTCTTGATCATTGATTAAAGTATCTACCGTAAATGTAAAAGCATTTCCTATCGTTGATGATGTAGATGCCAAAATATCGCCAAAGCTAGCCGTATTGTTTACTATATGCACGTGTGTATTATTTGTACTTAACGTTGCCTGCACACCGTAAGCATCTTGCATTCCTACATTTGTTAATGTTACAGATAAATTAACTGTTTCGCTATATTCAACATTTCCATTTGAAGAAACACCTGCATCTATTGCTACATGGTTCGAATAAATGACAAACGGAACTGTACTGGGAATAATTTGTATTGTGCCTTTGTGAGGTTGTTTGTTTTGTTTAGTAATTACGACATCTAAGGTACATGGTGCAGATATAGACGAAATATCTAATACCACACTATTACCATTTCCTGTGTATTTTGCATCAACCCAAACATTATTTAATGAAAGCCCAACATAAGCAAATGGTTCGGTTTGAATAGTAATATTCGGTGTGCCTAATGGTAAACTATTCGGATAATTGACAAATAAGGAAGAAGGAACCCCCAAATATGGCATTAAAGAAGGATCGCCCATAAGATGATACATTTCCCAATAATATGTAGTATTACTTCCATTTTGTTCAACAGCAAGATTCCCTGCATAATTTATTTGAGCGGCCATTACATACCATTCTGTTGTTGGCTCATTAAATAAATGGAATAATCTGTCGTAAAAGCCTAAATTTGCAGCGTTATAAGAGGGGTTAGCGCTCACAGCTTTTACACCTACAGAATAATAATAATCTTCATTCCAATAAGAATTATTTGATGCACCAATATATCCTATTGCCCCTTTGTTAGCTGCTCTTAACACTGCTTCGCCAAAACATTCATTATCGTTGAACCGACAACTTTGACAACAATTACCAATCATGAAACCATATTTATGTGCATTTGTAAAATTGGGCACATCGCTAGTTGTAACACTCGGATCGGCCCATCCACCAGAACTACAATGAGCAGTATAATTAGCAAAGCCTACTCCATTGCTAATGTTTTGCTTTATTGCTGGTGCAGCTTGAGGACTGTTGGAAATAATGGGCGAGCCTCCACCATATAAGTATGTATGGCTTGTTATTCCATTGCTACTGTTTGTATAATACTGATTTGCATAATTTATTTGTCCATTCCCGTAAGTTGGGGCATACGAAGCATCTACACCAGCAATCATAAGTGCATATTGCAAATATGATGGATCGGGCATTGTATATTGCTCGTATTCTAATGTTTTTGCAATGATATTAGAAAGCTGGTCGGGTGATGTTGCCGACATGCGTCCCACATACATATCAGGGATTTTATCCGTAGGTCCATTCATCGTAGCATAATACGTATCGGTGGCATGATTTCCTGCAGTACCTGTAAAAGTTGGAATTTGTGCAACATCTCCAACTAAAAGTAAAAAAGTTGGTGATGGATTTTGTGGAGTACCGTTTTGATATACATTTGTAATATAATTCTTAATTGCAGTAGTTGTCGTTCCTATAACATCGGTATAAGCAACAGTTACCTTGTATCCCTGTCGTGTTTTCCATTCAATAAAAGGTTGTAAAGTGCTTTCAAACATTCGATGACTTATAATCAAATAAGAGATGGGATATTGAGTTAATTGATCTTTTAACATTGGCTGCTGGTAGGTCAATAATGTGCTTTTCAACTGTTGTTCGAATAATGGTGAATAATATTTTCTTTTAATTAATTCGGTTTCCGATAGATTAGCTTTTTTGTATTGTATGGTAAAATTAATCTTTTTATAAACTTTAAGGGTATGTTCTGAAGGATTATACTGAATAGGCGATATTACTAACCTTCCCAATTGCACCATGCGAGCAATTCCTGATACTTGAACCTGAACTATTGGAGACTCAATAAATCCTTTTGTTTTATAAACTTCATTATGGAAGTAAAAAGGCAATTTATTAGGATCCTGATCTTTGCGGACAGAAGGTTGCTGTGGCAAAACTGGCAAATTTATACCGAAGGTTTGCAATGAGATTATTTCTGTTTCATATGAGTTAATGATAACTTCAGGCTCGGAACCCATAGGAATTTCTACCAACCTTTTTATCGTAGGAAGCGAGGGGAAGCCTATCTTTGCATCATTTACCGCACTTGGTGCAGATAATTCCAGGAATGATTGATTGCGTTTAATTACTACTTTGCCACTTATTTCGTTCAATGAAAAAGAATATGTAACATTTTCATAAGTAGTCTCTTCACTTGCTATCGTTAAAGAATTTTTCTGATTAAAAGTTATCGTAAAATTTTGTCCCCTACTTGATAATCCAACTAAAACGAAAACAACACAGATTAAATAATTTACTTTTTTCATATTTATTAAAACGTTTTAGGTATGACGTATTTTTATGTTTCAAAGTTGCTTTTGTATGAAAAAAAATATTGGTTCATAGATTTTTTTTATTACTTAACTAGTATTTTAGTTATGTAACTTTGATTTTGAGATGTAAGCCTGATTATATACATTCCTTTTTCCCAATTATGACAATCGATAGATGAATGTACTGTATGAATTCGATCAGTAAAAATTTGTTTTCCCAGCAAGTTATAAATTTCTATTGCCCCATTAACATATATTTCGGGCATTTTCAAATTTATTGATTCAGTTGCCGGATTTGGATATATCATGACCTCAGCAGAACTCCATATTTCCTCATCCACATTGGTAAGGTTTTGCCATTTGTAAATACCATTTGTATTAGCAATGGTATTAAATCCACCTGCCCAACCTATATTATTATTTAAAAATTTGCATGAAATATACTGTACTCCCGAGTCTATTTTAATCCAAGTTTGTCCGAAATTTTCTGTATAGGCACTTCCATATCCCTGATTAAATGAGCTGCCCACACCAACCCATTTCCCAGCTACTCCAGGAATAGCATCCATATCTGTTAAATAAACAAATGCTGGTATGTTTGTGGAATTATACGTTGTGGTTGTCCATGAAGTACCTCCATTTGAAGTTACTGCAAAATTGACCGATGTTAATGTATTGTTGCTATATGTTTTTTGAATTGCAAAACCATTGTTTGCATCATTGAACGATATAATGCTAAAATCGGTAAAATTGGGAACTTGTGTTACTGTCCAAGTTTGTCCTTTGTTGGTTGATTTATATACTCTTCCTTTATTGGTTGCAAACCAAATGGTATTGTCAACTACGTCATACATTGCTGTATAGCCGTATTCTCCTGAAAGATTGGCGGGAATGTTGGCTTGTGGAACTCTTGTCCATGTAGTGCCACCATTAGTTGTTGTATAAATTTCAAAATAACCACCATTGGGGTCGCCCATACAAAAGCCTTCGTTATCGTTCCAAAAATGAACAACATTAGGGAAAGCAGCAGCCCCAGCAAATGTAGCTGTTGTTTGTTTTGTCCATGATTGACCACCATTCGTTGTTACAAAAATTCCTCCTTCGCCGGCAGTGCCTGTATTTGAATACATAGCAATCCATGCTTTAGTTGCCGATATTGCACAAATGTTTGAGATTCTATTATTTGAAGGGACACCTGAAACAGTACCTATTGTCCATGTTTGTCCGCCATTTGAAGTACGGGTAAATTCATTAACGGGATTGCCATTACCATCAATTGCAATTCCCCAAGCTGTATTTGCATCAACAATCGAAATTTCCGAAACTCCTCTATATTGCGTAGTAAAACCACTATATTGTGTAATCCATTGCGACTGAGGAGGCGATGTTACAGTAATATATGCTGTTTTTGCTTCAGTATCAGTAATAGAAGAAGAATTTGTTACAGTTAGCGAAACCGTATATGTTCCAGGGTTGTTGTAAGTAATTGGAGGCGGATTTTGTCCGTTATATGATGAGGGCGTTCCTCCCTGAAACGTCCATTGCCAAGAAGTAATGCTTGTTCCGGTGGGAGTAACTGACATATCTGTAAAAGTTACCGACTGTCCTGCTTGTATTGTGGTTTGATTAGCAAAAAAATCGGCATTTAATGTAGATGTTCCTCCCATAAATACAAAAGTTACCACACCGCTACTATGTGTAATATTGGTAATGGGTTTGTTGGTATTGGCCCCTGCCCACGATAATGAATTAGGCGACGTTTGATCGGTAAAAGATGTTTTGCCTGTTGATCCGGGGAACGGATCGCCAGCATCTCCACCATTATTAGTAGTTAATGTGCCATCTGCTTCTTCAATATCAACTCCCTGATGATTTTCATCATCATTTACGGTATTAGACGACCAGTGTGAGTTAATATAATTCTGATCGATATGATAAATTATCATTCCCGAACCTGGTAAATAAGCATTCCAAGTGCCGCTTGTTTTTTGTCTGTTTTCAAGTAAAAAGTATTCATTGTTTGTTTGAGTATTTATACGATATACCGTATTGCTTGTAAGCGATGTATTCAATGTATAAGTACCCGGATTGGTTAATGTAACAGGCGTAAGCCAACCCAATTGATATTTCGACCAGGCATTGTGTACAGGAATTGTTCTTCCTCCGTTCAACCACGAACCACCTGCCATCACATCCCAATTTCCAATACCATCAGAAGAATAATCGGTATCGTACAAGTCGGGCAAACCTAAATTATGTCCAAATTCATGAACCATCACACCTACAGTTATCATATTTGTTGATGTTCCGACTTTTTCAGGTTGCATGGTATAAGTTGCACATCGTTTGCCATTATAAACGAGGTTGTAATAATACACAGAACCCGTATGCGACCATACATCGTTAGTATTGCCAGACGCTTCTTGACCATGTCCTTGATGAAATATAGCAATCCCATCAATATATCCATCATTATTATTATCAAATTGAGAAAAATCGAGCGAAGGATATGCATTACGAGCCGCAACTATAGCATCGCGTGCTAGTTCACTCCATTTATCTTCTGGACCATAATAATCGTGCGGATTAGGTGCTGTAACCCAACCAACTACCGTTGAAACTACTGTAAGCTGATTGTATGATGTTGCTAAATAATAATCTTTAAAGCTTCCTGTTGCATTTTGAAAACTATAACCTGTTTGATTCATGTAATTATCGAAATTTGTTTGTGTATAAGTTGTGGTTGTATTTGGAAAATTTACTAATATCACTAACATTTTAACAGTTCCTGTAGTAGGAAAATCGCTGGTCGTTTTAGTTCTTTTTGTAATAGAAAACGCTTTTCTTTTGGCTATAATTTGAGCTTTACTGTATGTATATCCTTTTTGAATCGTTGTTAAGAACGTGTTTTCTTGCTTTGTACGTAAATGAACATCGTGCGCTATAATTCCCGAAGACATCATATTCCCATCTTGATCTAAAATAGCATATTCCCATGCATGATTATTCGGATTGTTCACTAATGAGTAACCATCCATTGTTTTTGCCCAATTGACCATTTCGTCGCCCTGCATAATTATTGTTAATATTGTACCATCGGGTTGTTTATATTCAGATGGGTATGGGTATGCAGGTATTCCTCCGTAATATTCCTGCGAATAGGAATAGAAAAAAGACAAATAAAGAACTAATAAAAACAATACTCTTTTCATGGTTTTTTGATTTTGTTTGTGCTTTAAAGTTACGTTGTTTGGAAATTAATTCAAATGAATTCAAAAAAAATCTTAAAAAAAATATTTTTTTTCTAATTTTATTTAGAATTGATACAAATAATCATTACATTTACATCAAAAATTTTCAATGGTTAAAGAAGATATTTTAGAATCTGTAAAAGCAATATTAACCAATTATCTTGAACGTAAAGGGCATCGTAAAACACCCGAAAGATATGCTATTTTAGAAGAAATTTATAAGCAACCCTCGCATTTTGATATAGAAAGTTTATACATTTACATGAAAAATAAGGGTTATTCTATAAGCCGTGCTACACTATATAATACGATAGAATTATTGCTCGATTGCAATTTGGTAATTCGCCATCAATTTGGGCGTAATATTTCTCAATTCGAAAAAGCTTTTGGTTCAAAACAGCACGATCATTTCATTTGCATTCGTTGTGGTAAAATCGAAGAATTTTGTAATCCGCGATTGCAAGAAATTATACAATCATCTGCCGAATTTAATAAGTTTAAACCTTCATTTCACTCTTTGTATATTTATGGTATGTGCGAAAAATGCTCAAAAACTTCCTTATAATTAATAAACAATAAATTTCTTCCATAGAATTTTCTGGTCTTTTTGGATAACGCGCACATAATACATATTTGGTTTTGTATTTAAGTTATTTATAGTAATTTGTGTTGTATCGGAAATAAGCTTAGTATTGAAAATCAATCTTAACTGATTATCAAAAATTTCGATTTCTGTATCTTTTTTAAACGGATAAGAAATTGTAAAATGACCATTGTTAGGATTGGGATAAATTAATAATTCCTTGTCTTCAAAGTTTTCTTTTACCGTAATCCATTGGTTCCAGTTCCAATAACCAAAGGCATATTCGCCAATTTTTAGCGTATCGACAACTAAATAGCCTGAATATGGTGTACCTGCTCGAGTTGCTGATACTATTTGCCAGTTCGCAGACCTATTGGGGCGATATAATAATACTAAGGAATCTATACTTCCCGTAATAAGCTCATTATCTAATGCTCCTGCGTTGACATTATTGGATCGTATGTATTGAAATCGACCTTTCATTATTGCACCGTTTGGAATAATTCCTTTTACGTCCCAATATCTTTCTTTCGATACAAGCAATCCAGGTATTGGTTGTTTAAACGGATCGGCAGCTACCCAATTATGTGTAACTTGTAAAAAGGCTGAATCGGGCAATTGTAACACTTGGGCTGTAAAAAAAGTTTTATCAAATGTAATATTACCTGTCGTTTTTATTTTTTTAAACTCGTCAGTAGTTGCATCATTTACTTCTTCGTACAAATCGGCAAATGCAACCACAGGTTGTATCGGTACTATTACAGTATCTATACCGTAACCATTTCTTAAGCAAATATCAAAAGTATAAGTATTCCATTGCGAATCCATTAATGTAGCACGAGATTTTGCATAAGTTGAAAAAGTATTTCGATGCCGCAATTTTTCTTTTGAATATATTATACATCGATATGCATTGCCAAAGGGCTCTGTTTTAATAGAATCTATAGAAAAATGAGGAAATCCTGGTGTGAAAATGTATGTTTCAAAAAAATTAGATACTTCGGGAATTGTATGCTGAACTAAGTAGTCGCGAATATCTTCGGACGATACAGGTTGAAATGCTTTATCGTTTAAAAATTGAGTGAATATCGAATAAAATAAACTATCGCCTAAAAACTGACGTAAATTTAAAACCATTAATGCTCCCTTTTCGTACGACGACATCCCATAAGTATTATATTGCGGAATGTTATTTAATGCAAAAAAGCCGCTATCTTCAATATGTGCAAATCGAAGTACATCATGCAACATGGCTCGCTTATTTTTTATATACGTGCTATAGCCCGCATACGCTTCGTCGTGAATAAACTCACTAAACCTTGCCCACCCTTCATTTATCCACATTTCTTCGGCCTTTTTGCACGTAATTAAATTGCCAAACCAGTGATGAAACAATTCATGTGCATATAGCTTTTCGTAAGTAGTGTTTCCGTTAATAGCCAATTTAGGATAGGCAATATTAGTAGCATGTTCCATTGCTCCACTACTAAAATCGACAGATACATAGCCAACCCGTTGCCACCGATATGGACCAAATTTCGATTCAAATAAATGTAAAATATTTTTTAGATTGATAAATGAATTTTTAGCTTTTAGCGTATCGGCAGGATTTACCCATAATTCAATGGGAATACTTCCTAAAATACCTTGAAAAGTATCTTTAACACATACATATTCTCCCACTGCCACAGATGCCAGATAGGTTGGAATAGGATGCAACATTTCCCAACGACAAACGCGTTTCCCGCTGCAAGTTGTATTATGATTTACTAATTTTCCGTTACATACAGCCCAATGATTCAGTGCTGCATTTGTAATGATATTGAAAGTATATGTTGCCCTATCTTCGAAATCGTCGTTGCAAGGGAACCACACTCTGCCAAAACAATGAGGGATTGCAGCAAAACCTACTCCCAAATTAAAGGCACTGTTGCTCGTCCATTTAAAACCACCCCACTTATCGGGGCCTGGGTCTTCTTGAGGATGCCCAAAATAATACACAACCACAGTAATTGTATCGTAAGTTGTTGCTGGTGTGTTTAATGGAATTTGAATTGTTCTGTCGTCGTAGGTAAAATTTGGTACTTTCTGATTATTAACCATGATGCTATCTATGATTAATTCAAGCAAGTCAAGATGAATTTTATCTAATGGTAACATCTTAGGTATGATTTTCAATTCCGTGTAGCCAGTAATGATTTGATTTGTAAAATCGGTTATTTCGAGGGTTATTTCATAATGAACTACATCAATAGAATCGTAATGCGAGGCTTTAATATTTGATATACTGCATAATAATGCCAAAATGTTACATATAATTAAGTTTTTCATAAAACAAAATTTTACCAAAAATAACTATTTTTAGGCTTTGAAAAAATAATGACACCCGATTCGACTATATTAAAAAAAGTTTCACCTGCTCGTATATTGTTGCCAATTATATTAGGGTTACTCATTATTGGATACATTATTTATCGCGATTGGGATTCAAAGGCTGTCGAAGGATTTACCTTTACAACGTGGGTATTCGTGTTTTTACTTTTCTCTTTTGTTATGATGCTTTGCCGCGATATTGGTTACATGATTCGTCTCAGAATCCTTAGCAATGGGGAACTTTCATGGAAACAGATTTTTTATATTATTATGCTTTGGGAATTTGCATCGGCAGTATCTCCTTCAGCTATTGGCGGAACAGCTGTTGCAACCTATTTTATTTACAAAGAAAAAGTTACTTTAGGTAAAAGTACTGCATTAGTATTAGCTACTGCTTTTTTAGATGAACTTTATTTTATTGTCGTTTTTCCCATTATTATTTTTTCAGTTGGTATTGATAGCTTGTTTTCAACGGATGGCAATTTTAGCAACAACTATGTGTATTTTGCTTTTATTGGTTACGCGTTAAAGCTAATATTCAATATTTTTGTTGCTTATGGGTTATTTGTGAATCCTAAAAGTATTAAACACATTTTATTGAAAATTTTTAATATTCGTTTTTTAAGAAAATGGCAATCAAAAGCAGAGCAAACGGGTGATGATATTATTACTGCTTCACAAGAATTAAAACACAAACCTATAGTTTTTTGGCTAAAAGCATACTTGGCTAGCATTTTGTCGTGGTCGGCTCGATATTGGGTAGTTAACTTTTTATTATTGGGTTTATTTGCTGGTTTAAATATTAACATTAACGGTATAAGCCTATTCGAACATTTTGAAATTTTTGCCCGTCAATTAGTTATGTGGGTAATGATGTTGGTATTACCAAGCCCCGGAGCAAGCGGATTTGCCGAAGCAGTATTTTCCGATTATCTCTCTGTATTCATTCCTGCTGGCTTTGTAGGATTGTTAGCATTGGCATGGCGTTTAGTCAGTTATTATCCATATCTGTTTATTGGTGTTATTTTACTACCAGCATGGATTAAACGAACACACAAGAAAAAAACTATTTAGTAACCCATGAAATATTACGTTTTAAATACTTAAAACCTATTCTCCTAAATACAGTATGACGAAAAACTCTATTAAATTGGTTTGATTGTAATGTTTCCCAATGATTATTATTCCAAAAAACATAATCGTTTGGCAAAAACCATTGATTGTGTTCTGGTTTTGCATGTTTATTAATTGGACAAACTTGTTGGCAAATATCACAACCCGCAATATAGTTTGTTGGATTTGTTTGTTCTAACTCTATATCTTTATTTTCAATGGTAAAATACGAAATACATTTAGAGGCGTTAAGAAGATATGGTTGTTCGATTGCATTGACAGGACAGGCTTCTATACATAAATTACAATTGTCGGGGCAACGCTGATTACAACTAATGCTATCGGTCTCAAGATTAAGATTAGTCATAATTCCACCAATAAACACATAAGAACCAAAATTAGGATGAATTAACAGAGTATTTTTTCCAATCCAACCTAATCCTGCAAGTGATGCGTAAGCTTTTTCAAATATTGGTTTTGTGTCAACAAAAATATCGCCTTCGGCATTGGGACAATTATTCTTGATATAAGTCCATAGTTTAATTAAATTGCTTTTTAATACATAATGGTAGTCGTTTGAATAAGTATAATAGGAAATTTGATATGTTTCTTTAGGTTGTTTTTGAATAGGAAAATACGAAGCAATAACCATAATGATTGAACGCACATTAGGGAAAAGCTGAGATATATCTTTTCTTTGATGTGTTTTTTTTTGTAAAAAATTGAGGTTTGCATTATACCCACTTCGCAAGTAACTTAACAACGCTTCATATTCTCTTTGCAATAATTGTGGAGTAACAATTCCTACATCGGAAAACCCTATATCTAAGGCTTTTTGCTTAATTTTGTCAGAAAAATCAACAAAAAGCATACTATGCTAATAATCGCCATTTGTTTTTGATGAGCCATAACCTCTCATAATACCTCGTGTAGAATTGCGAATAAACATTACTATGTCGTCTTTTTCTTTTGATGCAGGTAATTCTTTTTCGATATACTCCAATGCCTGCGAAATATTCATATTTTTCAAATACAAATAGCGATAAATTTCTTGTATTTGCTGAATTTGCTCGTTTGTATAATTCCTTCTTCGAAGACCTATAGAATTAATCCCTACATAACTCAACGGTTCACGCGCTGCTTTAACATAAGGCGGAACATCTTTTCTTACAAGGCTTCCTCCCGAGATATAACAATGAGCTCCTATTTTTACAAATTGATGCACAGCAACCAAACCACCTAAGTTTGCATAATCTTCGACTATTACATGACCGGCAAGAGTAGTATTATTGGCAAGAATACAGTTGTTTCCAACTATGCAATCATGCGCTACATGAACATATGCCATTAGTAAGCAATTGCTTCCTACTACAGTTTTATAACTAGCTTTTGTACCACGGTTGATGGTCGCAAATTCTCGAATAGTAGTATTATCGCCTATTATGGTTACAGTTTCTTCGCCTGTAAATTTTAAATCTTGTGGAGCTGCCGATATTACTGCACCAGGATAAATTTTACAATTTTTTCCTATTCGAGCACCCTCCATTATAACTGCATTCGATCCTATCCATGTTCCTTCTCCTATTTCAACATTTTTTTCGATGGTAACAAAAGGATCGATGATAACATTATTTGCAATTTTTGCTTCTGGATGAATGTATGCTAACGGCTGCTTCATAAATAACTAATTTACTTTTTCCTGTTTTTTTGCAATTTGTGCTGTTAATAAACCTTCGGTTACTACGGTATCTCCAACAAAAGCTAAACCTTTCATTGTAGCAATGCCTCGACGAACAGGACTAACAAGTTCTAATTTAAACACTAACGTATCGCCTGGCACAACTTTTTTCTTAAATTTTACTTGATCGATTTTTAAAAAATATGTCGAATAATTCTCAGGATCGGGAACAGAGTTTAATACTAAAATTCCACCAACCTGTGCCATTGCCTCTACGATTAATACACCGGGCATTACAGGTTCGTTAGGAAAATGTCCTATAAAATACGCTTCATTATAGGTTACATTTTTCAAACCTACGATACTGTTTTCATCTATTTTCAATATTTTATCTACAAGCAAAAAAGGGTAACGATGCGGCAATAATTTTTGTATATCGCTTATTTCCATTACGGGTTTAGCAAATATATCTACAACGGGCATCGTAGGCTTTGCTTTCTCTTTCTTGATGTACTGATACAATTGCTTTGCAAATTCTACATTTGCTTTATGACCTGGCTTTTTGGCAATAATTTTACCTTTAATATATGTGCCAACTAAAGAAATGTCGCCAATAAAATCGAGCAACTTGTGGCGTGCAAATTCATTCGTAAAATTTAGAGAAGTTTGATTTAACAAACCTAAATCGGGTTCATAATCTAAATGTGGTTTCCCCAACAAATCGGCTATAGCGTTTATTTCTTCTTTTTTAAGTTTTTTGTCTACAAGTACTATGGCATTGTTCAAATCGCCACCTTTCACCAATCCATTTTTTGCTAAATACTCCAATTCATGTAAAAATACAAATGTACGGCAGTTAGCTATTTCATTTTCATACATTGATAAACTGGGCAATGTAGCAAACTGATTTTTTAGCATTTCGGACGGGTAGTCGATTAAAACTGTAACGTTAAATTCATCGTCGGGGAATGCAATATATTCGCTACCGGTTTCTGGTATTGTAAATGTAATGGGTTGTTTTATTTCGAAAAAATATTTTGCTTCATCTTGTTCAAAAATGCCTATTGTAAGAATTCCTTTCACAAAATCTTTAGAACTGCCATCCATTATTGGCACTTCTTCGCCATTTACTTCAATGAGTAAATTGTCTATTTCGAGACCATAAACTGCACTCATCAAATGTTCTATGGTATGAACATACACCCCGTTTTCTTTTATCGAAGTACCACGTGCCGTAGAATGTACATTTTCTACAATAGCTCGTACCGTTGGATTACCTTCTATATCGATACGTTGAAAAACAATTCCATGATTTACCGGAGCTGGCTTTAATGTAATAGTACTAAAAACACCTGTATGTAGTCCTTTCCCTGAAAAAGTAACAGGCATTTTTATGGTGCGTTGCATTTTGCCTATCATCAGTAATTTCTTTAAAAAAAACGAGCACAAAGATAGATTAAACATTCTGATTTTCAAAAATATTTTTTTCTGCATTAAAATGTCGAAAAACTAAATATAACGTTTGTATTAACAAATCATTACGTTTTCCGTAAATTTTTCGTTACCTTTGTATAAATCAATTATTCATGAAAAAACTTATTTCCAATAATTGGCAATGGATAATAATATTTTTTCTTCCATTTGTTTTTCAAAGTTGTTACATCAGCCGAGCTTTATACTATCAGACGGCCGGTATATATGATTACAAAATTTTTCCCTATCGAACTATTGCCGCTTCAGAATCGCCCATTGCATTAAAACAATCGGTACATTACAACCAAAAAAATTTATCTTCCGAATATTTTCAAGAATTCATGAAATATAAAACAACTGCCTTTTTGGTATTAAAAGATGATTCATTAATCTTTGAACAATACTGGAATAATGGCGGTCCTAATGTGATATCTAATTCTTTTTCTATGGCTAAAAGCATTACAGGCTTGCTTATTGGCTTTGCTATTCAAGATGGAAAAATTAAATCAGTTGATCAATATGCCTGTGAATATCTTCCAGAATTTAATAGTGCCTGCAAAAAACATATTCGAATAAAAGATCTGTTAACGATGAGCAGTGGCTTAACATGGGACGAAAGCTATTTCAATCCTTTTAGTAAAACTACGCGTGCATATTATGGTCGCAACTTATATAAACAAATGATGAATTTACGCGTAATGCAAACACCCGGATATACGTTTCGTTATCTGAGTTGCAACACACAAATTCTTGGCTTACTTCTTTCCGAAGCTCTTAATAAAAACATCAGCGAATACACTTATGAAAAGCTTTGGAATCCTATAGGTGCTGAACATGCAGCACTATGGAGTATTGACAGAAAAAATGGTTACGAAAAAGCCTATTGCTGTTTTTATGCTACTGCAAGAGATTTTGCTAAAATAGGATTGTTTGTTTTACATGAAGGAAAAGTTAATGGCAAGCAAATATTAAATGAAAAATATATCAAAGAAAGCACAAGTCCAGCAAAAAATCTTACCGACAATGAAGGGAATAGTGTCGATTTCTATGGATATCAATGGTGGCTGCTGAATTACAAAAACATGAATATTACCTTAGCATGGGGATTGTATGGGCAATTTATAATCATTATTCCCGAAAAACAAATGGTTATTGTTCGATTAGGTCACAAATCAACCCGACAAACCATAGGACACTATACTGCCGATTTATATCGTTATATTGATGCTGCATTTGACTTAGTGCCATAGTATGAAAAAAAATGCTTTGTTCTGGGAATTAGAGCAAGATTATATTCGTTGTAAGCTTTGTCCGCATAATTGTTTCATAAAGCCCAACCACAGTGGAATTTGTAAAGTTCGCTATAACGAGGATTTTGTACTTTATACTTCTGCTTATCAAAACATTTGTGCTTTGGCGATTGATCCTATCGAGAAAAAGCCTTTATATCACTTCTTACCTGGAACAAAAACATTGTCTTTTGCTATTGCGGGTTGTAATTTAAAGTGTAAGAACTGCCAAAATTCACATATATCCCAGCAAATTGATTGTGTTGATACAGAAAACTTAACCCCACAGGAAATAATTACTATTTGCCTTGCAAGAAATTGTCCCTCTATTTCATTTACATATTCCGAACCCACTATCTTTTATGAATTCATGCTTGAAACAGCCGAGCTTGCTAAAATCCATCATATAAAAACTGTGATGGTATCTAATGGCTACATTTGTAAAGAACCGTTATTAAAATTGATCCCATTTTTAGATGCCGCCAATATTGATGTTAAAGCATTTTCTGAACATACATATTATGAACTTACAGGAGGGAAATTAAAACCTGTATTAGAAACAATTAAAACACTTATTCAACAAAACGTTCATGTTGAACTTACGTATTTAATGGTTCCAAATTATTCCGATGATATTATACAAATTGAGCAATTTATTGATTGGCTTATTTCAGAAAAATTATCTTTTGTTCCGCTGCATTTCACACGTTTTTTTCCCCGTCATCAGTTAACAAACTTGTACCCTACGCCTATTGATCATATAAGAAAAGCATTAGAAATAGCACAAACTAAAGGGATTGCATACGTGTATGCAGGAAATGTAAGTTTATAATTCTTTTAGGTAGTTTCTTTTGCTGCTAAATATCGTTCGGCATCAATGGCTGCCATACAACCACTGGCTGCCGCTGTAATAGCTTGTCTATAATATTTGTCTTGTACATCACCACAGGCAAATACTCCTGGTATATTTGTTAATGTACTGCCTGGTTTTGTAATAATATAACCTGCTTCATCGGTTTCGATATATGGCTTAAAAACCTCTGAATTGGGATGATGTCCTATAGCGACAAAAAAGCCAGTTACATCAATTCTCTTTTCATTGCCCTCTTTATCAATTAAAATAACACCATTAACTCCTTTTTCGTCGCCAACTATTTCTTTAGTTTGGTGTTCGAACAATATTTCAATATTATGAGCATTTAATACCCTTTTTTGCATTGCCTTTGAAGCACGTAGCTGATTTCTGCGGACAATCATATACACTTTGCGGCACATTCCTGCCAAATACGAGGCCTCTTCGCATGCCGTATCGCCACCACCAACCACAGCAACATCTTGGCCACGATAAAAAAAACCATCGCACGTTGCACATGCCGAAACACCCATCCCTTTATATTTTTCTTCGGATGGTAAGCCTAAATACTTAGCTGTTGCACCTGTTGCTATTATGACAACATCTGCTTCAATAATTTTTTCGTCATCAATCCATACTTTATGAATAGGTCCAGAAAAATCAACCTTTGTTGCTAAACCAAAACGCACATCTGTACCAAATCGTATAGCTTGCTTTTTAAAATCCTCCATCATTACCGGACCTGTAACACCTTCGGGGTATCCGGGAAAATTTTCTACCTCGGTTGTGGTTGTTAATTGACCACCAGGTTGTAATCCTTCATAAAGAACTGGTTGTAAATTGGCACGAGCAGCATAAATTGCTGCCGTGTATCCTGCTGGTCCACTTCCTAATATTAAACATTTAACCCGTTCTACAGGTAAGTTTTCATGTTGTTTTGATCCAGAATTTTCGTTTACATTAAAAGATGAAAATAAATTCATATTAATTTTTTTTTGCAAAGTTATATGAACATATTTAATTTTTTACATGTTTTGGAATTTTTAACGTATCTATCGCTACTCCATATCCACCCCACACTCCTATTGCACCCCCTTGAATATTTGATCGTATGGTAATCGGAGAAGCAAAAGGATTCCCATCGGTCATAAATTGCTGTTCGATAGAATACCAAAAATCGTAATGTTTGGCATCTATTTGTGCCACTTTGACAACAACCGTTTGTCCAGTGCGAAAATACCATCGTGGCACTCCATCAGAGCCAACTCCCATCTCGTTATACAAAGAATCTTCCAGCGGATTTCGACCTCTATACAATGAATACTCGGCTGTTTGTCCATTAAAAAACCTATCATCGGTTACTGATGGATAGGGATGCAAAAATACACTATCTTTGCCTAAAACTTTTGTAAAGCCTCTATAATAATTTCCGAGTGTATCGGGGTCTTTTAAATATACCCAAACAAAACCTAGGGTATCTTGATTTTTATCGGGTTTAAACTTTAAACTATCAATTGGAACCGGATAAGGAATAGTTGTAACAGCAGTAAATGTTTTTCCGTCGGCAATTACCGTTAACCAATATTGTTTACCAGGCTGACCTTTTATTATGCTTCCTTTATACTTAAGGTAAGGAAATGTATAAGGATCGAAAGTAATTTTCAGAGTATCATTAACAACACCATCAGAGACAATAACTTTAGCATTAGTTACAATCATATTCATAATTATAGATGAATCGACAGGTGCAAAATATGCTGCTGTGCGAGTAATAAAAGCCCATGCAAACTCATCTTGTTCAATGGCAGCTTCTATAACTATCTTGCTTTCGGGAATTGGCAAATCAACCGTAATTTCCTTCTCACACGATAGTAACAACATAATTGTTATAAACAAGTACCAATGTTTCATAGCTAAAAATTAAAATTATATGTAACTGATGGCAAAATAGAAAACAAAGAAACTTGTTTAGCTTTGGTTGTAATGGAATAATTTGCTAAATCGACCTCTGTATCAAAATAGATAAAATATGGATTCTTCCGATTGTATAAATTATAAACCGAAAAATTAAGCGACGATTTCCATTTCTTTCCTTTATTTGGGAAATGGTATGTTACCGAAACATCGGCTCTATGATATGGTGCTAATCTATAAGAGTTTCGTTCGCCGTATTCATTAATAATTCTGCCTTCAATAAAAAAACGCGAAACGGGTAATGTGGTTGCGTCGCCGGTAGCATAAACAAATACTGCACCAAATTGCCATTGTTTCGACAAATCGTATGTTAACACAATCGATAAATCGTGACGTCGATCGTATTTTGCCGGATATTCTTTCCCATTGTTTATTGTTGGAAATAAGCGAGTAGTTTTTGATAAAGTATATCCTATCCATCCATTAAATTTACCTAATCTGCGTTTTACAAAAAACTCTGCACCGTATGATTTTCCTGTGCCAAAAGTAAAATTATTATCCGGATTATTGCCTATATTATCATCGCTGGTTAAGCCTTCTTTGTAGTCGATTAAATTTTTCATGGTTTTATAATATACTTCAATAGAAGTTTCGTATGTATCATTCATGAAATTTTTAAAAATTCCGGCAGCATATTGTATTGAAAACTGCGGTTTAATTAAATCGGTACTGGGAACCCATGCATCAGTGGGTAATGTTGCCGACGACATACTTGCTAATTGTACATATTGATAATTTTGTGAATACGAAGCTTTTACCGACGTACTTTGATTTATTGTATAACGAAGCGATATTCGAGGTTCGATATTTTTATATGTTGCTATGGGTTCGCCTGCTTTATATTCTATGGTATCTTTGGCTCGTTTGTAATCGTCTAAAACATATCGCGTAAATGGTCCAACAAATGAAAACAGCGTTGGTCTGACTCCAATAGACAATTTAATTTTTTCTGAGATATCCCATTCATCGTTAACATAAATAGCTGCATCGTGATTATAGTAATGAATTATTTTGCCCGAATCGAACATTGTTCCTCCAATGCGTGCCGATGCACTTCCGGGCTGAAAATCGTGAAATGTATATTGTATACCAAATTTTACTGTATGCAAAATATTAGGGATATATGTATAATCAACAGAAAGTGAATAATCTCTTACGCCCGAATACATTTTAAATTCAAAATTGTCTTGTTCAGCACCAAAAATAAAATTATAATCACTAAACGTGGCTGTTACATTTTGAAAAATCTTTTGATTAAATACATGATTCCATCGTGCCGATATGGTTGCATTTCCCCAGGGGAAACGCACCGAAAAACCATCGCGTTTGTTTTTATACGAAAACACATCGCGTCCGAAGTAACCACTTAAAAATACCCTGTCGTTTTCGCTAAAGCGATAATTTATTTTAGTATTCAAATCGTAAAAGTAATAACCCGTTCCTTTTAAATTGCCTTTAATAAAGGGTTTAGTAAGCACATCAATATATGTTCTTCGCCCTGAAACGATAAACGAACAGGTATCTTTTTTTATTGGTCCTTGTACTGTTAATCTGGATGCAATAATACCTACTCCACCATCGGCATGGTAGGTTTGGTTATTTCCTTCTTTCATGCTTATATCAAGCACAGACGAAAGTCGTCCTCCATAGTTTGCAGGTGCTCCTCCTTTTATCAAGTTTACATCTCTTATGGCATCGGCATTAAAAATTGAAAAAAAACCGAATAAATGACCAGCATTATAGACCACAGCATTATCGAGTAAAATTAGATTTTGATCGGGACCGCCACCTCTTACATAAAAGCCAGTATTTCCCTCGCCCGATGATTGCACACCCGGAAGCAATTGAATTGACTTGAGCACATCTACCTCCCCCATAAATGAAGGAATTTCTTTTATCATTTCTACAGGCAATTTATATGTGCTCATTTCTATGCTTTCTACATTTTTATTTGTTTTTTCGCCACTAATTACTATTTCTTTCCCTACAATTACGGTTTCTTCTAAACTAAAATTTAGCTTTACATCCTTATCGAGAACAATTTTTTTTATTACATCATTGTATCCAATAAAAGAAACTTTAATTGTGTATGTGCCCTTGGGTAATGTTAATGAATAAAAGCCATAAGTATTGGTTGATGTGCCTTTTTTTAATTCCTCTACTAGAATATTAGCCGATGGTAAATCTTCGCCCGATTTTTTATCGCGTACATAACCACTTATTGTAAATTTCTGAGTTTGAGCAACCAAAAAGATACAGCAATAAAATATTGTCAATAATACTTTATTCATGAAACAATTCAAATACATTGCGTCAAAGATAATCAGTTAAAATTTACTTGCAAATTAAAAAAGGTTAATATATCTTTGTAAAAAAATTTTATTCGGGGCGTGGCGCAGTTGGCTAGCGCACTTGCATGGGGTGCAAGGGGTCGGAAGTTCGAGTCTTCTCGCCCCGACATTTTAAATACATTCACATAGAAATTATGGTATTATAAACCGAATAGAGTTCGATTGTGTTGTTGTATAATAATTCAATACATAACAACCCGAAGTAAGTTCTGGATTAAATTCAATAAATAAAATATTCGAGTCATCATTAACAAAATATTGTCTATTTGTAATTATCCTTCCTTGACTATCCACAATATTTATTGAAATAACAGTAGCATTTTCGAAAATAGTTTTAATTAATAATTGTTTTTTTTCTGCTATTAAAATATTAATTGACGATGAACTGAATTCTTCTTTACAATTTAATGAAATTATGTCTAGTTCGTTTGTGTTGCCATCTATATCGGATTGTAAAAGTTTATAATAAACAGTATAGGTTGATACATCTATATCTTCGTATTCATAAAAGTTATATGAATTAGAATTTATTGTTTTTGATGGAACAACTGTTATTGTTTGATAATAGATGCCATCATAAGATTTTTGTAATATAAAATTTTCATTGTTGTATTCCGATGCTGTAATCCATTGTAATTTATTTCCTAATTGAACGCATTTTCCTGTAAATGAAATTAATTGAACCGGTAAAGGATTGATTAAATCAATAGATCCAAAAGTAAAAGGACTAAAAGTAGAAACCGATTCAGCAGATTCTACATAACCATTATTAATGGTTCCTGTACTATTAATGCTATTTCTTCCTCTATTCCACCATTGCAATGTAGATGGATTGCCTGAATGATTAATATTACTCCAATGTGCTACAACAAGTTTAGTAGCATCTACTATACCATCAGCAGATAATGTTTGCCAATATAATCTAATAAAAACGGGTGTTGTCCCCAATATCTTTTTTACATCCCACCAACGAAAGAGACTAACATTGGTCAATCCCAAAGGCATTGGTTCTATTGGAATATATGTTCCATATCCTGAATTTTGGGCATCTACTTCTATAACATTTTCAGACGAATTTGTTGTTCGAATTGCCATTTGCATATATTGAGTTCCTTCGCCTACTGAAAAATTATATAAATCTGCAGCATTTGTATGACGTCTTAATTTTCCATCAATAAAAGAGCTTGTCGAACCTCCACTTACAGAAGTAATTTCTGGATTCGTTACATATAAATAATTGGAACCTGTTTCAATAACTTTATTTGTTAATGTAAGAATTCCTTTACGATTAGCAATTATGTTTGCAGAACTTCCTCCTACTTCAATATTGTTGTTAAGTATTACCTTTCCTCCCGTTTTATTAATTTCTAAATTCCAAAATATTTCTGGTTGTGCTCCCGTTACACTTATTGTTTGATTCGCATTCCCAATAAATTTAACCGTTGATTCGCCTTGTTTAAAGGCACTTTCTGTTTCATTATTTACCCAATTTCCATGTAATTGTATTGTTCCTTCCAAACTTCCCCAGCTATTATTATCAAGATCTAATGCACCACCTGTTTGTATGGTTAGATTTCCATTTACTGTTAATATGGCATTATTTGATTTTAATCGAAACATCCCGTTTTCAGCTCCAGCTAACGTTCCTTTAACTGAAAAATTTTGACAATTCAACTTAGCTGAATTTAACAATTCTATATATAAAATTCCTGTTCCTGCTGATTTATTGATAAATACATCGCCACTGCAATTTAGTACAGCTGTATTTTGCACAATTAGATTTCGATTAAAATTATTATTTGATGATACAACTAAATTGTTGCAAACGGCAGTTCCTGAATTAATTATACAATCGTTTATTGCCGACTGATCAATAGTAACGTTGGTGCTACTATTAGGAATTAGCTTATTCTGCCAATTTTCGCAATTAAACCAATCGGTCGAAGCATCACCAACCCATACTCCTGAGCTAAAGCCACCAGGCGAAATGCTGATAGTAAAACCTGATGCAAAATTGTATCCTGAAGAGCTATAAGAATTACAGTCCGTATATGTACACCAATTCGATGGATTGTTTACACGATCTATCCACTCTCGTTGTGTTGCTGCGGTAATTGGACCGCAATATTTGCTAAAATCTGTTGCTGACGTGGGATTTGAGAAAAAACATTCCATTCCAGGGAACTTATTCGAATGTTGAGTTGGATTTGTTGAACAACTTGCTGTCCATAGTCCATTAGTTGAAAATCCAAATAATACAGAACTTGCTGGAAGATATGTTGCATCGTGAGTACCACCTGGATTGTTCCATGTGCCACCTTGCATAAAATAAACCTGATCGCCACCATTATTTAAATTAAAATAATTACTCGGTCCGTTTAATGAATTAAATGTCCAATTATTATCTGGACTAACTCCCATGTGTTCGGTATGACCATTTCCATCGAATCTAAAAGTAATAACGGTTCCTGCTGTTATTGTTCCTCCTGTTCGAGTAATGCGCAATGTTCCTTCGGTATCACCCCATTGATTGGCATTACATCGCTCGTAACCATTATCAGTAATATCTATAGTTGTTCCTGTAGTAATATCTTTGAAACAAACAAAACTTATTTCGTCTCTTCCTTCACTTGCACCATCACATGAATTTCTATTAGCATTTACACCTAAAATAAGCAAATCGCCTCTTTCGAGTGTTGTTTGCGAAAAAACATTAAATACAATTGTTAATAAAATTGCGATATTTATAAATTTCATTCGCATTTTTTAACATAAATGATTTCAAAATTAAAATTTTAATGAATTTTCATAGTTTAATTTAATGTTATATTTTACGAACACCCTAATATTTTTGACAAAAACTAATTTGCATACATTGCACAAAAAAAAAGAGGAAGTGTTTAATTAAACTTCCTCTTATTTTACCATTAGCTTTTGTTGTTAATTACTTTTTTCGAATATTTGTAATTGTGAACTCCGTTCTTCGGTTGAGTTGATGCTGAGCTTCTGTGCAATTAACACCATCGGGACACGGTTCTCTAAGTTTTTCTTCGCCATACCCTTTGGCTACTATTCGTTTTGCATCAATTCCTTTTGAAATAATGTAGGCAACTGCCGATTCTGCTCTTCGTTGAGAGAGAACTCTATTGTATTGATGAGTTCCACGACTATCGGTATGCGAACTTAGTTCGATATCTATTTCGGGATGTTCTTTTAGTATTTTTACTAATTTATCTAATTCAATAGCAGCATCAGAACGAATATTCCATTTATCAAAATCATAATAGATATTTTCGAGGACAAATGTTTTGTTGAGCTCTATTTTATCTAAAAACATATCTACATATAAAGTATCATTTTCTACAGCTGCTTTTATTATTTTTTCCGAACCAATATAGTTTTCATGATTTGCCGTAATTTTCATTTCCTCGTTGTAATGTGTTAGAAAACTCGTTTCGCCATAAATATCTGTTTTATAGACCCTGCTTTCTTCTTCGTTATTTTTTTCGACTGTAATGTACACATTAGGAACAATAATATTTTTATTATTTATCTTTTCGTATGTTCTGACAACAACATTTACTTGTTTAGCAAAAAAGTATATATCATCTGATCCTTTACCCCCATTGCGATTTGAAGATAAATAGCCTATTTTTCCAGGAATAATAAATAACGGAGCAAAATCATCTTTAGGTGAATTTATTGGATACTTAAGATTTTCAGGTGTTGACCATTTATTTTTTTCACCCTTTGCTCGGAATATGTCCAATCCACCCATCCCCATATGTCCATCGCTTGAAAAATATAATGTCCCATCACTATCCACGTAAGGGAACATTTCTTTTTCTTCGGTATTTATCATACTTCCTGCATTTTTTGGTATATCCCAACTTCCATCTTCCAACCGTTCGCAATACCATATATCGCTTTTACCTATGCTTCCGGGCATATCTGAAACAAAATATAAAATTTTGCCATCAGGCGAAAGTGCTGGATGACCAATAGAATAACGTTCTACATTATTATAAGGAAATTCTTTTCTGTTTTTCCATTCACCATCTACAAATTCTAATGAATATAATTCTAAACGATTAATAAAGACTTCCTGATCGGAATTGTCGAGAAATTCGGTTGGATTAGAATTCACAATTCCTGATTTTACTTTGTACCTTTTTGTTTTGGTTATATACAAAGTTTTGTTTTTGAAATCGTAAACTACAGGACCATTATGGAAAGTTGTATTCATATAATCTATTTCAGAGTGAATTTCTTTTTGGTCTAAATTAGGCAAGTGATAAATTCTTAAATACGGATTCCCTGTCCATCCGAAAATTTCTTCAGGTTTATAACTTTTATTCGGTTCTTTTCTGTCGGTAATAAAAAAGTAACCATCTTCGTATCGAGTTATCGCAAACTCAGAATAGGGTGTATTAATATCGCTTAAATTTTGAACATTGTATAATTGGGGATTATTCATCCATTCTTCGGCTAAATAACAAGATTCTATAAGCGATGGAATTTTGTACGACAAATGAGGAAACAATCCTTTTATACGCTTGTAAATGCTAACTGCAGCTTGATATTCGGCATTTGTTTTCAGCACATAAGCATAATTCATTAATTCTTGCGGTTTATAAACTCGCAAACTGTTGATTTTATCGAGAAAATATTGTGCCGATTCCATGTCGTTAATCATAATATAACTTTGTGCTGCATCTTGAATAACATCGGGATCTTTTAATTGCCCTTTCTTGTGCAATTCTTCGTATATTGCAATTGCTTTCGAAAATTCATAGTTTTCTTTGTATTGTTTTGCTTGCTCTAACTTGCTTCGTTGAGCATTTACGATGATAGCGATTATCATCAATATTGGTAATAAAACGGTTGTTTTCATAACGGTTCAATTTTTAAAAATAACGTGGAGTTAACATTTTTGTACGCGGTGCTTTAGCAAAATAATAACCTAATAATATTTCGTGACCATAATAATTGCTAAGTTTGGTCAAAGAATATTGAAAAGCGTATCCTACCCTTAAATTATCAGTAATATTATAGTCAAGCATAGCAATAGCAGCATCTCTGTAATGTAGAGAATTATCTAATGTTTTGCTTGTAAACAAAGGAGCTCCTGTACGATAGGTTAAACCAAACCAAACGGTATTTTTGTACAAAACATAATTACTAATATCTATGTTGGTTAACGCTTTCCCATCTTCTTTAACAATGATACTAGGTTTCATTTTCATTTGTTCATTTAATTTAAATACGTATCCGGTAGAGAAATAAAAATGTTGTTTTTGTGCTGCAGCCAAGACGTCATCGGGAGATTTAATGTTTGCAGTTAATTCGCTAACAGACAATCCAGCATAAAATTTCTTTGTAAATAAAAATAATCCAAATTTGCTATCAAATAGTGTATTTGTAACCCGCGACTGTGGAATAGCAGGGTCGTTTAATACTTCGTCATTTTGCGTAAAGCGGGTACCATCGATGCTGTTATACGTAATTCCCAATGCCATTCCTATTGACAATCGCCAATGTGACGAAAGTCTGAGTCTATAAGCATAACTACCATAAGCTGCCGTTTGTTTTTGTGCTCCTAATTCGTCTTGAATAAAATGTACGCCAAGTCCCATCATGTCGAATACAGGTCCTTCTGCACTAATTGTTAATGTTCGTGGTGATCCTTCTAAACCAGACCATTGTTTGTTATACATCGTATTTACATTAACTAAACCTTTTGCACCAGCATACGCAGGATTTATTACTAGTTGGTTAAATATATACTGACTATAGTGTGCATTTTGTTGTGATTTCATGTATAAGCTAATCAACATGCACATGATTGTTATATAGAAGACTGTTGTTTTCATAACTTTAAATTTTTTATTATTATCTTAATATTGTAACGTAACCATTGAATTCTGTCCATTGTTCACAATCTTTTACTTTTAATATGTAGAAATAAGTACCTTCTGTTAAATCGCTGCCATCCCAATTGTTGCGATAATTTTTGGTAGTAAACACCTCATTACCCCAGCGATTATAGACAAATAATTCATTTTCTTTAAATAATTCTATATTATTAATAACCCATGTGTCGTTTTTACCATCTCCATTAGGTGTGAAAACGTTTACAATAGATGGCTTTACAACAATTGTACTCATTCCTACTTGAACCTGTTGTGTAATGCTGCAATTATAAGCATCGGTAATTGTAACCGTATGATTCCCGGGTGTTAAGTTTTGAGCTAATGTTGAGTTTTCTCCATTAGACCATTGTATTGTATATGGAATTTGCCCTCCTTGTACTTCTACTTGTGCCTTTCCATAATTATTTAAATAACAATCGGGGTCAGTAATTTTTACAATATTCGCTGTTATCGGATTGGCTTCATTAATATCAAACGATACTTCATATGGACAACCATTCGAATCCTTTACCAATAATATGTTATTGCCTGCTGGTACATTATTTATCTGACCTTGTTGTAATTGTGTTATTTGATTATTCAAATAATATGAATAAGGAGGAACACCGCCATTAGCAAACACCTGAATTATTGCGTCCGATTGACCATAACACTTATTGTGTTGTAAAACTGAAATGCTCGCTTGTAATGTATTCATACTTTGTACTTCCACAATAATAGGTGCGCTAATACAATTATTTCCATCTTTAACTACTATTTGTAAGATGCTACCTGGAGTTAAATCACCATAACCAGCACTTGTTGAAAATGTTTGACCATTATCTAATGAATATACATAATTTCCATCACCTCCTTTAGCATAAATAGTTAACATTACATCTCCTGCTTTACAAAACATATTATAACTTACTTCTAATGGATCTGGTGCGCCTAAATAAATAGTTTGTGTCGTAGAACAACCATTCGCATCTGTTACTTGTACTAAATAATAACCCTCCGAAAGATTTCCAAAAACACCATGGTTTTGTGCTACGTTCCCATTTAAAGTATATAAATAATTTCCTGCTCCACCACTTGCAATTACTGTTATTTCACCATTACTTTCGTCAGCACAAGAAATTGATTGTGAAATTTGAGAGGTAACACTAATTGGTTGAGGATTTTGAATTATTATTGGCGACGACTCTGCTAAACAGCCATTCTCATCTTTTACATAAACTACATACGTACCGGCACTTAATGATTGGAATAAACCATTAAGAGTGAAATTTTGACCATCTAAGCTATATTGTAAATTTCCATTCCCACCTTGAGCATACACTTGTATGTATCCATCGTTTGAATTATAACAAGAAACAACTTGCGAAGAAGTATAAGCAATTTCTATTGCAGCTGGATTTTCTATAACAATATTGTTAATTTTTACACTACAACCATTTTCATCTATAACCATAACATTATATGTTCCCGATGAAAGATTAGTAAATGTAGGTGTATTCTGACTGGTTGAACCATTTAAAATATATTGATAACTTCCTGTTCCACCACTTGCAACAATATTTATTGAACCATCTTGAGCATTGAAACAGCTAACCTGATCGCTTGCTGTATATTGAATTGTTAATTGTGGAGGATTTATCAATATAATAGGACCATAATTTGTGATACAACCTTGATCATCTTTTATTTGAACAAAGTATGTTCCTGCTGCTAAGTTGTTAAATATATTAGAAGTTTGATAGGAACTGTTATTTATACTATATGATAAATTACCCGTGCCACCATTTGAAGCAATTATTATTTCTCCATCACTATAACCATAACATGAGATTGGCTTTGTATAGATAGATTCAACTGAAATAGGACTTGGATTAGTAAGGATGGTGTTCGAGACAGTCGTCTGGCAACCGTTCGCATCATATACATCTACCGTATAGCTGCCCGAAGGTAAGTTGCTGAATACGTTCGATGATTGAGCTATACCACCGTTGAGGCTGTAGCTGTATGCTCCCGTACCACCCTGAGCCGTTACTACTATCTGACCATCGCTACCATTATGACACGATACCTGACTACTCGAACTTACGGTCGCGGTTAATAAGGACGGATTTTGGATTTGTATGTTCGATACAGTCGTCTGGCAACCGTTCGCATCATATACATCTACCGTATAGCTGCCCGAAGGTAAGTTGCTGAACACGTTCGATGATTGAGCTATACCACCATTGAGGCTGTAGCTGTATGCTCCCGTAC
>JAOADU010000069.1 GCA_026417155.1 Bacteroidales bacterium | reverse complement strand
GTTATATCAGAAATAAAATACATATTGTGCACTAAAAATTTTAAGCCCTCTGTTTGAGGGCTTTATTTTTACGATTATTATGACATTTCGGTATTGAATAGATGAAAATATTGTATTAACTTTGTCATAAATAATCTTATTTATGATTAAATTTTTAATCGACAACGTATTAAACGATAAACCATATACAAAGCATGATCTTTGTGTCATTCTACAAGCAAAAGATGATGACCGTCAATACCTTTTTAAACGAGCTCAAGAAGTAAAAGAAAAATATATTGGAAAGAAAGTATATTTTCGTGGACTTATTGAATACTCTAACATTTGTGCTAAAAATTGTTACTATTGTGGCATACGTCGCGATAATAAACTACTTGAACGCTACACCATGACCAACGATGAAGTACTAGAGGCGGCACATTTTGCTTATACTAATAAATATGGTAGCATTGTATTACAATCGGGTGAACTAAGTTCCCATTCTTATACTCAAAATATTACATATCTACTCCATGAAATAAAAAAACTATCTAACGGAGAACTTGGTATAACCTTATCATTAGGTGAACAAAGCGAAGAAACTTATCGTCAATGGTATGATGCTGGTGCCCATCGTTATTTACTACGCATTGAAACATCATCTAAAGAACACTATGAACAAATTCATCCAAATGACGAACAACATCGGTTTGAAAATCGGCTAAAAACACTGCATACATTAAAAAAGCTAAATTATCAAGTTGGAACAGGTGTGATGATAGGCTTACCCTTTCAAACATACGAGCATTTGGCTGCTGACTTAATGTTTATGAAAAATTTTGATATTGACATGTGCGGTATGGGACCATACATCGAACACAAAGACACACCTATGTATAATTGGAAAGTAGATTTATTACCGCTTGCCGAGCGGTATGATATAACACTTAAAATGATTGCATTGTTGAGAATAATGATGAAAGACATTAACATTGCTTCAACAACAGCTCTGCAAGCCATAGACCCCATTGGTCGGGAAAAAGCAATTACAATTGGAGCTAATATTATTATGCCAAACATTACCCCCAAGAAATATCGCGACAAATACTTTTTATACGATAATAAACCCTGTGCCGATGAAGAGGCTGAAGATTGTGTACGCTGCTTAGAAATGAGAATAAAATTTGCTGGTGGAGAAATCGGATATAACGAATGGGGCGATTCAAAACATTTTTTAAATAAAAAAATTCATGATTCAACAGATTAATCATTTAAAAACACTGCTTCAAAATAATAAATACAAAGAAGCGGAAGAACTTGCCGATTCCATTGCATTTTTCGACGAGTCGAACACCTTAACCCAAATAAGAAAATATATTCATGAAAAAAATTATTCGTTGGCTTTGCATTACATAAATCAATATATTTCAACAGGAAACAACCCAGATAACTTCGAAAACATTGATTTAATAGGATTACAAACTACTTATCAGTTATTAAAAACTCAATTTCTTGTATTAAATAATCAAAAAACAGAAGCCGAAAAACTGATTGCACAATTTAGAATTCGATATTATCAAGAACTAGGCTTTTTAATTAGCGACATACTAAAAGAGCGAATAAAATTATTTGAAAAAATCAAAGATACTAATCCCGATCAAGAATTTGAGTACCAAAGAACTCAAGAACAACATCAAAAATTTTTTCAACAATGGGAACACATTCCAAAAGAGATTAAAGGTAATATAGACGAAGAAACAAAACAAAAAATAACATTTGCATACAGAAAAGCTAGCAAACTTTGTCATCCCGACTTAGTTGATGATAGTATAAAAGATAAAGCATCAAAAATTTTTGTTCAGCTAAATAAAGCTTATATTGACAATGACCTTGAAACTATTGAACAAATTCTTTATCAACTCGAAAACGGTTTGCTTGAACCCGACGAAAGCATTCTACAACATCATAAAAAACTAAAAGCAAAAATTAACCAATTAAAGAACGAAATCACACAACTTAAACAAGAAATGGAAGCCATAAAAAATTCTTCTTCCTATGCTTTTATCGTTAAACTCAGCAATTGGGACGAGTATTTTGCTACAACTAAAGAAAAATTACTTGCCGAATTAAAAGAAATACAAAACTATGCAAAACTACATTCAACCTCAACCATCTAAAAAAAGCTTACAACAATTAGATCAACTGTTTGAATTAAGTCATTCCATATTATCACTTTCAAAAAGCCAATTTTCTGAAAATCAAGCAACATTTCGGAATAACCATTACCGTACTGGGTATGTAGATATTGAACTTGATTATTCAAAACTGGGTATTAAAAACTCTTTTTATCACTTATCGAGTATTCGCTCGAGTCCTGTAGTAAAAAACAATACTATTTTTATAGGGAGCAATAGTCAATTTGTTCATGCTATTGATATCAATAGCTTTCAAGAAATTTGGCGATTTCGAACCCGAAAAGAAGTCATGAGCACTATTGCAATCGACGATGATTTTCTTTATTTTGGAAGTTTTGACACATATTTCTACTCAATTTATGCAAAAAATGGAATGCTTCGTTGGAAATTTAAAACGAACGACTGGATATACAGTAGTGCTCTTGTTGTTCATGACTATGTAATTTTTGGAAGCATGGATGGTAATGTCTATTGTCTTAATAAACAAACCGGTGAACTAATTTGGAAATACGAAACTACACATTGGATAGTGTCTTCTCCCACCTACTTTGAAAATCACATTATTATTGGCACAAGAGATTGCAGGTTGCTTAGTTTAAATATACACAACGGCAATATTCGTTGGGAGAAAAAATTTCCTGCAGCTATCCACGCAACAGCCTGCATATATAAACACCATTTATACGTTGGCGACCTTGCTGGAAATTTTTATTGCCTACGAGCATACAATGGCGAAATTATATGGAAACAGTCGGTAAATAGCCCCATATTCTCTTCGGCAAGCGTTAACGAAGAGATAGTTTGTTTTGGAACTAAAAATCAGGGTTTTTTTATACTTCATACAGCAACAGGAAATATTATAAACCAAATATATAGTCAAGTTGCCATTCATTCATCTCCCTTGATGTTTAAAAATGCCATTATTTTCGGCAACGAATTGGGTGAAATTTTTGCATTAAAAGTAAAAAATTTTGATATTATATGGCAATGTAAAACTGATGATAAAATTCGCACTTCTCCTTATTACTTTAATAATCAGATATTTATTGCTGGTGCAGCATTATATAAAATTTATTGATTAAACTGGTAACTTATTTTGAATAATTTCGTCTAATTTTGGAAAAATTATTATTTATGAAAAAAGTACTTTTTCTTCATTTTATAACTATATATTGCATCATACAGGCTCAAACACAAGATAGTGTTTTTGTAAAAATTTACATGCGTTGCACTTTTTGTAATCAAGATTATATACGAAACGAAATTAAATTTATTAACTATGTACGCGATGTTTCTGACGCTAATGTTGTTGTGCTTGGAGTTAGTGAATCAACAGGTTCGGGTGGCGAAAAATATCGCTTCATTTTTGAAGGCAAAAAAGAATTTTCTGGAATAAATGACACTATTGTTTTCGAAACTGCTATTGATGCTTCAGAAGAAGAAATCAGAGAACAGTATATTGTTCATTTAAAATTAGGTGTATTACCTTATTTATTGAAAACTCCTATAAGAAATAAAATTACTTATGAAATACCTGAGCAGCAAAACAATAACACATTAATTATAGACAAGTGGAAAGGTTGGTTGTTTTCGATAAATTCGAGTGGATGGTTTAATGGCGAGCAAAGCAATAAAAGCTATAATATAAATTCGAGCATACAAGTTAGCAAAATTAAAGAAGAATGGAAATTTTTGTTCCACCTCAATCAAAGTTATTCAAATAACAAGTTTAAGTATGAAGATTACGAATACGAATATATTAATGAATCGAATTCTGCTAGTCTAACACAGGTTTGGTCGCTTAGTTCACATTGGTCAGCTGGAGTTTTCCTAAAAGCTGGTTCGTCAACATATAATAATTATAAATTTTATACTCATTTTATGCCTGCAATAGAATATAATATTTTTCCATATAGCATGTCGTTTCAGAAACAATTTAGATTCGACTATCGCATTGGAATAGGACAGTTTATGTATTACGATACAACTATTTTCAATAAAGTAAACGAACTTAATGGTATGCATGAATTGAACATTTCTTTTGAAATTTTCAAAACCTGGGGAAGTATTGATATGAATATCAACGGAACTCAATATTTGCATGATTTTAGCTTATTTTCTTTAGGATCGTTTTTAGGAATGAGCGTTCGAATTGTTAAGGGTTTATCATTTTACTTTTATGGTGGATACAACATGATACGCAATCAAATTAACTTAGCTAAGCAAGATATTTCTCAAGAAGAACTATTATTGCGTCAGCGTCAAATGAAAACCAATTATTCTTACTGGGGAAATATAGGATTAAATTATTCGTTTGGAACAAAGTACAATAATGTTGTTAATCCACGGTTCGATTAGTCATCAGTAGCAAATATTTCTCATATTCTTTCACTATTTTTTCCCACGAAAAAACTTGAATAAATTGTTCTCGATTATTATCAGCCAAAAATTTCTTGTTCAAATATTGTTGAAAATAAAAACGTTGAATAGCATTGCTTATTTCTCTATCATTATGAAGAGGGACTATTTCGCCATTACAGCAACATGCTAACATTTCGCTATTTCCACTCACCGGAGTAGCGATAAGATACAATCCTGCTGATAAAGCTTCTAAATTACTTATTGACATTCCTTCAATCTCAGATGGCATAACCATTACATGCGATTTTTCATAAAATTTCCATACATTTTCATCGTCTAACCAACCGGTAATTTTTACATGCTTAAGTTTATTCTTAACAATATACTTCTCGAGCTTATTTCTTAATTTTCCATCACCTATCATAAAAGCATGATATGGTATTTGCATGCGACTAAGACGCTTCATCGCTTTTAAAAATATCAACGGATTTTTTTGCTTAACTAAACGTCCCACAAATAATATCGTAAATATATTTTTTTGTCTTAGTGATGTATCAATATTAATTCTATTAACACCGTTTGGAATAAGAACCACTTTCTTATGATGCTTCTGCCCTACAAACTTTTCGGCATTTAACCTCATATATTTGCTTTGTACAAATAAATAATGTGCATTATTTACAATTTTTTTAATTGTAAAATACATGATTACATGATATACAAACATTTGTTTCTTGTAAAACCATGGAATATCATGACCATGCGAAATAATACAATATGGGATGCCAAATTTTTTCCTAATTTTATATGCCAACCATCCGCCTGGTATAGAAAAATTGGCAAAACACAAATCGTATTGATTATTAATTAAGTGTACCTTTAATTCTTTCCACGATTTTATTAACCAATCATACATCTCGTATGGATTACTCTGAAATTGCTTTTTTCGTTTCGATTTAATTCGCCAAATAGTTGGTTTTCCGTTTACCTTTTCAATTTCAGGTAATGAACCAAAATGAGTAGTTAGTATAGTTACTTCGTGACCAAATTGAACAAGATATTCTGAAATGTTTTTACATATACGTCCAGCCCCTCCGCCCAAAGGGGGATATTCATAATTGAGCATGAGAATTTTCATTGTTTTCAATGTTTTTAAGTGATTGAATTATGTATAATGGGCGGCCTTTCACTTCTTCATATATTTTTCCAATATATTCAGCTATAAACCATAGAAAAATAAATAATGTACCAATTAATATATAATTTACTACAGCAAGCCACTCGAGCAGTTTATAGAACTGATTATCGAAAAAATAGCGATATGCAAGGTAAATTAAAAATATAATCCCCGAAAATATAATAAAAATGCCCGCAAAAAGACCTATTCGCAGAGGTAGGAGTGAAAAGTTGAGCAAACCGTTCATAGCAAATCGTAACATTTTTAGCCAATTGAATTTTGTTTTGCCTACAGCCCTTTTAGGTCTTACATAATCTACAATAGCATAAGAATAACCAAGCCACGGAACTAATCCTCGTAAGTATCGGCTTCTTTCGCGCATTTGACGAAGTTTAACCGCCACACTTTTGTCTATCAGCCTATAATCGCCAATATTCCCTTTTATTTTTACTTCGCTTGCTTTGTATAATAAAGAATAATACCATTGTGCAGTAATTTTTTTTAAAAAAGGATCGTTTCTAAAAGACCGTCGAGCATACACAATTTTATACCCATTTTCCCATTCACGCACAAGCGAGGGAATTAATTCGGGGGGATCTTGAAAATCGCAATCCATAGAAATAATCGCATCACCTGTAGCAAAATCTATTCCAGCTGTCAACGCAGCCTGATGACCAAAATTTCGGGTAAAGGATATGACTTTTACACGTGAATCATTATTAGATAACTCATCTAAAATAGTTGAACTTTGATCGGTACTTCCGTCATTAATAAAAACAATCTCAAATGAATAATTTTTAAGTTCGTTGGTAATTGCTTTATAAATATTTTCTATGTTTTTTTCTTCGTTAAAAACAGGAACGACAACTGATATTTTTTTACTCACAACTAATGTTTCTGCAAATTTACATTATTTTTAATATTATTTTAATTTGTTCATTTTTTGGGAAAAAAATATACATCTTGTTTTATGGCTAATAAATTTTCTTTGGTTATTTGCGTTAACTTTTGCTTATTTAAAATAAATGCCTCGTATCCAAGTTGTTGCATTAAGTTAAATGTTTTTTCTTTAAATTGTTCGCCTAGTTCGCATTGAATGACGGGTTTATGCGCATTTAAAACTTGTAACATGTTGGTAAAAATATGATATTCGTAGCCTTCTACGTCGCATTTAATAAAATTTATTCGCTCTAAATTTTTAAATAATTGATCGGGTATTTTCATTTCAACCTCAAAAGTTAGTGCTATGGAAGTTTGCTTATTCTTTTGATTTTCTATGACATGCGTCATTCCATGATGCACAATACCATCTACTACAGGCATTCCCATAAAAATTTTTCTTTCACTTTCGCCTAAAGCATAAGGTAATAAAACCACCGATTGTTTGAATTTATTGTGCACATTTTTCTCGAATATTTGACGAAAAAGAGGCACAGGTTCTACAGCATATACCTTACCATTAGGCTTAACATACCGACACATAAAATATGAATAATAACCTAAATTTGCTCCTATATCAATACACACATCCCCTTCTTTTATAATTTCTTTCAAAAAATGTAATTCCGCATAGGATTGGCGAAAAAAACCTAATTTAATCAACCAAATATAAATTTTACTGATAATGCGTAAATAGTATTTTAATCCTAAAGAATTATAAAGTATTTTCCTAATTATTTTCATGGCTTAATTTCTTCAAAATCAACATAATCTCCGTCATCGGGTTTAATTTTTTTCTTACGGGCAAGAATTTCATTATATCCTGTTGTATAAGAATCGTATGACTTTTTACTTGAAAATATTTTATGTGCTTTTTGATTTAATCGCCACATCATGTGCCGCACAAAAATCAGAACAATAAATAGTACAACAATTACAACAAGAAAAATAATTAAAATGAATTGTAAAATAAACATAATATATTTTTTAATTATTCAAAGTTATAGATATTTTCTCATCAATTAAACTCTGAAGTGAAATAAAACTCGATATCTGGAAAATTTTCTTTTGCCATTTGCAAAGTAAAAGCCGAGTCAGCTAAAAAAACATCTCTTCCATATTTATCTTCGGCTAAAAAATTTGCTTTCCGTTTTTTAAATTCATTTAGCTGAACAGGATTTTTGCTTTTAAACCAACATGCTTTATAAAGTGGTAAATTTTCATATCGGCACGTAGCAGCATACTCATGTTCTAGTCGGAATTGAATCACTTCGAATTGCAATGCGCCAACGGTTCCAATAATTTTACGACCGTTTAATTTATGTGTAAATAGTTGTGCAACGCCTTCATCGGTAAGTTGCTCAATTCCTTTTGCTAACTGCTTATAGCGGGAAGGGTCGTTATTTTCAATATATCGGAACAACTCTGGTGAAAAACTAGGAATTCCTTTAAATTGCAAAACTTCTCCCTCGGTAAAAGTATCTCCAATTTTAAAATTTCCTGTATCATGAACACCGACAATATCTCCCGGATATGCTTCATCTATAACTGATTGCTTAGCTGCCATAAATGAAGTGGGATTACTAAATTTAAAATACTTGCCACTTCGAACATGAAAGTAAGGCACATTTCGCTTAAAAATACCACTGCAAATTTTAATAAACGCTATCCTCGCTCTAAACTGCGGATGCAAATTAGCATGAATTTTAAATACAAATCCCGTAAATTTCTCTTCTTGTGGTAAAATTATTCTTTCATTTGTTTCGGAATTTCTTGGCGATGGAGCTATTTGCAAAAATGTTTCCAATAATTCCTTAACCCCAAAATTATTTAATGCGCTTCCAAAAAAAACGGGAGCTATATTGCCATTCAAATATTCTGTACGAGAAAATTGCGGATATACATTACGCACTAATTCTATTTCATCGATAAGTTTGATGGTCAATTGTTCGCCAATGTATTTGCTTAATTGGTTTTTATCAAGATTTTCAATTATAATCGGTTCTTGTAATCGTTGCTTTTCTTCGGCATCGAAAAGATATAGTTTGTTTGTATGCAATTGAAACACCCCTTTAAAATTTTTACCCATTCCAATAGGCCACGTCATTGGAACACACGAGATATTGAGCTTTTTTTCAATTTCATCGAGTAATAAAAAGGGATCTAATCCTTCACGATCTAATTTGTTAATAAAAAAAATTGATGGAGTTTTTCGCATGCGGCAAACATTGCTTAATTTCTCTGTCTGCGTTTCTACTCCTTTTGCTGCATCAATTACAATAATAACACTATCTACTGCCGATAAAGTTCGATAGGTATCTTCAGCAAAATCTTGATGCCCAGGCGTATCTAAAATATTTACCTTATAATTATTATATTCGAAGCCCATCACCGAAGTAGATACCGAAATTCCACGTTGCTTTTCTATTTCCATAAAATCTGAAACAGTAGTTTTCTTAATTTTATTAGATTTTACAGCACCAGCAACGTGTATTGCTCCACCAAATAGTAATAATTTCTCGGTTAATGTTGTTTTACCCGCATCGGGATGACTTACAATAGCAAATGTTCTACGTCGTGCAATTTCTTCCATCAAATTCATAGTTATCTCCGTTTTACAGTTAAGCGATTGTTTATTATGGCATCATCGTACTGCTGAATTACAGATTTTAATAAACTCAACATAAATTCTCTTTGTTCAATTGGAGTATGTAATAAATTATTATACATAAGTGAATCGGTTGTAATATCATACAACCCTGTCATTTTTTCGCCATCAAATTCCATAGCATATTTGTCATATACAAATAAGTATGAACCATTAATGTAATTGATTGCAAAACGAGTTGCCGAAGAATCCCAAATACTACTTCCAAAACAAATCATGGAAGTACTTATTCCCAAATAATCTAAAATTGATGGAGCTATATCGCAATGTTGTGCAATAATATGTTTAACGCCTTTTAGTGTGGTATCCGTCTCGCAATAAAATGCAATGGGGACAGAATAACTCCCTAATTTTCTGTAATAATATTCGCTATGTGAACCAAATACATGATCGGCAGTAATTACAAAAAGCGTATTTTTGAACCAAGGACTTTTTTTTGCATTTTCAAAAAATTGTCGAATTGATAAATCCGTATAAGCAATACTTTGTAAAATTTCATGTTCGCCTTTAGGTAAAACATTCTTGTATTTATCGGGCACATTATAGGGATGATGCGACGATAAAGTATAAATTACTGAAAAAAAAGGCTGCTTTTCTTTATTTAGCTGCGAAACTACGTACTGTAAATATGGTTCGTCCCATATTCCCCAATTCCCATCATAATCGCTTTGATTGGGATATTGCCAGCGTCCAAAATACCGTTCTATGCCTGCCATTGTCGAAAACACATCAAAACCCATCGTCCCATTTGTACCACCGTGATAAAATGATGTAGTATAACCATTCTTTTTTAAAATATGTGGCAACGCTTCTATTTCGTTCGAAGAAAAGGAACTTAATATATATGGAGTTTCCATCAATGATGGTATGCTGGCAAATATTGACGGCAAAGATTCTATACTTTTTCGCCCGTTGGCAAAAGAATATCGTATTACTAAACTCTTTTGCAATAGACTATCTAAAAAAGGTGTAAAAGAAATTTTGTTTCTATCAAAAAAGCCTATATGCTCTTTAGAAAAACTCTCTAAAATTATTACAACCACATTTTTTCTTTGATAATCCTTTTTAAAATTTGACTTTACAAAATATAATGGATCGAATTTTAGCTCTTCTTTATTCTTAAAAAACGTATGCACCAAATGATGTGATTTACCCCACGTTTTTATTATCGAAAATGGTGTATTTAATACTACTGGAACAAGATTTGAATTAGAATACAACGAAGCACTTAATAAATTAACTGGTCGTAGCCGTGTGCCTCGAATTACAATAAAAGCAATTCCTGCAATAATAATAATATTCAGCATTAAGATAAACCCATATTTAAAGGCATTGTTGTGTATGCTGATGCTATGAAATGATAATATTTTCTTCGTTACTACCCATAAAAGCCATAAAAAGCCCAACCATAATAAGATGATGTACCAAAAATCTATTATAAATTGTGGCAGTAATATCCATACATCACTACCTGTAAAAATTAAATTAAACAAATCGAAAGTTGAACGTTTTAACGTAAACTTGAAGTATTCTATATCTATTAAATTAAATAAAGTTAAGACTCCATTTACAATTAGAACATACCAAAATACAATAGTTTTTAAACGACCATTTGATGAAATCAAAAAAAGGATTAATACAACCGTATGAAAAACAAATATAATCCACATATCGAATCGTGTTCCCCATATCAAAGCTTTAACTATTTCGAAAAAAGAATTTTGTGAAAAATAACTAATATTAAAAAATAAGAACAATAGTCTTTGAGCAAAATAAAAAACTATTAAAAAAGAAAATAAATTAATTATTGTTTTGTATCTAGATATAAAAGCCATATACAAAAAAAGCCACCTGCAAAGGTAGCTAATTTTGGTATAAAATAAGTAAACTTTAAAAACGGTCGTAAGTATCAATTACTACATCGTTCTTCAATACTTCCCATAATGAATCGGGATATTGAGGTGGCCAAATAACTGTTCCTGTTGGACTCTTGCGATATTTAGTTAAATGATATTTTACCTGAATTTTAGGATCTATGCTATCTAATACTTTCGAATCACTAACAATACCCATAACTCCATACAAATATCTGTTGTTTCCTTCCCACATTGGTATTTTTTGATCAGGAATATTTACATGATAATAATTTGTAGCATTATTCCATTGAATGTTTCCATAAATTCTCAATCCTTGTTTTCCACCCATTTTGGGAAACCATATTTTCATATTAGTTGCCGCATCAACAGTTAAGTCAACTGAAGGAATGGTTGCATTTTGAACGATGCTTTGATTTTGTGCTTGAACAACTAATTCATACCTTGTTGCATATTTTTCTGCATCGTTTTTAACAATAACAGTTCTTGTTTTGGTTGCAGAGTTTCCGGCATTGTCTTTACAAGAATAAGTTACCGTATATGTTCCTGTTTTCTTTGTTGTTCCTTCACCGTTTGTAGGTCCGTTAATATCCACATTGTGAGTTAAAGTTAATTTCGAAGTAATGTCTTTATCTTTATTATCTTCGGCAGTAGCTCCCGGATCTTTAAACCATGCATTGAGACTTACTTTATAAGGATTATCTCCTTTTAAAAATATCATGGGTGGCTGTTTATCTTTAGGTTGACACGATACCAGCACAATTAAAATTAGAGCACTTAAACTTAAATTTACTATTTTCATAATCAAACTTTTTTCTCAAAAGCAAAGATAATTAAAAAAATAATTCGCAAATGACTGCTTAAAAACATTTTTTTTAGTGTAAAAAATCATGCAAAACTAATGTGAGCAAAATGTATATTTGATGCAAAAAATAAGCATATGGAAATTACTCACATTGAGCATATTGGAATAGCCGTTCAAAACTTAAACGAGGCTATTAAGTTTTACGAAAATGTTTTAGGTTTAAAATGTTATGCTATTGAAGAAGTTAAAGACCAACGTGTAAAAACAGCTTTTTTTATGGTTGGTCAAACAAAAATAGAATTATTAGAAACCACTGATCCCGAAGGACCTATAGGCAAATTTATCGAAAAAAAAGGCGAAGGCATTCATCACATTGCATTTGCAGTAAAAAATATTGAAAATCAGCTTCAAACCTTACAACAAAAAGAAATAAAACTTATTGATAACCAGCCTCGTAAAGGCGCAGAAGGGTTAGACATTGCTTTTTTGCATCCTAAATCAACATTTGGTGTATTAATGGAATTGTGCGAAAACAAAGAAAATAAATAACCATGGCAAGTATTCAAGATAAAATTAAAGAATTACTCGAACTTAGAGAAAAAGCTCGAAAAGGCGGAGGAGAAGATAGAATTGAAGCCCAACATCGAAAAGGGAAATTAACCGCACGTGAGCGATTAGAACTTCTCCTCGATGAAGGAAGTTTCGAAGAATTCGATATGTTCGTATCGCATCGTTGTATTGACTTTGGTCTTGACAAAGAACATTATTTATCCGATGGCGTTGTAACTGGTTACGGCACTATTGATGGCCGACTTGTATATGTATTTTCTCAAGATTTTACCGTTTTTGGCGGCTCATTATCCGAAATGTACGCAGCAAAAATATGCAAAATCATGGATCACGCCATGAAGGTTGGTGCTCCCATCATCGGCATAAACGATAGCGGTGGTGCTCGTATTCAGGAAGGTGTAAAAAGTTTAGGTGGATATGCTGAAATATTTCAACGTAATATCTTAGCTTCGGGACTTGTTCCACAAATTTCTGCTGTTTTTGGTCCTTGTGCCGGTGGAGCTGTATACTCGCCAGCTCTTACCGACTTTATTATCATGTCAAAAAACACTAGCTACATGTTTGTTACCGGTCCTAAAGTTGTAAAAACAGTAACTGGTGAAGATGTTACTACCGAGCAATTAGGTGGCTCTAAAGTACATGCAACCAAATCGGGAGTAGCTCATTTTGTTGCCGACACCGAACAAGAAGGACTGCTTTTAATTCGCAAGTTAATTAGTTATTTACCACAAAATAATCTTGAAGATCCACCATTGGCATATTGCGACGACCCAATAGACCGAGTTGATGATAAGTTGAATGAAATTATTCCCGACAATCCAAATAAGCCTTATGATGTAAAAGAGGTTATTCACAGTGTTGTAGATTATAATGAAATACTTGAAGTTCAAAGAGATTATGCTCCGAATATTGTTACAGCTTTTGCCCGCTTTAACGGTATGTCTGTTGGTATTGTAGCTAATCAGCCCAATTATTTAGCTGGTGTACTTGATATTGCTGCTTCGAGAAAAGCTGCTCGATTCGTACGTTTTTGCGATGCATTTAACATACCTATTGTAACATTTGTTGATGTACCAGGATTTTTACCCGGAACTGGTCAGGAATACGGTGGCATAATCTTACACGGTGCAAAATTGCTTTATGCCTATGGCGAAGCTACCGTGCCCAAAATTACTATTATCCTCAGAAAAGCCTATGGAGGTGCTTACGATGTAATGTCGTCGAAACATTTAAGAGGTGATATCAATTATGGTTGGCCTACTGCCGAAATTGCCGTTATGGGACCTAAAGGTGCAATTGAAATATTGTACAGTAAAGAAATAGAAGAAATTAAGGATGAACATGTAAAAGCTGTTTTCATTGCCGAAAAAGAAAAAGAATATAGGCATAAATTTGCCAACCCCTATAATGCTGCAAAATTTGGATATATTGATGATGTTATTGAACCTCGAAACACTCGTTTCAGGATTATAAGAGCTTTGCAAGCATTGCAAACAAAAAAAGTTGTAAATCCACCGAAAAAACACTCTAATCTTCCATTATAAATTTTTTGCTATGAACATATTGTTTAATCAAATAGCCGAGAAAAGCAAATTTTTCATTGTAAACGATCCCGAAGGGATTATCCTCACAATAATTGCAATGGCTGTTGTATTTATTTCGTTAATACTCATTTATGCTTTTTTTCACAACTTTGGAAAACAATTTAATCGATTTTCTGAAAGAAAAAAACTTATTAAAGAAGGGAAACATGACGAAGCATATCAAATAGAAATCAGCCATTCAGGCGAATTAAACGCCGCTATTGCATTAGCTCTCCATTTATATCATTCACAAATTCATGATATGGAAAGCTTTAAGCTTACTATTAACAAAGTTTCTCGAAATTACACGCCATGGAGTTCTAAAATATATGGATTAAGACAATACAACAAAGAAAACTGGAATAAATAATAATTGAAATAACTATGAAAAAATTCAAGTTTACTATAAATGGTAATCAATACGAAGTCGAGATAATTAATGTTGAAGACAATATTGCCGAAGTAGAAGTAAATGGAAGTTTGTATAAAGTAGAAATAGATCGAAATTTACAACTTACCAAAACTCCCAAATTAGTACGTCCTACTAGTGTCCCATCTACCGACACTCCTAAACCTCAAGATCATAAAACCATTGAACCCGAAAATTCTAAAGAAGCAAAGAAAATATTATCGCCATTACCTGGTGTAATTATTGATATTTTTGTTAAAAAAGGCGATTATATTAAAGTTGGTCAAAAATTGCTAATTCTCGAAGCTATGAAAATGGAAAATAACATCGAAAGCGATTTAGAAGGAACTGTTCTGGAGATTAAAGTAAATAAAGGCGATTCTGTAATGCAAGGCGATGAATTAATTATTGTTGGATAAATTGTGTAATTATGAGCGGATCATTTAATTTCTTAATTGAACAATTACAAACATTTTACGAATACACATCATTCTATAACTTTACTTTAGGGCATGGTATCATGATTCTAATAGGATTGTTTTTTATATACCTTGCCATTACAAAAGAGTATGAACCATTGCTTTTAATTCCCATAGGCTTTGGCATCATCTTGGGAAATATTCCTTACCATCCAAGCATTCAAATTGGAGTTTACGATTATTGTAAAGGCGATATATTTAGCAGTGGTTCGTGTGGTAGCGTTTTAAGTTATCTTTACATAGGTGTTCGACAAGGAATATATCCACCATTAATATTTTTAGGCATTGGTGCTATGACCGACTTCTCTACGTTACTTAGCAATCCCCGTCTTATTTTAATAGGTGCTGCCGCACAACTTGGTATTTTTGGAGCATTTACAATTGCACTTTTATTAGGATTTGCACCTAATGAAGCAGGAGCTATTGGTATTATCGGTGGTGCAGACGGACCAACAGCAATTTTCTTATCATCGAAACTTGCCCCCGAATTTATGGGTGCCATCGCCATTTCGGCATATTCTTACATGGCTCTTGTACCTGTAATTCAGCCACCTATAATGCGTTTATTGACCACTAAAAAAGAAAGAGTTATTCGCATGAAACCACCACGCGCCGTTACAAAAACAGAAAAAATTTTATTTCCCATCGTTGGATTATTGTTAACCTGCTTTATTGTTCCCAGTGGTTTACCCTTATTAGGCATGCTATTTTTTGGGAATTTACTAAAAGAAAGTGGCGTTACCCGCCGATTAGCCAATACTGCTAGTGGCCCTCTAATTGATATCGTTACCATTTTAATTGGCTTAACAGTTGGTGCTTCAACTCAAGCTGATGTTTTCCTAAAAAAAGAATCGGTATTAATTTTTGCTCTTGGTGCTGCTTCATTTATCATTGCAACTGCAGGAGGAGTATTATTTGTTAAGTTTTTCAATTTGTTTTTATCGGAAGACAATAAAATTAATCCTTTAATAGGAAATGCTGGTGTTTCTGCCGTCCCCGATAGCGCTCGTGTTTCTGAAATGATAGGATTGCACTACGACCGAACAAATCATTTACTAATGCACGCCATGGGACCTAATGTTGCAGGTGTTATTGGTAGTGCTGTCGCTGCTGGTGTATTGCTCAGTTTTTTGTATTAAAAAAAATATTTAATACCTTTGCATCGAAATTTTAGGTTCCGTAGCTCAGCTGGATAGAGCAACAGCCTTCTAAGCTGTGGGTCGTGGGTTCGAATCCCGCCGGAATCGCACTTATTATTATTATTTATCTATTTTCTACTTTAATTTTTTTCGCTCAAACTAAAATAAGTTAAATTAAAAGATGACATATTTATTTTTTTACTACATAAACGTATATATATAAGCACATAATTTTTAACTTTTTTTTTACTACCTAACTATTGAATATCAGCATATTTGCCTTAATATTTTTTAACATTTTTTCTAGATTAATCTTAATTTTTAAAAAAATTATTTACTATCTTTGAAAGTTGAAAATTATAAACCAAAAAAAATAAAAACTATGACTGATAAATTAGAATTCACCCCCGAAGAACTCGAAGAAATGAGACAATTTTATCGAGACGAATTAAGAATGTTAATAAAGAAAATTGAAAAAGTAAGTGCGATGCTCGAAAAATTGGGTGCTCCATCAAATATCGACGTTAGTGTTTACAAAAAAACACTAGTACCCAATGAAATTTACGCAAAACAAATAATAATTAAACCCGAAGAAAAAGAACCGGAAAAAGCAGAAACAAAAGAATTTAAAAAGCAAAAAAAATCAGAATTAAAAATGCTGACAAAATGGGAGGATATAATGAAGCGAGCCGAAATTGACCCATTAGTTAAAGAATTTATGGATTTGATGAATGATGAAAGTATACCGGTTATTGAATTTGGCTACAAAAAAAGAGAAAAAAAGACAAAAGAACAGCAAGTTGTTGATAAAATTATAGCATCGAACTATAAACGTAGTAAAAACATTTTATGGAGCGATTATGTTTACGACAAATTGCGATTAACGGGTTACCCACTCACCGTTGAAGAATTAAAAAACTACGCTATACAAGAATTAGAACTTAACGATGAAGATAAAGATGCAGCATTTTCTGCCATACATTCTGCTCTATTTAGGTTAAAAAAGAATCAAAAAAGTATAAACAACTATGCTCTTAAAGGTAGCCGCACAAGTTATTATGGACTTGCCGAATGGTTTACAAAAGAAGGCAAACTCTTAAAAAAACATTCTCGTCCATTTTAAATAAAAAGAATATTTTTTTGCATCAAAAAGGCTGTCTTTTTCAGACAGCTTTTTTTTGTTAAAAAAACAACCACAATAAAAGCTTTTTATTTAAAATTATCATATATTTTTGTCATCAATGAACAGTATTGGCATTATAGGTGAAGGAAGCTGGGCAACAGCTTTATTGAAAGTGTTGCAACAAAACGGACATTATGTTCACTGGCTTATACGTTTCGAAGATATAAGAAACGAAGTCATCCAAAATCATCACAATCCTGCATATTTAAGTCATGTAGAACTTAACCCTCAACTGTTAAGAATTTATTCAGAACTTGACGACTTTCTTTCACAAACAGAAGTTGTTTTTCTTGTATTACCGTCAGCTTTTACTGAATATTTACTATTCGATCTGCCACTAAAATATACTGTCAAAAAATATTTTATTTCGGCAACTAAGGGGATACTACCCGAAAGTCATCTGACAGTAACTCAGTATTTGAATCAAAAATTACAAGTTCCTCCATCAAATCTTGCTTTTATTAGTGGTCCATCTCATGCCGAAGAAATAGCCATGGAGCGACTCACGTATTTAACAATTTTCTCCGATAATAATAATTTAACTTCGTATATTAAAAACCTTATTACAAACCGCTATATTCAAGTATTTGAAAGTAATGATGTATTAGGTGCCGAATATGCTACTGCGTTGAAAAATATAATGGCAATTGCCTCTGGAATAATTCATTCGTTAGGATTTGGAGATAACTTTCAGGCTGTATTTACTTCATTTGCAATTAAAGAAATTGAAAAATTCTTATCAGAAATTTCACCCGAAAAACGAAATATAACCGACTTTGTTTATTTAGGCGATTTATTAGTTACATGTTATTCACAATTCAGCCGAAACAGAACATTTGGCATCATGATAGGTAAAGGATACTCTGTCAAAGCTGCACAATTCGAAATGAACATGATTGCCGAAGGTTATTATGCTGTAAAAAGCATCATCCATATAGCCGAACAACACAACATTGAATTACCAATTTGCCAAACCGTTTATAATATTCTGTATCAAAGATATGCACCATCTATAGAAATAAAATTATTAATTGACAAATTAAATAAGCTATGGAAACAATAAATGTAAATGTTGATTTTACTCTTCCTTTTATTAACAAAAATGAATTAGAAAACAAATACGAACTATCGTATAAACATTTACTAGCATTAAAACATAAAACCGGAAAAGGCAATGACTTTTTAGGTTGGGTCGATCTTCCCGATACCATTGATCATGATGAAATAAAAAAAATTGAGCATGTAGCTGCTGATATTCGTAAGAAAATTGAAATCTTAGTAATTGTTGGTATTGGTGGTTCATATTTAGGAGCAAGAGCAGTTATAGATATGCTTTATCATAACTTCAACCATCTTTTGCCCAATCGTTCTCGACCAATTATACTATACGCCGGACAAAACATGGGCGAAGACTACCTCTTTCAACTTCTTGAAATCTTAAATGAATATGAATATGCTATTGCAGTTATTTCAAAATCTGGTACAACAACCGAACCTGCTATTGCATTTCGTTTATTAAAACATCACATCGAAAATAAATATGGAAAAGAAGAAGCTCGTAAACGGATAATTGCTATAACCGATGCTTCTAAAGGAATTCTCTTAAACTTAGCAATAAAAGAAGGTTATGAACGTTTTGTTATTCCCGATGATGTGGGAGGACGTTATTCCGTTTTAACACCTGTAGGATTATTTCCTATTGCGGTGGCAGGAGGAAATATACATGAGCTTATTAAAGGTGCCCAGCACATGAAACATCAAATTTTTAAGATACATGCAAACGAAAACCCTGCTATTCAATATGCATCAATAAGAAATCTTTTATATGAAAAAGGTAAAAAAATCGAAATCATGGTAAGTTATACGCCTCGCATGCACTTTTTTATGGAATGGTGGAAACAATTGTACGGCGAAAGCGAAGGTAAAGAGGGTAAAGGCATATTTCCAGCATCAGTAGATTTTACAACAGATTTACATTCACTTGGTCAGTACATACAAGAAGGCGAACGAATATTGTTCGAAACCGTATTAAATGTTACACATCCTACAAACCATTTAGCTATTCCTCATGAACCCGACAATAGCGATCAACTCAATTACATAAGCTACAAACGTATCAGTTATGTAAACGACATGGCTCGATTAGGCACACTGCTCGCTCACCTCGACGGAGGAGTTCCAAACATCATAATTGATATACCTACGATCAATGAAAATTATATTGGACAACTAATTTATTTCTTTGAAATTGCCTGCGGTATTAGCGGTTATCTTTTAAATGTTAACCCATTCGACCAACCTGGTGTTGAAGCATATAAGAAAAACATGTTTGCATTGATGGGCAAGCCTGGTATGGAAGAAGAATCACAAAGAATTAAAGAACGTATAGAAAAGCTCTTTAACGATTAAAATGAAAAAATATAACATCATACCCATACGCGAATGGTTTTCTCCTACTGTAACACCGCCTCTAATTATTGCAGGACCTTGTAGTGCTGAATCTTATGCACAAATAAGAGATACTGCATTTGCTATTTCTAAAATTTCCAAAGTAAATATATTCAGAAGTGGAGTATGGAAACCACGAACCAAACCAAAAAATTTTGAAGGAGCCGGAAATGTTGCCCTTGATTGGCTCCTCGATGTAAAAAAAGAATTTAACTTAAAAACTGCCGTAGAAGTTTTATCACCTATTCACGTAGAGCTTTGTTTAAAAAAAGAGGTAGATATTTTATGGATTGGCACCAGAACTACATCAAATCCATACTCCGTACAAGAAATTGCTCAGGCACTTAAAGGAACCAATACCATTGTATTAGTTAAAAATCCCATCAATCCTGATATTAATCTTTGGATTGGAGCAGTTGAACGCTTGTTAAATGTAGGCATACAAAAAATAGCTCTAATACATAGGGGGTTTTATCCATTTGAACCCACTAAATTTAGAAATATACCAAAATGGGAACTTATTATAGATTTAAAAACTCAGCATTCGTATTTTCCTGTTATTTGTGATCCAAGCCATATTGCCGGCAATACCCGATACATACTACCTATTGCACAAAAAGCTATGGATTTGTGCTACGATGGTTTGATGATCGAAACTCACATTAAACCTAACGAAGCTTTAAGTGATAATAATCAGCAACTAACTCCCGTACAACTAAAAAATCTGTTAGATAAAATTTCATACTGCGGTAATAATGACACCGTAAAACACCTAGAATTAATCAAATTGCGTGAAAAGGTTGATTCCGTTGACATGCAACTTTTAGAATTACTGCATTACCGAATGGAGATTATTAAAGAAATGTCGGCATATAAAAAACATCATCAATTGCCAATACTACAATTACAACGATGGAAACAAATTGTAAGTAGTCGACTAAGAAAAGCAAAGGAACTCAATATGAACCCAAACTTTATAAAATCGCTACTCGAAATAATTCATATGGAAGCTTTACGCATACAATCAGAAGAAAACACAGAAAATAACTATTAAGTTGTATGAAAAAATTTTTAGAAGGTTTGATACTATTATTTTTAGTGTTATGTATAGTAATTTTTAGTGTTAAATCTAAATCACTAACTAACAAAGAAGCTAAAACCATAAAAAACACAAATAATGTGCATCTCATAAAAAATATTATTATCAAAAAAACTAAACATTACACTCAACAACAATTATATAATTTCTTTAATCGCGAATATCTTTCAGGAACTTTTGCCGGATCTGTGTTAATAAGCTACAAAGGTCATATCATTTACTCTAATGCTTGGGGATACGCAAATCGAGCAAAAAAAACACCCATTACAACTGAAACTATTTTTCAAATAGGGTCTATGTCGAAACAATTTACGGCTATTGCAATACTGCAATTAGTTGCTAAAGGAATCATTCACCTAAACGACGAAGTAAATAAATTTTATCCCGATTTTCCATACAAAGGTATTACTATTCGAATGCTTTTAACTCATCGTAGCGGTTTGCCTAATTATGTTTATCATTTCGAAGAATCGAAAGAAATAGATAAAACTAAATTGATGAGCAATCAGGATATGGTTGCTTGGTTAATAAAAAACAAACCACAATCCGAAGCTAAACCAAACACAAAATATATTTATAGCAATACAGGATACGCATTATTAGCAGCAATAATTGAAAACGTAACAGGCCAATCATATGCACAATATATTAAAGAAAATATTTTCGACCCACTAGGGATGTCGAATTCGTTTTTTTACACCGATTTATACAACAATAAAATCGACAATACATATTCCATTGCCACAGGTTATATTTCTCCAAAACAAGAAGCAGGCTTCTTCTATCTTAACGGAATTTTAGGCGATAAAGGATTGTTCAGCAATATTGAAGATTTACACAAATGGGACACATCGCTGTACAAATCATACATTTTGCCCAAAAACTGGATTGACACAGCCTTTTCTATTCAAACTAAAACACGAAAAGCAAATATATTCTATGGTTTTGGATGGAAGCTATATTTTTTGAAAGATTCAACACCTGTCCAGTTTCATTCGGGATGGTGGCAAGGTTATCAATCCGTTATTATTAGAATGCCTAACGATACCATAACCATTATTGTTTTAAAAAATAAAAAGACTAAACATCCTGTAAATCAACGAGCAATAATTGACATTTTATATCCAAACAATAATTTTTGGAATTCAAATAGAAATAAAAATTGCAATTCTAATCAAATTATAACCACAAGCGAAGAAATAGAATGACTTAACTTTTTCTTAACAAAATATTAAACTTTAGTTTCAATATATCTTATTTATTTGCTCGTAAGAAAATGTACGCTTATGAAAATCTTTTTTCTTTTATTTGTTTTGGTTTTATTCTTTAATTACACATTTAGTCAATATTTAACAATTTCAGGTAAAGTTTTTGATAAAAAAACTCGTGAACCATTGCCAGGAGCTTCTGTTTTTATTGTAGGCACAACATGGGGAACTAGCACCGACATTGACGGAAATTTTAAACTTACAAATATTAAAAAAGGTACTTATGATATTGTAATTAGCTATGTAGGTTATGTTTCTGATACCATTAAACGTCATCAAGTTGCATCAAATAATAATTCATTCGAAGTCTATTTAAATGAAAATTCATTTAGCTTAAGCGAAGTAAATATTGTTGCTCAGCGCATTCAGCACACCGAAGTATCCGTAATTCAAGATATAAAAAATAGTGAACAAGTTGTTAATGGAGTTTCGAGCGAACAAATAACAAAAAATCAGGATAGAAATACTGCTGAAGTTGTAAAAAGAGTTCCAGGGATTACTATTTCAGAAAATAGATTCGTCATTGTAAGAGGATTAGCCGATAGATACAATTCCACATTATTAAATGAATCGAAAGCACCCAGTTTCGAAAATGACAAGAAGGCATTTGCTTTTGATATGTTACCTTCGGGAATTGTTGAACGAGTTATGGTTTTCAAAACAGGATCGGCTGAATTGCCTGGCGATTTCAGCGGTGGACTTATAAGAGTTGATACCAAAAAAAATGTGGACAGTAATTTTACAAGCATAAGCTATACTACCCGGTATCAAACCAATACTACATTCAAAACCTTTTTAACCGATAAAGGAAACTTTATTGAAAACTTCGGATTTAGTAATGGTTCAAGAAACCTACCCAATAATTTTCCTGCTAACTTAAATCAACATGATAATACCCAAACAACCATTTATGCAAAAACTCTTAAAAATAAATGGGACATCAATAAGAATATAGCAATGCCCGATCAAAGCTTAAGTTTAACTATGGGAAGAAGAATTCGCGAAAAGCTTATTTCATTAACTTCCATTGGATACTCTAATAGCAAGCAATTTTACCATGCCGATATGCTCAACTACAATTCTTTCGACATGCAAAATATGCAGAGCGACACTATTTACAAATATAACGATAACACATTTCAAAGAAAAAACAATCTGCTACTTATGCAAAATTTTGTATATGCACTTTCTCCCAAACATATGATAGAATTTAAAAATTTACTAAGCCAAAACAACAGCAACCAAGTTGTTGAACGACAAGGTGTTAATTTTGAAGAAGGCTTTGCCGTAAAAAATTATGCTTTCAACTATCAAGAACGTACTTTAATTAACTCGCAATTATGTGGTGACTATTCAATTAACGAAAATAATAATTTAGCTTGGAATGTATTTTATTCACTAACTATAAATAATCAACCCGATTACAGAAGAATTCGAACTGTAAAAAATTTAGACAATGTTGACCAAAACACACCTTATCAGGTTGTAATTGCTCCCTCGGCATCTACACTCGATGCAGGACGATTCTTTGCTAAACTTAATGAAAATATTAAAGGAGGAAGTGTCGATTATAAATTTAATATTCAAAAAAATGACCAAAAAATCGTTACAATTAAAACAGGAACAGGAATAGAATTAAAAAACAGAGAATTTAATGCTCGCTGGATTTCGTATAAAAAAGCTAATAGCGGCACTTTTGACAATAATTTACTTTTGTTGCCCATCAATCAGGTATTTTCTAACGAAAACTTAAACGAAACCACAGGTTTTACCATAACAGAAGGGACAAATCCAAGCGATCGATACTATGCCGAAAATCAATTATTTTGGTTTTATATTTCTTCATCATTTAAGATTCACGAACATATTCAAATTGTATCTGGCTTACGTAATGAGTACAATATTCAATCATTATACAGCCGCAACTATAGCAATAAGCCTGTCAACGTAGAAAATCCTATATGGGCATGGTTACCATCCATCAACTCATCATACAACTTTAATGAAAAAAGTTTAATTCGATTAGCCTATTTCCGTTCTATCAACAGACCTGAATTTAGAGAACTTGCACCCTTCTCGTATTACGACTTTCAGCTTAACAATGTTCTGATCGGAAATGAAAATCTAAAAGATGCCTTTATTCATAACATCGATTTTCGTTATGAATTATATCCCGAAAATAATGAAATGATCAATGTTGGTATATTCTATAAACACTTTACAAATCCCATTGAAATGTACTACGTACCAGGCTCAGGAAGTGGTGGAACCAGAAACTTTACCTATCGTAACGCACCATCGGCTTATAGCCTTGGAATTGAAACAGAAATCAGAAAATCATTAAAAACTATTTTTGACAATAATAAATTTTTAGAAAATACAGGAATATTATTTAACGCAGCATATATTAACAGCAATGTATTTTTAGGACAAGAAGCTCAGGGACAATCTACCAATCGTCCGTTAATGGGACAATCGCCCTATGTAATAAATGCTGGAATTTATTACCAAAATCCATATTCTGGGCTTCAAATAAATTTAGCATACAATGTTATTGGTAAGCGAATTTTTGTAGTAGGAACATACGGAACACCAAATGTGTACGAAATGCCTAAAAATAATCTTGACTTAACAATAACAACAAACATCTACAAAAATATGAAAATTACGTTCAATATTAACAACTTGCTAAACGCTAAAACTTTATTCATGCAAGATTCAAATGAAGACGGACGAATAAATCACAACGATGAAATGATTTCTCAATATAGGCTTGGTAGAAATATAAGTATGGGCTTATCTTACAAGTTCTAAATTAACTAATTTTTAACAATACGGTTACAAATACTTAATATCTTATCTATTTGTTTGTGATAGATAACCAATAAATTTTAAAGATTATGAAAAAATTAACATTCATTTTAGTACTTAGTAGTATGGTTGTTTTAACGGGTGTATTCAGCTCTTGTAACAAAAAAAGCGGATGTACCGATCAAAATGCTTTAAATTACGACCCTGATGCAAAAAAAGACGATGGCTCTTGCCAATATGCTCAAGATACTGCAACCATTATTCTACAGGGAAGTATAACATCTAACACAACATTAAAGGGTACAAGAAAATATTTGCTCAAAGGTTTTGTTTACGTAGAAAGTGGAGCAACACTAACCATTGAACCTGGTTGTATCATTAAAGGCGATAAAGACACTAAAGGTTCATTAATTATTAAGCGTGGCGGTAAAATTATGGCTGTAGGTACAGCTCAAAAACCCATTGTATTTACATCGAACAAACCAATAGGTCAACGCGATTATGGCGATTGGGGAGGCATCATCATTTGTGGCAAAGCCCCTGTTAATTTACCCGGCGGCGAAGGTCTTATCGAAGGAGGTCCTGATGCATACTATGGCGGAAATGATCCTAACGACAACTCTGGTAAATTAAAATATGTACGTATCGAATTTGCAGGAATTGCATTCCAACCTAATCAAGAAATAAATGGTTTAACTTTAGCTGGAGTTGGTAACGCAACCGAAATAGATTTTGTACAAGTATCTTACAATGGCGACGATGCATTCGAATTTTTCGGCGGTACAGTTAACGTAAAACATCTAATTTCATTCAGAAACTGGGACGATGATTTCGACACCGATAACGGATGGAGCGGAAAAGCACAATTTTGCTTTGCTCTTCGCGATCCTAATATTGCCGACCAATCAGGTTCTAACGGTTTTGAAAGCGACAATGATGCTCAAGGTACACAAGCACAACCATATACCAGCGGAATATTCTCAAATGTAACAATATTAGGTCCTATATCGCCTTCAAATACTAACTTTAACAGCCAATTCAAACGTTCTGCTCATTTACGTCGCAATACCAAATTAAAAGTATACAATTCTGTATTGGTAGGTTATCCTGTAGGATTATTAATTGATGGCTCAGCTGCCGAAACCAATGCACAAAATGGCGAACTTGTTTTCAAAAATAACATCATTGCTGGATGTACAACACCTTTAGCTGTTGCAAGCAACAGTACATTCGATATACAGACATGGTTTAATGCTCAAGGTCAAAACAATCAAATTGTTACCAATATTAGCGATTTACAACTCAACACCAATGCATGGAACTTAACCAATCCAAGTTTACTACCACAAACAAATTCTCCTCTATTAAATGGAGCTAGTTTTACGTATCAAGATTTACAAAACTCATTCTTCGATGTGGTTAATTTTAAAGGAGCATTTGGCACAACTAACTGGGCTTCTGGTTGGGCTAATTTTGATCCACAAAATACTCAATATTAATTTTCTAAGCGTTACATTTTCTTAATAAAAGAGGCTGCTAAACGAGCAGCCTTTTTTTATTTATAATTGAAATAGATGAATAATTTGTTATCATCATAAAATAACTATTTTTGCACATATAATACACGAAAATATGAAAATTGGTATTTTAACCGCAGGAGGCGACTGTCCTGGTATCAATGCAGCAATTAGAGGCGTTGCTAAAGCTGCCATATTAGGTCATAATATGAAAGTTATCGGTATTACTGATGGCTTCTCGGGTCTCATACATAAAGAATTTGTAGAAATAACCGAAAACAATATATCGGGAATACTCACTTTAGGAGGAACTATATTAGGCACCTCACGCGAAAAACCTTTTAAAAAGAAAAAAGAAGAACAAGATCCAGAAAAAGTTGAACTCATTAAAAAACATTACAAAGAAGAAAAATTTGATTGTATCGTTTGCATTGGTGGAAATGGAACCATGAAAACAGCAAGCCTCCTTTCAAAAGAAGGGCTTAACATTATTGGCATTCCCAAAACTATTGATAACGATGTGTGGGGAACAGACGTTACTTTTGGTTTCGACTCCGCCGTTAATATTGCAACTGAAGCTATCGACCGCTTGCATACCACTGCCAACAGCCATAAACGCATCATGATAATTGAAGTTATGGGACATAAAGCCGGCTGGATAGCATTATACGCAGGCATTGCAGGAGGTGGCGACATCATTTTAATTCCAGAACTTCCATACGATGAAAATATTATTTGTAAATATTTAGAACATAGAGCATTAATACAAAAAAAATATTCTATTGTTGTTGTTGCTGAAGGAATAAAAACAAAAGACAATATTAGAGCCGGAGAATACATTTCCAAAGTAATTCAAGAAAAAATAAATTACGAAACTCGTGTAACTGTACTTGGCTATATTCAACGAGGTGGAACCCCCACTCCTATTGATAGAATTTTAGCAACTCGCTATGGCACTCATGCTGTTGATCTCATTGCCGAAGGCAACTTCGGACGAATGGTGGCTATTCACGGAAATAATATTACTTCTATCCCACTGTCAGAAGTAGAAGGCAAAACCAGACTGGTAGATCCTCTTTTCCCACTTATTCGTAAAGCTCGGAAAATAGGAACCTGTTTTGGAGACCGCATGCCTTAATTTTTTTCTTAACATTCAGTTAATAATTAATTTTTATATTTGGCAAATGAAACAATTAGCCTTAGTGAGGCATAGTATTGCCCAAGAGCCAGAAGAAGCTGAAAATGATTTTTCAAGAAAGCTAACGAGCAATGGCATTACATTAGCACAACGTGTAGTTTCTCAAGTTCCAATAGAATACCTCAATCAACCCATCTTTATCAGTAGTCCTGCTTGCAGAGCAAAAGAAACTGCTGAAATTTTTGCAAATTATATTAAACTTTCCAACGAGCATTTTATTTTTCACGAATTCTTATACAGTTGCTTTAAAGAACAAAGCCTATTTTATTTACTCGAAGAACTTATTCCCAATTTCAATAACTGTTGGATTTTTGGGCATAACCCCGCCATTTCCAATCTATTTAATTTACTTAGCAAACAAAATTTTTCCCTACCCAAATGTGCAGTTGCTATTTTTCATTCAAATGCAAAACAATGGATTGATATTCAACCTCATAATACTAAACTTATACACTATATTAACCCAAAATTGTTAATAATATGAAGATTATACCTAAAGAAATAAGTTGGCTTTACTTTAATGAACGAGTACTTCAAGAAGCTCAAAACGAAGAAAATCCGCTATACGATCGTATTCGTTTCTTAGGCATATACTCTAATAATATGGACGAATTTTTTAGAGTACGCGTAGCAACATTAAAAAGAATATCACAATTAGGTGCAAAAGCCAAACAAATTCTTGGCTACAATCCTAAATTAACCCTAAATAAAATCAATCAGATAGTAATAAACCAACATCATATTTTCAATCTAACGTATCGTAAAATTATACTTGAATTAAGAAAAAAAAATGTATTTATTCTTAATGAAGAACAAATAAACGAAAACCAGCGAGCATTTCTAGAAAACTATTTTGTAAACAATATTCGGCCACTTATTGTTCCAATCATTATCAATCAGATCGATGAAATTCCTTCGCTCGAAGATAATAATGTATATTTAGCTGTTCACATCAAACCTCAAGAAATAGTAAAAAACGACATTTATGCCATACTAAATTTACCTACCGAAATTTTACCTCGCTTTATACAGATCCCAAGTAACAATAATAACTCTTATGAATTAATATTTCTGGATGATGTAGTACGCATAGGGCTCAATAATATTTTTTATCAATTCAATCCTAGCAAAGCCGAAGCATATACATTTAAAATTACTCGCGATGCTGAACTCGACCTTACCGACGATATACACGAAAATTACTTAGAAAAAATTTTAAAAGGAATAAAAAAACGTAAAATGGCAGAACCAGTACGTTTTATTTATGATAGCGATATGCCACCTGCTTTGCTTAAAGTATTACTAAAAAAATTGGGTATTGAAAAAAGAGATACCATAATTGCTGGCGAACGTTATCATAATTTTAAAGATTTACTACAATTTCCCGAATTGCCTGTACTCGAAAAAACAAAAACACCCGAACCCTTAACTCATCCTCTATTACCCTTAAAAAAATCCATCATTCAACAAGCATTAGATAATGATATTTTACTTCATTTTCCATATCATTCATTCAATCATTTCATTGATTTACTTAGAGAAGCAGCTATTCATCCACATGTAAAATCTATTTATATTACACTATATCGCTTAGCCAATCCATCTAATGTTGTTAATGCCCTAATAAACGCAGCAAAAAATGGGAAAAAAGTAACGGCATATATGGAATTACAAGCTCGTTTCGATGAACAAAATAATGTACACTATGCCAATAAATTACGAGACGAGGGTGTTAAAATACACTTAGGTATTCCAGGATTAAAAATACATGCAAATCTATGCCTTATTGAACTCTCTGCAAAAAACAAAAATAAATATATTGCTTGCATAAGTACAGGTAATTTTAACGGTAAAACAGCAAAAGTTTATACCGACTTAATGCTTATTACTTCCGATCCTAAAATAGCAAAAGAATCGCTCGATGTATTTAATTTTATGAAAAACACATACATGCAGCGTCAATTTCGTCATTTATTAGTATCCCCTATCAATGCCCGTATTAAACTTGAAAAGCTCATTCTGCAAGAAATAAAAAATGCACAACACAAAAAAAATGCATACATTGATATAAAAATCAATAATCTTGCCGATGAGAAAATTATTAAATTATTATATAAAGCAGCTGACGCAGGGGTAAAAATCCGACTTAATGTCAGAGCCATGTGCTCAATGATACCCAAAAAACATAAGAACATAGAAATTATAGGAATTGTTGATTATTACTTAGAACACAGCCGTATTTTTATTTTCTG
>JAOADU010000057.1 GCA_026417155.1 Bacteroidales bacterium | reverse complement strand
ACGTTTTAATTCCTGTACAGAGCCCCAGGGACCTCCAGAATTGGCACGCGCCCAAACCATACCAACCGTTATATCGTTTGTTGCTCCTGGCATTAATGTAAAAGGACCTGCAGATTGTACAAACCGTCTGTCATAAGGAGTGTTGCCAGCATTTACTTCATTCCAAATTCCTGATTGTTGAATCCCTCCTGTACCCCATGCACATGGGTCAGAGTCGTCAGGAAACATAAAATCGGCATGTACTCCACCACCATATCCATTGCCACCGAAAGTCATTCTTGTTCCGTCTTTCCAATATCCTCTAAGGTAACGATAATATTCTACAGCTGTTTGTGGGTCGCATTGTGCACAACCTCCGTTGTTAAAATATATAAAGCGACGCATACCCCACCGTTCGTCATCTATAACCCCATCTTCAAAATTCAAACCATTGATACTTCCTTCGACAATTGGTGTTCTATCGCAAACCAATGTACGTTGTCCTGTAGCTGGATTAGTTACCCAGTTTGTCATATTATCTTTCCCATCAGGGTCCTGATAAGGTCCTTCAAAAAAGTCAACTCCAACGGCAGGAGGCTGAATTCCATATGAATTCCCATTTCCATCACCGTCGCTTGCATCACCATTATATAAATATCCTAATCCTCTGTTTACATCAGTACCAACATAATCGTCGTATGGGTCACCCATATCGGCATCTGTCCATACTCCAAAATAACATTCCTGCAAAGTATAGGTTGAACGGTTAATAAGAGCATAATTCCCGAATGTCATGTTATTGAGTTCGTCGTTTGTTGCAAAAGCAAAATATTGTGCTTGAATTTCCATTCCAATAGATGCTCCGTCCGATTCGGTGTGAATATTTCCTCTATCGTTATATACCCACCAAATGGTTTTATCTCCGTATAATCGTGGACGGCGTTTGTCGGGAGTCGTACCACAAGGGATTATTTTGTCCAAATCGTAAAACGGGTAATCGCCATCTTCTGGATTATAAAAACCGTCGTTATTTTCGTCCCAAAATGGTGCTAAAAAGTAGGAATAATCGGGTTCGGGATTTATAGCAGGCCAATTCTTTATATTATCTGGAATTACATAATTAGCAAAAACTGTATTCAAAAGTTCAGTATTATTATCGCGTACAGCACGAAACCAACTTCTAAATGTTTCTACTTCGAATTTAGATATCGGAAAATGTTTATCGTATTTTGTACACATTTCGGCAGTCGTATTTCCTCTATCGTTACCGTATGCTTTCAGGGGTCCGGTATAATAATCTTGTCCATTGCGATAACGTGCTGCACAAACTCTCAATTGGTTGTTAACATCGGTCCCCCCAATCCAAATAGCACCGGCAAATAATGCATGCTTACCACTTCCCTTGGGTATTTCATAGAAAGGGTTGCTTTGCAGGTCCCACCACATGTCGCCACCAGTATATATAAGTGCACGTACGTTATTGTAATCGAAAATAGTAGCAGCCGACGGAGTTACACACCCCGAAAAAGATGCCTTTTGTCTGTTTTTTGCTTCGCCTCTTTTTTCTTCCAGGTTTTTATATGCAAAGGTTTGTAAGGTTAGAAACAACCCTGCATAAACCAACAACGAAATGTTTACGAATGTTTTCATATATAGATTCATTTTTTACCGATTAAAAATTAAACATTACTCCTAATCTTATAGTACGAGCAAACGAATAATTGTAAGGATAATTGATGTACATGCGATAATAGTTACGATAAGCTGTAGGATCGTTTTGTTGGTTAATTTGAGTTTGATTTTTTGCATTTGTTAAATAACCATTATCGTCGGGGTTACCTGTAGTTTCATATACATTAAGTATTGCTTTATTATTAAGTAAGTTATTTATTTCAAGATATACGTTTAAGTACGCTGCTTTTTTCTTATCGTTGCCATATTTTAATTCAATATCGCGATCGAAACGTGCATTAATAGTAAAGCGTGCAGGTTTACGTGCTCCGTTTATAGAACCAATCAAGTAATTTGTATTGATATCTCTCTTGCTATATGGGCTCCCTGTGCCATAATTAATAGTAAAGTTTGCACCTGTATTTTGCAATATATCTTTTCCGAACCATTTGGGACCATTATATGCAGGTCCACTTGCAAAGCGATAATCAATATTTCCTACAATTGCATGACGTTGATCAAAATCTAATGGTATAGTTGTACGTAAATTAGGCTGTCCGGTTTGTATAAGAGCTTTACTTGTTTCAGCATTTGAGCCGGTACCATTGGCAAATTGTAATGTATAGTTCAAACGAAGGGTTACGTTACCTGTTCGTCTTAAGTCGTATCCGATGGTTAAACCTTTAACTGTTCCGAAGTCTATATTCGTATAAGTCATGTATTTTACCGGATATGCACCATAAATGTACTGAATTTGAATCATATCGCGCATTTCGCGATAAAACGCTGAAATTTTTAACGAAGATGTGTTGGTCAGCTTTTGTTGGAAACCTAACTCATAATCTATAGTTTTTTCGGTTTTAAGTGCAGGATTATTTATAGCATCGTTTGCTTGATTAATAATGTATAAATATTCAATAGGATTTAAGCGTGAATATCCGCTGGGACGCTTAGTTAAAATATCATAATGTGCAAAGAACAACGCTACGTCAGATATTGGGAATGAAAAAGCAACACGAGGCATTACATTAATTTGTGGATCGTAATCTTTAAAAGCTTTTGCGTTAACACCTCCTTGTGGATCGACTAATATTGGTGCCATGCCGCCGGCGCCAGAAATTAACGATGGGTCGTTTATTTGCGTCCCGTAAGCATTGTACCACTTTACATCCTGAGGATCGGTTCCCACTCTGTACCCTGTTATTTTTGTAGGATTCGCTACATCATCGGCATACACAACAGCGTTCGAAGGCAGATTGCCGGGATGTACCCCACCGTTTGCAGCGTTTAATGAGCCTGGAACTTCGCTTAATTTTTTCGTTTCGTATAGTGAGAAAGGATCTTTCAAAACCATTTGGTTGGCATCAAAACGGTCTATACGTACTCCTATATTAAATATTAGATCCTGGAATGCAAACTTATCTTGGATATATGCAGCCCAGTAAATGGGTTGAAACGGTGCTATTTCGCGAGTGTAACGCCCTAATTCATCTTTTTTGGTAAAGAAATCGTTTAATGTAGGTTTGCCGCTTATTTTTTTACCATGAGCATTGTATCCATAATAGGTAACTAATGAATTACCATTGTTTAGTAATTCATCGGGACTAAAGAAATCGATTTTAAATAACGATGGGTCGTATGAATCAAAATCAATCCATTCACGACTATCTACAGGCATTCCCAAAGCCTGACGTAATTTATAATCAAACTGATATTGGGTAGATGCACTATACAATCTGTCGAACCAAACAGTATCCTGAAATACACCATATTGATCGTAAACGAAATGAGGATTCGCTTTATCGAGCTCTAAAATATGTGCATTCGTATATGCTCTACCAAAAGTCCAAAGAGCCATAGGGTTCACACCAAAATATCGATCGTTTCTTTGTTCAAATTCAAATCCGAGGGATATTTCATGATCTTTCACGTCGGCAGAGCCATTTGCAGATATACGATATTGTAATTGATCTAGTTTTGAATACCCGTTGTATGGAGTTCCGGGTGAATTAAATAATTGATATACTGTACGTGGCGACTGTCCATTTAATAAACCACCGCCTGCCTCTACTAAAACGGAGTTGGAATACATAAAGCTATTAGGTTCGTACAATGAATAATAATAACTTGTATATGCAGCTAAATCGGGATTTATATCGGAAGGTGTAAAAGCATATCTAACATCTCTGAAACCATCATGTACATATGCTCCATTCGATAAACCTTGTAACGTATCTGTCCAGGAATATGAACGGATTTTAGTTGTTTTAAATTTTCCTACATAACCATATTTAAATAAATCGTCTTTATGACGAGGATCTTGCACAATTTGATTAAACCAACTGTAATCGAATTGAATTTGATAATAAGCATTTTTTATTAATGCCGTAGCATTTTCTTTTTCATCCGAGCTTTGGAATTTTTGTGTTAATCGTACAAAAGTACGGAATGTATTCGCAATGCCTTCTCCGTTATTATTACTATTGAATAAGGTATTGGCATAATTAAATATTCTATATTTTTGATAATCATAAGTAACTCCTGCTGTAATGTTTACATTTTTAGTAAGCTTGTAATCAACTTTACCTTGTATCATCATTTGTTTTGAACCGACATTATCACGAGCTTTAACTTTTTCAAAATTTTCACTTCTTAAATATTCTGCATTTAACAATGTACCAAATCCCGACTCATTGGTTCTATACGGATTTTGCAATAACTGTTCTACTACACCATCTTTAGCTTTCCAAAAACCTATTACCGAAGGTGATTCGTCTTTTACATAATTGTACGATGCCGTTAAAAAGTAACCTGCTTTTACGGTTTTTTTGGTTTTTGTAGAATCGTAGGGATCGACAGATTTTTTTGAGAATAAGGGTCCTGTAATCATCCCTTCAGCTAAATAATATCCATAAGGATCGAGAAATTTAGAGGTTGATAGTTCGATGGCTCCATTAGTTTCTCTTGAAGGTTCTTTTGTTGTAACACTAATAATACCTCCCGTTACATCGCCATATTTTGCAGGAATACCTCCCATAATAACATCAACTTGTGCGGTAGCTGATTTGGGCAATGCTGTAGTTCCACGTACTTTTACCCCGTCAATAATATAAACTGTTGCTTCGGCGCGAGCTCCACGAATACTTCCAACTTCTCCCCGTTCGCTATATACACCACCTATGGTTGTTGCCACAGCTTCGGCAGAACGACCAGGCATTTTGGCAATTTCTTTATCTGTAACACTACCGCCCGATTGCGTTTGGTCTTTGCTAATAAGTGGTACTTTATATTCTTTTACTTCTACTTCTTGAAGTTGCTGTACAGCAGGACTAATGCGAAAATCCTGAAAGGTAATTTTGCCTGCCATAATTTTTACCCCCTTGTACTGCAATGGGTGATAACCTACATAAGAAGCTTTAACATCGTACGTACCAGCAGGAATTGGTTTAATAACATATTTCCCATCAAAGTCGGTCATACCACCTGTAATCACTTGCCCATTGAGCTCAATTGCAACATTGGCAAATGCTATCGGCTCACCAGTTGTTGCATCGATAACTTTACCTTGCAAAGTTCCTGACTGGGCAAAAACGACTGCCGACCATAGCAATCCTGCAAAAACAAAAAATAATCTACGAAACATAATATACTGATTATTATTTATTTAACATTTAATTAACTCAAATTTAACAGCTTTTAACAAACGCGTAAATATATACATTTTTTTATTACCAAAAAAATTGAATTTCCATTTTGCACTATCACCTTTATTTAATATAGTCTTGTATAATTCATTTAATTTGTAAGTCTTTTATTATATAAAAACAAAAATGGCTGTCGTGCGAGACAGCCATTTGCATATTTGAAAGTACTTTTTTATTCAATAGTAATTCGGTGAGTTCGTTTGTATTGACCGTTATCAATTTCAATTAAATACAACCCTTTGGGCATTCCTTCCATGTTAACTTCTGTTTGCATAAAAATATTTGATGCTTCCCACACTATTTGTCCCAATAAATTATATATGCGAATTTGATAATTTTCTTCATCGCCTAATGCGATGGTAAATTTACCATTGGATGGATTGGGATATACTCGTTGCATCATTGCACTCAAAGGTATTACTTCTCCACTGGAAGCAATAAAGCTTAAGTTATCGACAAATAATGTAGAATTTTCCTGAGCAACATATCCTGCCGATGAAGCTAAGATAATATTAAATGTATCGGGTATTTGATTAGGGATATCGTATTGAATGGGTTGATTAAATGTAGTATAGTTATTAACAGATTGATTTGTAGCTATTCCGCCATAGCCAAGAGTATCGCGAGTTGTTCCATTCCAACGAGTTAAAATTACAAATATAGCCATTGTATCGCCATTAACACTGGTATATTTAAAAGCTCCATTAAACCCTATTGGTTTAATTCCCCCTGTAGGAACTCCCCCGGTTATACCTACCATCATATTAAATGTTCCTGTAGTAGCAATAGCAGGCATCATTCCAACCATAGGAATACTGATTGTTTTTAATTTCATTGCGTAAGTTCCGGTATACTTGTCGGTAGTACGTGTTACTCCAGCATAAGTAAAAAATCCTAAGTTTAAATTTGACGTACCCCACGATTGTGGTGTAATTGTATCGGTCCAGTTTTCAAAACCCCCATTGGGTATTGCTGGTTGTGCAAATGATAAATTTACAACCACTAAAAACATAGCTGATAATAGTAACATTTTTTTCATAGGCAATAATTTTTTATTGGTTAATTCGCTTCAAATGTATATTATTTTATGAAAAAATGCAAACTTTTTCATAATTTTTTTACAAAATATTCAAATCGTTAATTTATTATGAATTTTCTTTATATTTGCCATGTTTATGAGTTATGCTGAATTATTAATAAAAGCCATTATTTCTGCCATAGAAGCTGGCAAAGCTATTATGAATATTTATTACCAACCTTATACTATTGATACAAAAGATGAAAATCATCCTGTTACGACAGCCGATATTCATTCGCATCGTATTATTTGCCAAATATTAAACGATACACATCTTCCTATCGTGAGTGAAGAAACAGAACATTTGTCGGATTCAGTCAATCAATCATACGATAAATATTGGTTAATAGACCCGCTTGATGGTACAAAAGAATTTATCAACAAAAACGATGAATTTACTGTCAATATTGCTCTTATTGAAGCAAAAAAACCTGTAATAGGTGTTGTTTATGCTCCTGCATGCGAAATTTTGTATTTTGCTTCGGAAAATACGGGATCCATAAAAGTTGCTGTAAATAATCATCGAATAAATGTAAGTTCTTTGCAAGAATTACCTTTGAAAGTAAGAAACAATAATGAAAAAATTATCGCTGTAAGTCGTAGTCACTTAGATGAAAAAACAAAAGCTTTTGTAGAAATAATAAAAACTCAATATCCCACTCAACTTTTAAGTTGCGGTAGTTCGCTCAAACTTTGTTATCTAGCCGAAGGCACCGTAGATATTTATCCCCGATTTGGTAAAACTATGGAATGGGACATTGCTGCCGGACATGCACTGCTATTATATTCCAATGCAGATTTGCTCGATAAAAAAACGCTTAATGCGCTAACTTATGGCAAACAAAATTTTGAAAATCCTGAATTTATAGCTATAAGAAAAGATATTCGGTGGTAATTCAACGTACTACCAAATTCAAATTTTTTGCAATAGATTGTATTAGTTGCGTTAATTGCTGAATTTTTCTTAATTCTTCATTTATATAATCTTCGTCTATGGAAGAATCTTGTGCTACGGATAATTTTTTTTGAGATTCACGAATTGCTATTTCTAATATTTTATGTTTGTATCGTAATAGCAATTGTCGCACAACCTCATTCAGCAAATCGTGTTCATTTTTTACATAAATACCTATTCTTTTATAATATTTCGATAATTCGTCGCTTTTACCTCTAATAAAACCCTTGTAATATGGAATATTAAGCAATTCTATTACAATTTCGCTAATTTGTTGATTTTCATGATAAATAAGTTTTTTTTCGTCAATGTATTTTATTGTAGCTAATTGTTGCCGTATATTTTCGAATACTTGTTTGTATATCAAATTTTTAAATTCTAAATCGTCGCTTAATAAATCATTAATAATAGCTTCGGCAACAGTAACTGTTTGAGTAACAGTATCGGATTGTTCGTCGTATTCTTGATAATAAACCATATTACCATAATGCAACAATATTCGTAATATTTCTTTTTCAACCTCTTCTACAAAAAAATCTTCAATATAAGCAGGAAGGGTAGGTGTTTCTGTTTTTGTTTGTATTTCAATTTTTTGTTGAATGGGCGATTGAAGCCGTCGTTTAATTAAATTAGCATTAACTTCGTCGTAAATTGTACTCTCATCAATGTTTAGGCGTTTGGACGCTTCTTTTATATAAACTGCTCTGAAAACTTTATCGGGCAATAAGGCAATTGATTGTGCTATATCTTTATATGCCTGAGCTCGTTTGGTTGGATCCTTTTGGGCATTTGCAAGTAATACTTTTAATTTGAATAAAATAAAATCTTCTTCATTGTTTTTTAAGTATTCGACAAATTCTTGTTGACTAACAGTTTTGCTAAATGAATCGGGATCTTGTTTTTCGGGCAGTAACACAATTTTTACGTTCATCCCTTCTTGTAAGAGCAAATCAATACCTCTTAAAGCTGCATTTATTCCTGCTTTATCAGAGTCGTAGAGCAAAATAATATTTTTTGTGAATCGCTTTAGTAATGCTATTTGTTCTATCGTCAAAGCCGTTCCTAACGATGCAACGGTATTCTCAATATTCATTTGATGCATTGCTAAAACATCGAGATTGCCTTCGACTAAATAACATGCATCATTATCGGCAATAGCTCTTTTAGCTTGGAACAAGCCATACAATAAATGTCCTTTTTGAAATATCTCAGTTTCAGGGCTATTGTAATATTTTGCTATTGATTCATCATTTGAAATCCTACGTCCACTAAAACCAACGACATTCCCACTTAAATTAAAAATTGGAAAAACAATTCGCGAAGTAAAATTATCGTAATTACCTTTATTGATTAATCCCGCTTTTTGTAAAATTTCTGATTTGAAGCCTTGTTTAAATGCTAATTCTGCAAACGCTTTAGGATTGGATGGACAATAACCCAGTCCGAATTTCTTTACTATATCATCTCTTACTCCTCTTTGTTGTAAATAACTCCATGCAACAGATTTTCCTTCATTTGTTTCGTGCAATTGTTTTGAAAAGAACTCATAAGCAAATTTATTCGCAACAAATAAACTTTCGCGTTCATTTTTACGTTGTATTTCCTCTTCTGTTAATGGGGTTTCTTTTATTTCTACTTTATATTTTGCAGCTAACCATCGAAGTGCTTCTACATAAGATATTTTTTCATGATCCATTAAAAAATTCACCACATTTCCCGCTTTTCCACAACCAAAACACTTGTATATTCCTCTACTTTCAGTAACTGTAAATGATGGAGTTTTTTCCTTATGAAACGGACAAAGTCCAATATAACTTGAACCCCTTTTTTTTAGTTGAACAAATTCACCAATAACTTCGACAATTCTTGCAGTGTCTAAAATACGCTGACGAGTAATATTGTCAATCATAAGTCAAAAAAAAACTTATACAAATTTAGCATAAAAGTATGGTTTATTTATTATTGCTATATCTTTGTAGTATAAATTTCTTGATATAGTGAATCAGAAAAATTTTCAATTTACGGTAAAAGAATATAGCAATTTTGATGAATTGCCAGAATTGTATAATAATTTAATCAAAAAAGCTATTGATTCATCGGCTAATGCTTATGCTCCGTATTCTAAGTTTAAAGTTGGAGCTGCATTGCTTTTAGATAATGACGAAATTATTACAGGCAATAATCAAGAAAATGCCGCTTATCCATCGGGGCTATGTGCCGAACGTGTTGCTCTATTTTTTGCAAATGCTCAATTCCCGAAAAATAAAATTAAAGCGATGGCAATTGTTGCCTTTCATTCCGACGCATTAACCCCCGAACCTGTTTCTCCATGTGGAAGCTGCCGTCAGGTTCTTTTAGAAAGTCAATTCCGTCAGGAAGAACCCATAACCCTCATTTTGGCAGGTAGAAGAAAAATTATTGTTATTGACGATGCCTCTTTGTTGTTGCCTTTGTATTTTAGTAAAGAAAATTTATTATAGTTTTAAAAATTTTTTTATCTCTTCGAGATACTTTTCCTTATTTGCTGCATAATTACTTTCGCCATAGGCAGCATTTTTTACTACATACACCGTACTAATATTGCTTCTTATTTTTGCCAGATCGCGTATGTCTTTTACAGTATATACATTATCCTTTTCGCCTACAATAAATAAAATTCCATTTAATTGAGCTCCTTTGGTTTCTAATGCATATTTGGGCTCTATTTCGTTTTTGTTATAACCTAATGGCAAAAGCATTTCTTGTCCGGTGGCTTCTTTAATACGTTGTTTTGCAAGTTCGAGTGTGGTATATGGCGAATCGGCAATAACGGTACCTAATCCTCTATTAGCAGCAACAGCAATAGATAATCCCGCACCTATACCAATACCAAATAAATGAATTTTAGGTATGCTTGTACGTTCTTTTTTCAAATAATCAATCACAGCATTAATATCTTTTAAAAATTGGGCATATATGTAAAAATTTGTTTTAATTTCGAAGTCGCTACTTGCACCATAACCTCTGTAATCATAAGTCAATACATGATAACCTAACGACAGAAAAACACTTACATGCTCTAATAAATCGCTCATATTGCCATTACCATCGTCGCTCAGTACCATTATTTTATATGATGTCTGGCTAGCAGGAAAATACCAAGCATTTAGTTTTAAACCATCGGAAGTTGGAATTTTTATTTCTTCATAAGCCAAACCAAAATCAGAAGGTTTTACTTTGTATTCTTTTACAGGATTTAATGCTAATACGAAAGAAAAACTTAAGCTCAATACAATTACACAGAAAGTTTTCATAAGACGAACAACTTTTTATTCTGCAAAAAAAATAAATCTTGATGAGATAAAATACGTCTATTTATGAACAATTTTAAGAACTTATGAACAAGTAAAAATTATACAATAAAAAGTATTTTTAAATTTGTGTAAAGTATTAAGTATTGATTTATGAAAATTCCGATATTATTTATATGTTTTACTTTGTTATGGGTTCGCTTGCAAGCCAATATTTTTATTCCTGATAGTATTATTCAACAATGCAAATTATTGACAAATGATTCGCAACGCTGCGAATTTTTAATAAATAAAGCTCAATCTATCAAAGGAAATCATCCTAAGCTCTCGTTCGAATTAGCCAACAAAGCATTATTTTATGCCGAGCAATCGAATTTTATACAGGGCATGGCAAAAGCATACAATCTGTTGGGCTCTATAAAATGCGATATCGGCGAATTTGTGACTGCTATTGAATATCATTCTAAAGCCTTTGAAAGAGCCAAATTTGTAAAAGATTATTTTTTACTTGCCGAAACTTATAATTACATGGGCAATGTTGCTTATGCACAAGGAAAATATACCAAAGCTATCGAATATTATAAAGAATCGTTAAAATACAGCGATAAGGCAAATTCAAAAAGTCACATGCTAAATAATTTATATCGTTTAGGACTTATTTATGAAACACTTGACAATTTGAACGATGCTTACCGTTGTTACAAACGTAGTTTGCTTATTGAAGAAGAACTAAAAAACAAAGAAGGCATTTTTTATAGTATCATGGGTATTGCTTCCGTTAGTGCAAAAAAGGAAAATTTCGATCAAGCGTATATTCTTTATAATAAAGCTCTTGCTATCGCTCAGGAATTGCAAATATTGTCTTACCAAAGTCTTGTTTTTTCTAAGTTAGGCGACTTAGCTAAAGTGCAGAAAAAATATATGGATGCTCTCAATTATTATTCGAAAGCTTTAAAAATTGCCGATTCTATTGATTTTTACAAAGATCAAAAAAAGTGTTATTACAATTTAGCTTACACCAACGAAAAACTCGAATACTACAAAGATGCCTATCATTACCTATCCCGTTATGTTGCTCTTAATGATACATTGTACAACAGCGATGTTGCTCAGCAAATTGCTCGCTTACAAATGCGTTTCGACTTAAAATCGAAAGAAAAAGAAATAGAACAACTGCGATATAAAGAAGAACAACGCACTCGAGAACGAAACTTTTTACTTATAGGGTCATCATTATTGTTTGTTATTCTTATTTTATTGATATTATTAGTAGTTACTCGTTTAAAGCATGCAAAAATGTTAAAACTGCAAAATATTGAACTAATTCATCAGAAAGAAGAATTAAATTCTGCTCTCGATCAACTTAATGAACTTAATAAAGAGCTCAAAAAATCGAACGATCAAATAACAGAAAGCCTTCAATATGCCGCATTTTTGCAACAAACATTATTGCCATTTGAGCATCAATTTCGACATGCATTTCATCATAGTTTTATATTCAATAAACCAAAACATTTGGTTAGCGGTGATTTTGCATGGATACACCAAATAAATCATACACATTATTTTGCTATAGCCGATTGTACAGGGCATGGACTCGCAGGTGCTTTAGTTAGCATAAAAGGTTTTAGTTTATTAAATCAGGCTATAATGAATTTGAACGATCCTACACCATCGGATATATTAAATTGGCTAAACACCCATTGGAATTCATACAAAACAGAACATTCTGAGTTTTTCAATAATGATAGTATGGAAATAGCTGTTTTTAAATTACATCACAACATTATGAAACTCGAATATTCAACAGCTAATCTGCGATTTGCCGTAGCAAATCATAATAACGAAGTTAATATTTATAATAATCACGAATATTGCATTGGTAATTATTATCAACAAAGCAAAATACATTTTTCGACAGATAGTATTATATTGCAACCAGGCAACACTTTATATTTGTTTACCGATGGCTTCCCCGACCAATTTGGCGAAAAAAAACAAAAACTCATGATTAATTCATTTGTTGAACATTTACGTTCATTATCGAAATTCCCTATTGAAAAACAACGTGAAATCATTGCAGATTTTTTTAACTCGTGGAAAGGAAAGGAACAACAAACCGACGACGTATTGGTTATTGGGATTAATTTTCAGTAATTCTGTCTAACTTTTTTAAATTTCTATACAAATATGCCATCTCGAAACTCATTTTAAAATCTTTGGCATAAAGCAAATTCATTTCATGACAATGTTGTTTGTCGGTAGAAAAACTAACGGGTACAACACATGGTTTCAATCGGGGCAAATCGGTACTGATAGGTTGAGCATAACCTATCCACGTTAGCTTGCCTAAAATAACGTTTACTACGTTTTTTAAAAACTGGAATTTATTTTTAACCATAAATATTGAAATCGGCATCAATATAAGCAATAATAATGCCGAAAGCACATCAAAAATTCGTTTATTCCTTTTATTTAATGGTTTGGCTATCGAGTTAATATAAATGTCGAAAGTAGGTTCGTCGGTATATACTGTTTTACTTCCTATCACTGCGTCGCCAACGATTTTAAAATCTAATTGCTTTTCGCTTAATCGTGTCATTAACTCAATAATAAATTTTGGACTTAATTCTTTCGACGAAAAAATTATTTCATGGGCTTTGTGTATCTCAACAATTTCTTCAATATCGTTAATATTACCTACCGATTGCCTATCGGCGCCAAAAGCTGATACTTTTAGCAAAAATTCATAATCATTTGTTTTGGTTAGAACTTGTGAAATTCGCAAATACTCGTCTGACGATGCAATAATAATGGCTCTTTTCTTTTTTGGCACACCCACAGCAAAAATACCTGTAATTGATAAAAGATAGCGAATTGATGGCAAAACCAACCCAATCGTAACCAAACCAAGTAAAACAATTGCTCTTGAATATCTTAAATCTTCGCTCAATAGTGCATATAAACTTAAGATAAGCAAACTTCCCATTCCCAATCCCTTAAACAAATCTCTCCAGTATGGCTTACTTGAATAAAAACCCATGTAATACAGCGAAAACAGCATAAGTAACGAGTATATTGGCAAGATATACCAAATAAATTCTTGTGGATATGATGCTTCGCCATGAAATTTTATTTGCTGCCATATTAACGTAATTGCATAAAATGATAATAGAATAATAATAAAATCGAATAATGGAATAGCTATGCGTAAAAATATTCTTTTAGCTATAGCTATAAAAGCTCGAAACCAAATGGCACAATTTATTAAAAACGAAAATATTTTGCTTTGCTTTGATGAGAAATGTTTTTCGGCAAATATAGCCATAGCCGAATAAAAGAGTCGTACGTAATTTATACTTCCTTTTTTTGTACTTTCACCTTTGTAATGTATTATGGTAGTTTCAGGAAAATACACATTTTTATAGCCTGCTTGCAAAATACGGTATGAAAGATCAATGTCTTCGCCATACATAAAAAATGTTTCATCGAGCAAGCCTATATTATCGAGCACTTTTTTGCGTAACAACATAAAAGCCCCCGATAATACTTCTACTTCGTGTATACGATGTTCGTCAAGATAGCCCAAATGATAGCGATTAAAGTACTTCGATTGAGGAAAAAGTTTCGATAGTCCTGTTATTTTGAAAAACGCAACTTGAGGTGTCGGTAGTCCTCGTTTCGATTCTGGCAAAAACTTTCCCTTCCCATCTATCATCCTAACTCCCAAACCTCCCACCATTGCATTTGCATCCATATATGCAATTACTTTCTTTAATGTATCTTGCTCGAGTACTGTATCGGGATTAAGCAACAAAATATATTCGCCTGTAGCTTTGCATATTGCCTGATTATTGGCTTTTGAAAAGCCCAGATTTTGGGTGTTTTCAATTAGTATTACCCAGGGATACTGTTCTTTTAATAGTTGAACCGAACCATCAACCGAATGATTATCTACAACAAACACCTCTGTTTCCTGACCCAATGCCTCAATAGATAACTTCAACGAATTGAGACATTGTGCCAAAAAAAACTTTACGTTGTAATTTACTATTACTACCGATAGTTTCAACTTAGAGCCAAAAAACGTGTAAAAGTAGAAAAAATTATGTTACCTAAGGTATTTTCTTTTCGAACAGGTAGTTGATATACGATTTTTCGAGTATTGATGTGGTATATACCTGAACTAATCTAAAGCCATATTTTTCAATAATTGCAAGAAAATCTACTTCATCTTTTATAGTTATTGTTGACCCATCAGCTTGTTTAAAAATAACAAAACCATTTTTGTTGTTTTCAACAATATTGTACAAGCTATGTTCTTTTGAATTGCCGATATCAATAGATAGCTTCGATTCTATACCCGAAGTTTTAAGTGTATTAACTATTCGCAAAATGCAATATTCTGTCTTTTGCTGAGCATATATGAAAAGCGACCACATGCTCATGCATATAACAAGTATTATTTTGTTCATACAATTTAAAATTTAGTACCTATACCAAACGCCATTAAAGGTCCTCCCCCTAAACCCAATTCAGCATTGATATGAAAATTATCTGAAATAAAATAGCGTGCACCTATAGCTGTTCTTATTGAAATAGGTATTAAATTAAAATTTATACGATCGTCGTTGTATGTAGGATCGTTTGTACTATAAGTTATTGCCCAAGAACCATAACCTGCTGCCAATTTGCCATAAGCATCAAAGTTTTCGGAGCCTCCAAAATGAAAATTAAAACAAAACATTGCCCGATATCTCGGGATTGTAACTTTATAATGGTATGTTACATTATTTCCGTTGCCATCAGAACTATTTTCTCTCCATGAAACGCTTGTATTGGAGTAGTTAAACTCGATACCTACTCCAACTTTATCGGATGCAAGATATTCAAGACGAGCACCCATAGGGCCGATGCTTCCTATCTCTATCTGATAAGAGTTGTCGTTTGTTAAAGTGGTTTTGGCAGTATGCGACCATAAATTAGGCCAACCATAATAAACATCAATTAGTTTACTACCTTTTTCAACTATTTGTGCATTTGTATTCTTTACAAAAATTGCCATTAGAAAAAGTGCAACAAATTTTAATGTTCTCATTTTCAAACTCTTTATATTTATTTATATGACAAAGATAAATCAACTTTTGTAATTTCCAAAAATATTTGCTGTATTTTTGAAGAAAGTTTTGACATATGTTTTACTTAGAAATCATAGGTTATGTAGCTTCTATTATTATTGCCCTATCTATTGCTATGACATCAGTTGTTAAATTTAGAATTTTCAATGCAATTGGGGCATTTATTTTTTCAACATACGGGTTTATTATAGGAGCGTATCCTGTAGGCGTTCTCAATGGTTTTATCACCATTATCAATGTTTATTATTTATACAAATTTTTTACCGTAAAAGAAACATTCGAATTGCTCGAAACGGATATAAGCAATCCTTATGTTAAACGGTTTCTTGAATATTATCAAACCGATATTTATAAATTTTTTCCAAATTTATCATTAAACCAAAACTCATACGATATTTGTATTTTAATGTTAAGAAATATGCATGTTGCAGGATTGTTTCTTGCCCATTATGATAATAACAAAGTTTTATGGATTGACTTGGATTATGTAATTAAAGAATATCGCGATTTAAAAAATGGAAAACACTTATATCGTTATATTGAAGAAAAACTTAAAAATCAGTCGATATTTATTATACGAGCAAAAACACACTCCAAAATTTGGAATAATTATATAAAGCAATTTGGTTTTAGTCAAACCAACGATAATATTCTTGAAAAAAAATTATCAAGTTTTTCATAAGTAATATATGGGTGCCGAACTTATAAAGCCATTGGTTATTATCTTAGCTACCTCAGCTTTAGTCATATACATTTTAGGACGATTAAAAATATCTTCTGTTGTTGGTTTTTTAGTTTCGGGCATTATTTTAGGTCCATATGTATTTGGTTTTATCAAAAGTCCAAAAGAAATTGAACTTTTTGCCGAAATTGGTGTTATTTTATTAATGTTTACCCTTGGACTGGAATTTTCGTTAAAAAACCTCACTTCGCTTCGACGACAGATTTTTCTAGGCGGAACATTGCAAGTCGTATTTACCCTCATCATTGTTGCTCTTATTTGTGTATATTTTCTTAATTACTCATTGCAAACATCATTGTTTTATGGCATGATAGTTTCACTTAGCAGTACAGCTATTGTTTTAAAATTAATGATGGATAGAGCTGAAATAAATTCTGTTCATGGACGGAATATATTAGGTATATTAATTTTCCAAGATCTTATTGCTGTGTGGTTTGTATTGCTTATTCCTGTATTATCGCAAGATAGCAGTTCGTTGATGGAGATATTATTAACAATATTAAAATCGTTATTGGTTGTTGCTGGTGTTTTGTTGCTTGCTAAATGGATTATTCCATATTTATATCACGAAATTGCTAAAACTCGAAGCCGCGAATTATTTATCATTACAACTATTTTAATTAGCTTAAGCACTGCATTTTTAACACACGAAATGGGCCTGTCTTTGGCATTAGGAGCTTTTCTTGCAGGTATCGTCATTTCCGAATCGGAGTATTCTGTTCAGGCAATTGCCGATATTTTACCACTTAAAGAAAGCTTTTTAGGCATGTTTTTTATCTCTATTGGAATGCTTATTAATTTGCCATTGCTTTATGAACATATTGTACTTATTACTGCAATAACTTTTATTATCATCTTTGTAAAGCTTATTAGTAGCTCTATGGCTACTTTAATTTGCCACAAAAGCATACGTATTTCACTAATGAGTGGTTTTTACTTGTCACAAATCGGTGAATTTTCTTTTGTCCTCGTTCTTGCAGGGCGTTATGCTGGAATTTTACCCGATTTTTCATACCAACTCATTCTCTCGGCATCGGTATTAACTATGCTTTTTACACCTTTTGTAATTTTAAGTACTCCAACCATTTCTGAATACCTGCTTAAATTTTTGCCAACCAAAACTATCAATAGACTAAAGTCGCATAAAGAATATGTCGTAAAACAAGCACAACATAAACTAACTAATCATACTATTGTTGTAGGATTTGGACTAAATGGAAGTAATTTAGTTAAAGTGCTTAAAACTACACAGATTCCTTATATTATTTTGGAATTAAATGCTCAAACCGTAAAAAAACATAAAAATAAAGAGCCCATATTTTTTGGCGATGCAACCAATATTGAAGTTCTACATAAATTTGGGATAAAAGATGCTAGTACTTTAGTTGTTGCCATATCCGATCCTTATGCAACACGTAAAATTGTTCAAATTTCGAGAATAGAAAATGAACAATTGTATATTATTGCTCGAACTCGCTATGTAAACGAAGTTGACGAGCTTATTTCATTGGGTGCTAATGAAGTCATTCCGGAAGAATTTGAAACTTCGCTCGAAATTTCGTCACGTGTGCTGCATCACTATGGAGTACCGAAAAATATTGTTTTAGAACTTATAGAAAACTTACGCCAAAATTGTTATCGAGTATTACGAACAGTTCATCAACCATCAAAACACCTGTTCCCTCATCACGATATTTTAAAATCACTCGAAAGCATATCGCTAATTATTAAAAACAATTCTCATTGGCTTGCAAAAAGTATTCAAGACTTACAAATACGTCAAAAAACAGGAGCTACCATTATCGCTGTCAGTCGTAATGGAGAATATATCATCAACCCCCAAGCCAATTTTATTTTTCAAGAAAACGATATTGTTATGCTTATTGGCAGTAAAAACGATATATATAAAGCATACCATTACTTTTATTATGGGAAATTATAAACAATTGTATGAACGTTGTGTGCTCTGTCCACACGAATGTGGTGTCAACAGAATTGAAGGAGAATTAGGTATTTGTAGGGCTACACATCGGCAACATATTGCCTCTATTTGCATCCATCGTGGCGAAGAACCCATCATTAGCGGCAAAAAAGGTATCTGTAACGTCTTTTTTTCGCATTGCAATTTACGTTGTCTATATTGCCAAAATCATCAAATAAGTTCTTATGTAAGTCCCATAGAAACAATAACCGATACATTATCGGTGGTAAAACAAATTATACGCATTCTCGACACAGGAATAAATATACTTGGCTTTGTTTCGCCATCGCACATGGTTGTGCAAACTATCGAAATTATTGAAGAACTGTGGAACAACGGATATCATCCTTATACTGTTTGGAATAGCAATGCTTACGATAAACCCGAAACAATTAAAATGTTAGAGCCCTACATAAATATCTATTTACCAGATTTTAAGTATGCCGACGAAACATTAGCTACCATTTACTCCAATGCTCCATATTATCCGCAAATTGCTTTAAATGCTATAAAAGAAATGTATTACCAAAAAGGCAATACTTTAATTATTAACGAAGAAGAAGGAATTGCCGAAAGTGGACTAATTATTCGCCATCTTGTTTTACCCAATCACATTGACAATAGTATAAAAGTATTAGAAACTATAGCCAACGAAATTAGCACGGGAGTTGCTTTGTCGCTCATGTCGCAATACTACCCTCCCGACGCATTGTGTTTGCCACATAATTTGCAACGAAAATTAAAAGCCAATGAATACGAAATGGTTGTTAATAAAATGAATGAGCTCGGATTTAACAAAGGCTGGGTTCAAGAATACGAAAGCTACGAATTTTACCGACCCGATTTCAACAAACATCATCCTTTTGAGTAATATTTTTGTTTTATGAATGTATAAGCAATGTGCGCAAACTTACACTTTAGTGAATCATAGAAAATACATGGGCAATCATGCCACGATACAATGCCACGCTAACATCCTTGTCAGAGAAAAATAGAATTTATCACTGGCATGATGCCTGTGGTATAAATAAAGCAGACATTACCGAATATTTTATTGATTTTATGATGCTCAAATTCGATTCCTAACTTTTTATTTTTAAACAAAATGACTTATTTTTGCACCGTATTAGAGCTAAACATTCTTTAATTAGTTGGGTTTGCTCTAAGTCTTAAAAAATTAGGTTCTTTTTTATTGAATTAACTAACTGTTAAACAACAAATGATACATATCTTTGTTTCACCTTCTCATTTGCCTAACATACTCATAAAAATATTGTTAAATTCGGAAATTGCCATAAATAGCATTTTACCATGAAAACCAAACAGGAAATAGTAGAAAATTGGCTTCCTCGTTATACAGGAAGACCTTTAAATGAATTTACACCTTACATTCTGCTTACTAACTTTAACTATTATGTTGAATTATTTGCCAAATGGTACAGTGTACCTATTATTGGTACAAACCGTAACATGCCCAATGCCAGTGCCGAAGGCATTACCATCATCAACTTTGGTATGGGAAGTCCAAACGCTGCTACTATTATGGATTTATTAAGTGCAGTCTCTCCAAAAGCTGTTTTATTCCTTGGTAAATGCGGTGGTTTAAAAATGAAAAACAAACTTGGCGATCTTATTTTACCTATAGCAGCTATTCGTAGCGAAGGAACTTCGAACGACTACCTACCACCAGAAATACCAGCACTTCCCGCATTCTCCCTACAACGGGCTGTATCTTCTACAATCCGCGACCACGGACGCGATTACTGGACGGGTGTTGTTTATACTACTAACAAACGCGTATGGGAATACGACGAACGATTCAAAGCATATCTCGAAAAAACTCGTGCTATGGCTATCGATATGGAAACAGCTACTATCTTTGTTGTAGGTTTTGCCAATGGAATTCCTAGCGGAGCACTGTTGCTTGTTTCGGACCAACCTATGATCTCTACAGGCATCAAAACCGAAGAATCGGATAAGTTTGTTACTCAACAATTTGTTGAAGACCATTTACGCATCGGTATTGATGCACTTATTGAACTGAAAAACGAAGGAAAATCAGTAAAACATTTACGTTTCGACGACTAATATATGGCTAATCTTACTTATGAACAAATAATTCAGGAGTTACAAAAAAAAATTTATAAACCTATTTATTTTCTTATGGGCGATGAGCCTTTTTTTATTGATAGTATAACCGATTTTATCGAAGAAAACATCCTCACCGAAAACGAAAAAACCTTCAATCTTACTGTTGTTTATGGCAAAGACATTGATTTAACAGGTATTGTTTCTTTAGCTAAGCGATATCCGATGATGGCAAATTATCAAGTCGTAGTTGTTCGCGAAGCACAAAATATTAGAAACCTCGATGCCAGCGAAATAGGTAAAAAAATAAACCCTTTGCTACATTATGCCCAAGACCCTCTTCCTTCTACTATTCTTGTTTTAGCATATAAAGATAAAAGACTCGAAAAAAACAGAAAACTATACAAAGCCATAGACAATAAAGGAGTAATTTTCGATTCTAAAAAAATATACGAAGATAAACTTCCTGCATGGATTACTGCTCAATTCAAACAACGTGGCAAACAAATAGATCCTTCAGCTGCTTTACTAATGGCTGATAGCATCGGCAACAATCTCTCAGCAATCATTAATGAAATTAACAAAATGATAATATTTCTCGAAAACGAAAAAAATATTCGAGTCGAACACGTGGAAAAACTTATAGGAGTAAGTAAAGAATTTACCAATGCCGAACTTCTTAAAGCTATTGGAAAGAAAAACACCACACATGCTCATAAAATTGTGCTATATTTTGCTTCCAATCCAAAAGACCATCCATTTCAGGAAACCTTGATGTGGATTTTTAATTTTTTTCAAAAATTACTGTTATTTAAAGATACACAACATTTGTCCGATCAGGAAATTGCCGCTAAGTTAGGTATTAACCCATATTTTCTGAACGATTATAAAATAGCTGCCAAGCATTATACTCGACAACAAATCATACAACTGTTTCATACTATTCGTGAATACGACTTAAAAAGCAAAGGGGTCGACAATCAATCCGAGCCACAAGAATTACTTAAAGAATTTATCTCAAAAATAATTTATACAAACTAAATTTTTTATTGTACTTTTGGTGAAATTAATAAACCTTATTTTATGATAAATATTCAGTACTATTACGACATGTTCGAAAATGTCGTTCGAAATTTAGGTGTTGACCCTGTTAGTTGCCGCGGCAAACAAGAAGGACAATGGGATTTGCAAAAAGGTTCTGCACCCGTTTGGGTAGATATTTATACCGTAGAAAATGGACAATATGGTTATATACAAATAATATCGCCATTATTTGAAGTTCCCGATGCTCATCAAACAAACGCCTTTAGCGAAGCATTAGAAATTAATCATACGCTAGTAGGATGTAGCATTACTAAATTCAACAACTGGCTATACATTAAAAGCATTCGAGAACTTGATAACTTGAGCGAAAGCGAAATTAACAATATGATTAACAGAGTAGGTATTTATGCCGACCGTTACGACGATCATTTTAAAAGCAAATATGGTAATTAAAGAAACTTTCTTTATTTTTTAATCTACCCTTTTAACTTCTAAATACAATATTTCTACATTATTTTTTCGTATTTTCGCAAAAATTTCTTTGTATGGAACATCCATTGTTTATTTTCAATACTCTTAGCCGAAAACTTGAACAATTTGTGCCATTACACAGTCCCTTTGTTGGCATGTATGTGTGCGGACCTACTGTTTATGGCGATCCTCATCTGGGACATGCTCGTCCTGCCGTTACATTCGATGTATTGTTTCGATACCTTCAACATTTAGGATACAAAGTCCGCTATGTTCGCAATATTACCGATGTCGGACATTTAGAAAATGATGCCGACCACGGCGAAGATAAAATTGCCAAAAAAGCTCGCCTCGAGCAGCTCGAACCTATGGAAGTTGTCCAATATTATACCGACCGTTATCACTATTTCATGGATCAAATGAATGTTAAACGTCCAAGCATAGAACCTCGTGCATCGGGACACATTATCGAGCAACAAGAATGGATACAGCAAATTATTAACAATGGTTTTGCTTATGTAAGCAATGGCTCCGTATATTTTGATATAGAAAAATATACTCAACACTTTCATTATGGAAAACTTTCGGGACGAAAGCTCGATGATTTGCTTGCTACAACCCGCGAACTCGAAGGTCAGCATGAAAAACGGCATCCCTTCGATTTTGCATTATGGAAAAAAGCTGCTCCCGAACATATCATGCGATGGCGATCGCCTTGGAGTGACGGATTCCCCGGATGGCATCTCGAATGTTCCGTTATGAGTACCAAATATCTTGGAGAAGTGTTCGATATTCACGGTGGTGGAATGGACCTTTTGTTCCCACACCACGAGTGCGAGATTGCTCAAAGTGTTGCTGCATCAGGAAAAGAATCTGTTCGTTATTGGATACACAATAATCTTGTTACTATTAATGGACAAAAAATGGGCAAATCGTTGGGCAATTTTATTACGCTCGACGAATTGTTTAATGGTAAGAATTCTTTGCTTTCCAAAGCATTTCATCCAATGGTTGTTCGTTTTTTCATTTTACAAGCACATTATCGCGGTACGCTCGATTTTTCGAACGAAGCATTGCTTGCTGCCGAAAAAGGTTATTACAGACTCATGGAAGCATATCAAATTTTAAATAAAATAAAACCTTCACCCAATACTTCGCCACTTTCTATGGAAGAATACCAACAAAAATGTTTCGAAGCTCTCAATGACGACTTAAACACACCCAAAGTTTTGGCTATCTTTTTTGAATTAGTGAAAATTATTAACGGAGCATATCAGGAAATTGAATCATTGAGCGAACAAAATATTCAATTCATTAAAGACCTTTATCACACTTTTATATTCGAAATATTAGGATTACTACCCATCGAATCTCAACAATCTACAAATTTATTAGAAAAAGTTATGCAAATATTGCTCGACGAACGTATGATTGCTCGACATCGTAAAGATTTTGAAACCAGCGACCGCATTCGTCAAAAACTCAACAACATTGGCATCGAAATTAAAGATACTAAAACCCATACCGAATGGAAAATAATTTAACTAATTTTATTTTTATATTGCTTTTCCTATTTTTCGGTTGTTCTCGTCAAAATGAACAAAATCAAACTCCATTAACCGATACATTACAAATTTCACCCAACAATACTCTTATCATTTCTCAACCCGAACAGGGAAAAGTGTATAAGTATTCCGACAGTATTGTAATTTCAAGCAATAATTATTTTTTTTCTGCTGTCGATTCTATAACCATTTTCATCAATAGGCTTCCCTTTAAAAATTATTCTATTCACAACGGAAAATTAATCATATATTCAGAATCATTAAAAGCAGGCTCTAACCAAATACAAATAACCATTTATAAAGATGCACAAATATTTTCGAATACACTATCTATTGTACTTATTTCAAACAAAGCACCACAAGAATATACTTACAAAATATTAAACCGTTACCCACATGATGATCGTTCTTACACGCAGGGTCTTGAGTTTTACAATGGGTACATGTACGAGGGTAGTGGTCAATATGGCGAATCGATGTTACGAAAATATAAACTCGAAACAGGTGAGCTCATTCAAAGCTATAACCTGCCCAACGATGTTTTTGGCGAAGGTATTGTAGTGTACAAACAAAAAATTTATCAATTAACATGGCAATCGCGTATAGCCTACGAATTCGATCTCAATACTTTTAAGCTTCTTAGAACATTTGAATTTAATACCGAAGGCTGGGGTATAACAAAGTACAAAGACATGCTTGTTATGAGCGATGGATCGAATCGCTTATATTTTCTTAACCCCGAAACATTTATGGAAGTTGACCGTTTAGAAGTTTATAACCACATAGGACCAGTTACACAACTTAATGAATTGGAATATATAGATGGTTTTATTTATGCCAATGTTTATTTAACTGACGATATCGTTATCATTAACCCCAATACAGGCTTTGTAGAAGGCATTATTAGATTAAATAATTTACTCGATTTATCAAAAGCTCTCAAAAAGCCTGATGTTCTTAATGGCATTGCATACGATTCCTCCAAAAAACGACTCTTTGTTACCGGAAAATATTGGCCTGAAATTTATCAAATTGAAATAATTCCCAAAAAATAATTATCGATGGAAACCATCCGCATGGTCGATTTATACGGTCAGTACCTTAAAATTAAAGACGAAATAGACAATGCTATTTTTAGTGTTATAGAACGCTCATCGTTTGTCAAAGGAAACGAAGTTACGGATTTCGAAAAGCAATTAGCCCAGTACCTTCGCATTCCTTACGTTATTAGTTGTGCTAATGGCACCGATGCTTTGCAAATTGCACTTATGGCTATTGACTTACAACCAGGCGATGAAGTTATTACTTCCACATTTACTTTTATTGCTACTGCAGAAGTTATTGCATTACTCAAATTAAAACCTGTACTTGTTGATGTTGATCCCGAAACTTTTTTAATAGATATTTCACAAATAAAATCTAAAATAACAAATAAAACAAAAGCAATTATTCCTGTTCATTTATTTGGGCAGTGTTGCGAAATGAATAGCATTATGGAGATTGCCCAACAATATAACCTTTTTGTCATTGAAGATACTGCACAAGCATTAGGTGCCGATTATTATTCAAATAATAATGCCATAAAAGCCGGTACCATCGGACACATCGGTTGTACTTCATTCTTTCCTTCAAAAAACCTTGGTTGTTTCGGCGATGGAGGAGCTTTATTTTCACACAATGAACAATTATCACAAAAAATCCGATCTATCGCAAATCATGGCATGACACAACGTTACTACCACGATCACATTGGTGTAAACTCGCGTCTCGATTCCATGCAAGCAGCAATATTATCTGTAAAGCTAAAATATCTCGACCAGTATCATCAACAACGTCAACAAGCAGCATCCTATTACGACAGCGAACTATCAAATATTCCATGGCTCAAAATCCCTAAACGCGTAACATGGAGCAGCCATATTTTTCATCAATACAGCATTTTACTCGATAATAAAACCATACGTGATGCGTTAAAACAATATCTCGAACAACATAAAATACCAACAATGGTGTATTATCCTGTCCCAATTCATCGTCAAAAGGCCTATGCTTCTTATCAATTTAACGATAACGAATTCCCTGTTGCAAATAAATTATGCGAGACAATTCTTTCATTGCCTATGCATACCGAACTAACTAACCAACAGCTACACTATATTTGCAACACTATTAAACAATTTAAACCATGAAATATTTGTGTTTCGTTATTTTACTAATTGTTTTCAGTTGTAATACCGAACATACTCCAAAAAATTTACCCAACATTAATCAAACGTTTTATTCATTTCATACTGATTTATTTACTACCCCACTCGACTCTATAAACTCTAAAATTCCTTGGTGGATTCAACATCATAGTCCATTTTTTGAATTATTTTGTTCGCACGTTATAAAAATAGGATTCCCCGAAGAAAAACGATTTCCTGTTCTTTTACAAAGTTTTGTTGCCGATTTTCGTATGCAAAAGGTATTTCACGATATAACTCAACAATACCCAAACTTAGAACCGTATAACAAAGAAATTAACGAAGCTTTTAGATTCCTTTCTTATTATTTCCCTCATTGGACTATACCCAAAGTTTATTATTATCATGGCGGATTCAATCAATCTATTATTGCTACTGATTCAATTTTAGGAATAGGACTAGATAAATATTTAGGTACTCATTACGAATATTATTCAAAACTTGCATTACCCATGTACATGCGACAAAAAATGACTTCTGATTACATTGCAATAGACGCCCTTCGATTTTATATTAGCGGTTTATTTCCGTTTCCTTTCGAACAAGATCACGTACTCTCTAGAATGATTTACGAAGGCGAAATTCAATATATTCTAAAAAAAATTTTTCCCGACAAACACGATACATTGCTTTTTGGATTTAGCGAAACACAACTTATTTGGTGCGAAAAAAGCGAACGAAGCATGTGGCGGTTTCTTATTGATAAAAAGAAACTATTTAGCAGCGATTTACTCGAAATTAAACGTTATATTAATGACGGTCCTTTTACCACTACATTCCCTCGCGAATCACCTGCGCGAGCTGCTGTCTGGATTGGATATAGAATAGTTTCACAATTTATGGATAAACATCCTGAAATAAGTCTTAATCAATTAACACAAATTACAGATTTTCAGTATATTGTACAAAATTCAGCATACGATCCTTAATTTGTTAAAGATTTTTAAATAATTATTTAACAACAAATATTATTTGGAACTATTCTAATTTGTGCTTATTTTTGAAAAAATAAAAATTTATTTATTATGAAATCGGATATAGAAATTGCACAAGAAGCAAAAATGCGTCCAATCATAGAAATTGCTCGTACTTTGGGCGTACCAGAAGATGAAATTATTCCTTATGGCAAGTATAAAGCAAAAATTCCTTTAAAACTGATCGATGAAAACAAAGTAAAAAATAATAAACTCATCTTAGTTACTGCTATAACTCCTACTCCAGCAGGCGAAGGTAAAACTACAACATCTATAGGTCTTACTCAAGCCATGAATCAAATAGGCAAAAAAACAACGGTCGTACTTCGTGAACCATCGTTAGGTCCTGTATTTGGCATCAAAGGTGGTGCAGCTGGTGGTGGATACAGCCAAGTTTTACCCATGGAAGAAATAAATCTGCATTTTACAGGCGACATTGCAGCCGTTGAAAAAGCTCATAATTTATTGGCTGCATTAATTGATAACAATTTACAAAGCAAAAGCCGAAATTTAGGTATCGATCCTCGTACTATTCGTTGGAAGCGTGTAATGGACATGAACGAACGCGCACTAAGAAAAATTGTTATCGGTTTAGGAGGCACTACAGAAGGTATTCCTCGCGAATCAGGATTCGATATTACAGCAGCTTCTGAAGTAATGGCTATTTTGTGCCTTTCGAAAGATATAAACGACTTAAAAGAAAAACTTGGAAATATATACATAGGCGATACTTGGGAAGGAAAACCTGTTTTTGCTCGCGACTTAAAAGCTCAAGGAGCTATGGCGGCTTTACTCAAAGATGCTATTATGCCCAATTTAGTCCAAACTATCGAAGGCAACCCTGCCATAATTCATGGTGGTCCGTTTGCTAATATTGCCCAAGGCACTAATTCTATTGTCGCAACAAAAATGGCTCTTACGTTCTCCGACTATGTTGTAACAGAAGCTGGATTTGCAAGCGATCTGGGTGCCGAAAAATTCTTTAATATCAAATCGCAAATTGCTGGCTTGTTTCCCAATGCAACAGTACTTGTTGCTACTGTTAAGGCACTTAAATATCACGGAGGAGCTAAATTAGCCGATTTAAGCATTCCAAATCCTGCTGCTGTTGAAAAAGGACTCGAAAATCTCGACAAACACATCGAAAACTTAAGCTTTTTCAATCTAAAACCTACTGTGGCTATCAACAGATTTCATACCGACAGCGACGAAGAATTGCAAGTAATCAAAAAACACTGTCAACAATTGGGTGTTGATGTATCAGTTATCGAAGTATGGGAAAAAGGTGGTAAAGGTGCTCTCGAACTTGCCGAAATAGTTGCGAAAAAAGCTGATAGCTGCAAAACTTGTTTTAAACCTCTATACGATTTCGACTGGAAAGTTGAACAAAAGATTGAAACTATTGCTACAAAAATGTATGGTGCTGCCGGCGTCGAATATTCATTAAAAGCACGTCAAACATTGCAAAAGATATACGAATTAGGTTTTGATAAATTTCCTATTTGCATGGCAAAAACGCAAAAATCTCTCTCCGACGATCCCGCCAAAAAAGGCAGACCACGCGACTTTATCGTAAATATTCGTGAAATTGAAATTGCTGCCGGCGCCGGGTTTATTATACCTATTGCCGGAACTATTATGCGAATGCCCGGATTGCCCGATATTCCCAGTGCCGAACTTATTGATATCGACAATAATGGCAACATTTCCGGATTATTCTAGCATTTAGTTATCCATTTTTTTATATTTTAGGCCAATATTTCTATAACCTTTTATTGAAAAAATAAAAGAAGTTTTGGTATTATTTTCCTAAAAATTTGTTGTCAAACAATGTTTTTTCGACAAACTTATTATAGCTTTGAACATAATTTTTAGCTAGCAATATCATGGCCAAACGACCTATAAAATTCAGTCTTGTATATCGCGATATGTGGCAATCGTCGGGCAAATATGTGCCACGATTAGACCAATTAAAACAAATTGCCCCTGTTATTATAGATATGGGATGTTTTTCTCGTATCGAAACGAATGGCGGAGCTTTCGAACAAGTTAATTTACTTTATGGCGAAAACCCCAATATTGTGATACGCGAATGGACAAAGCCATTTAACGAAGCAGGCATACAAACTCACATGCTCGAACGTGCTCTTAATGGGATACGAATGTTTCCTGTTCCTGCCGACGTCAGACGTTTAATGTTTAAAGTAAAGAAAGCGCAAGGTGTAAATATCGCTCGTTCGTTTTGCGGATTAAACGACCCAAGAAACTTAGAATTGTCTATTAAATATGCAAAAGAAGCTGGAATGATTTCGCAAGCCGCTCTATCCATTACACATAGCCCTGTCCACACTATAGAACATTTTATGGAAGTTGTTGATAAAGCTGTAGAGTATGGTGCCGATGAAATCTGCCTCAAAGACATGGCAGGTATAGGCCGTCCTGTTTTTTTAGGTAAGCTTGTGAGTGAAATAAAGCGAAAATATCCTGATAAAATTGTACAATATCATGGTCATTCTGGTCCAGGTTTGTCAATGGCATCTATTTTAGAAGTATGCCGTGCAGGTGCCGATTATGTAGATGTTGCTATGGAGCCGCTTTCATGGGGCATGGTACATCCCGATGTAATTTCTGTTAGAGAAATGCTGCATGATGCTGGCTTTGAAGTTCCATCCATTAACATGAACGCCTACATGGAAGCACGCCGACTAAATCAGCAATTTATTGATGAATGGCTAGGTTTATTTATTGACCCTACGAATCGTTATGTTTCATCGCTCTTGCTAGGTTGCGGATTGCCCGGTGGAATGATGGGTAGTATGATGGCCGACTTAAAAAACGTTCTAGATGGTATTAATAACAGTTTAAAACAAGCAGGTAAAAAAACTCTTACACAAGACGAAATTTTAGTTATGTTATTCGACGAAGTTGCTTATATATGGCCTAAACTTGGATATCCTCCGCTGGTTACACCTTTTAGCCAATATGTAAAAAACGTTGCATTACTCAATGTTATGTTTGTATTGCAAGGTAAAGAGCGGTTTCAAATGATCGATAAAAACACATGGGACATGATTTTAGGGAAGTCGGGGCGTTTGCCTGGTCCATTAGCACCCGAAATTATCGAGCTTGCCAAAAAACAAGGTTTTGAATTTTATGAAGGCAATCCGCAAGATGCTTATCCCAACGAACTCGACAAATATCGTCAAATGATGAAAGAAAATGGTTGGGATGTAGGTCAAGACGAAGAAGAATTGTTTGAATTAGCTATGCACGAACGACAATATCTCGATTACAAATCGGGGGTTGCTCGAAAACGTTTTGAAGAAGAAATCGAAAAAGCACGAGAAAATCAATGCAAACAATCACAAGAATCGCCTAAAAAACAAACTACTGTACAAAAAAATATTAGTAAAACAAACGATCCCAACAAAGAAATTTTAGTTGCACCTATAAAAGGTCAAATTGTGTTCGGATTTCACGAAATAATCGAAGACAGATTTATCAAAGTTGGTGATACTGTAAAAAAGGGCGAAAGGCTTTGTTACATTTATTCTGACCTATTTAATGGTTTCGAAGAAATTACTGCTACGAAAGAAGGAATAATTACAGAAATTTTAGTAAAACAAGGCAGCATCGTTAATCAAGGCGATCCTATTATTACAATTAAATGTAAAAACGGAACCGATTCTTAATATAATTTTATGAAAGATAAAATTTTAGCAGAACTTCACGCTATCGGAATAAAAGATATAAAAGAACTATATTACAACCTTTCATATGAAGAGTTGTTTGAACACGAAACCGATGCCTCACTCTCTGGCTACGAACGAGGCAAAATTACCAATTTAGGTGCCGTAGCTGTTGATACAGGTATTTTTACAGGCAGAAGTCCCAAAGATAAATACATTGTAAAAGATAACTATACTGAAGGCTCAGTATGGTGGGCACAACAAGGCAAAAAAAGTTCAGACAACAAGCCCATTAATAAAGATCAGTGGGAATATCTGTTAAATATATCGAAAAATCAGCTTAGCGGTAAACGTATATATGTCAATGATGTATACGCTGGTGCTAACGAAAATTCTCGATTAAAAATTCGTGTCATAACCGAAATTGCATGGGCATCGCACTTTGTTAAAAACATGTTTATCCGTCCATCCGATGAAGATTTAAAAAGTTTTACTCCTGATTTTATTTTATTTCATGCATGCAAAGCCACAAATCCTCGATGGAAAGAAATGAACATGAATAGCGAAGTTTTTGTTGCTTTCAACCTCACTGATAAAATGGCAGTTATTGGCGGAACGTGGTATGGCGGGGAAATTAAAAAAGGCATTTTCACTGTTATGAATTATTATCTGCCTTTGCAAGGCATTGCTTCCATGCACTGCTCTGCCAATGTTGGAAAAGATGGCGATACAGCATTGTTTTTTGGTTTATCGGGAACGGGTAAAACAACTCTCTCGACCGACCCCGAGCGTGCTCTCATTGGCGACGACGAACATGGCTGGGATAATGAAGGCATCTTTAATTTTGAAGGTGGTTGTTATGCCAAATGCATTAATTTAAACCCCGAAAAAGAGCCCGACATTTACAAAGCCATACGACGAAATGCATTACTTGAAAACGTAGTTATTGACGAAGCAACCGGTGCTATTGACTTTTCAAGTGCAGCAAAAACTGAAAATACTCGTGTTTCTTATCCCATTTACCACATAGAAAATATTGTTAAACCTGTTTCCAAAGGACCACATCCCAAAAATATCATTTTTTTAACTGCCGATGCTTTTGGTGTATTACCACCTGTTGCTATTCTTAACGAAGACGAAGCCATGTATTACTTTCTAAGTGGCTATACTGCAAAACTTGCCGGAACCGAACGAGGAATTATTGAACCTGTACCTACTTTTTCGGCTGCTTTTGGTGCGGCATTTTTACCTTTACATCCCACTGTATATGCAAAAGTACTTCGCGAAAAAATTATTCAACATAAAACTAAAGTATTTTTAGTTAATACTGGATGGATTGGCGGACCCTATAAAATAGGTCAACGAATAGATATTACTGTAACGAGAAATGTTATACGTTCCATATTAAACCAAAGTATTTTACAAGTTGAAACTGAAAAAATGCCAATTTTTAATTTAACTATCCCCAAAGAACTTCCGGGTATAGAATCACGATTCTTAAATCCAAGAAATGCTTGGCAAAAACCTACTGAATATGATATTCAAGCCAAAATGCTCGCTCAGAAATTTATCGACAATTTCGAATGGTTTTGCGATAATGACGAAGCTATTCGGTTAAAATCATTCGGTCCTTCTATATAATTCACTGTTAATTTTCTGTAATTTTTTGTAAATTAGCAACTAATATTATATTTTTGCGTATAAATGATAAATAACGTCCATTGAAACGAATAGCTACCATAGTGTTATTTATATTTTTTGTATTAGGATGCTATGCTCAATATCTCAATCCTAATGAATTTCCATTAGTTACGGAACCCGAAATCTCATTAAAAACAATCGATCATAACTCGGAAGGCTTTTTAGTTACATGGGATACTGTAATTTATCATTTTTTCCGTCAAGATCCTGGTTATACTGGAAACCATACGGGCAACAGTGGTCGTATTATGATGCGAAAATCCTTTGATAATGGCGATACATGGACAACACCCGAAGTAATATTTGATGGTCCTTATGACGATAGAAATGTACACGGAGGAATTACCGAAAATGGTCGAATTATAGTAAACTTCAGACAATACAATGCATCTACACAACAACACATCGAATATGATCTTATATATAGCGACGATTTTGGTCAAACTTGGAACGGGCCTATCACCATTCCAACTATTGCTGTTGCTTCGGGCACACATCAAATCTTTGGGAATAATTTGATGGGATATTACAATATTATTTACACCCATAAATATTGCGAGTTGCGTCATAGTTGGGATGGAATACAATGGGACAGTATAGTATATGTATGGGACTATCGGTTGAACAATCAATACAAAATTAGCGAAGCATCTTTTGTATACCTTGGCAATGGAGTTATGGTAGGTCTTTTTAGAAACGACTCCGGAGTATTGGGCGAAAGTTATTTACAAGTTGAATCGTACGATTATGGAAAAAACTGGACTGAACCCAAACTTACCAATATTGCCGACGGATTTTTTTGTCCCTCACCTTGGATATTTTACGATTATGCTTACAACCATGTGTGGATAATTGCTATAGACCGAAGAGGAATATTCCCTCCAACTTACATACACAATTGGTCGTCTATATGGTTATATAAAGCATATCCCGACGAAATTTTAGGAAATCCTCATGAATATTCGCCATTTTTAGTCTTTCTGCGTCCTAAGCCTTCTTTTTTTAGAATTTACGGTTATCCTGTTACCACCAAAACACCTAACGGAAATTATTTAGTTATTTTTACCGAAAGCGAATATCGCAATAAAGGTGAATGGGCTTATTTGTATCAATTTAAAATTATTTATCATACAGGTCCAAGTGTAAAAGTTGAAGAAAACAATGCTTTTTCTTCTAGAATAAATATTTTTCCCAATCCTGCCCAAGAATTTGTAAATATTATAGGAAATAGCAATGCCAATGCTCCAAAAGCTGAATTAAGCATTTATAATGCCATAGGACAGCTCATACATCATGATGATATGTTTTTAAGAGTAGATGGATCATATCGTTTTGTAGTTAATGTGAGTCAATTTTCGCAAGGATTGTATCGTTGTGTAGTTAAAACTGGCGAAGAAATTAAAACTCTTAATTTTATTCGCGATTAAATTCAAATGTATCATTTTCGAAAGCAGTACCTACAACAACCATGTTGGCACCCACTTCGAAATAATTTAGTACCATCTCCTTGTTCCTTATACCACCCCCAACAATTATAGGTATAGATACCGATTGAGACACTGTTTGAACCAAAGAAAATGGTATTGGTTTCTCCGCTCCACTTCCGGCTTCTAGATAAATAGCTTTAAATCCTAAATATTCTGCAGCATAACACGTAGCTAATACGATGTCGGTTTTATCGGACGGGATGGGCATAGTATTGCTCATGTATTGTACACTCGATATCCGTCCTCCATCTATAAGGATATAAGCTACAGGTAAAACATCTAACAAAGTATGTTTAAGTATCGGTGCTGCTAATACTTGTTGACCTATTAAGTACTCGGGATTTCTGCCAGAAAGTAACGATAAGAATAATATACCATCGGCTTGGGTTGAAATTTGATATATGCTTCCCGGAAATATATAAACACTTTTTTGTGTGTATTTTTTTAATTCTTCTACATGTTTGTCAATAGAATTAAATAATATGCTACCTCCAACCAATATAATATCAGCATTCAACAACTCTATTTTTTGACATATAGATTTTATGTTCTTTATTGGTGTTTTGTCGGGATCAATTAATACTGCTAATAATTTTTTATGAAACGTTAGTTTATTCATCTGTTTTTTCTTCAAAAACCCAGGTTATGTAATAATCATTTTTATGATAAGACGACAAAGTTAATTTTTTTTGTTTTGGTTTTGTTACTATTGCGGTATAATTGTTAAAAACTATATAATCATTTTTAAAATCGGGACTTGCATTTTGTATCATTTTATAGAGAGCTTCTTTTGCTGTCCAAATTTTTATCAAATCGAGGTTACTTTTTACCCATTGTTGTTCAATTGAGTTGATAAATTTAGTTGATATTCGTTGTAAGTTTCTGTCGGTTTGTTCCATATCTATCCCTACATAACCTTTATCAGAAATCATTAGCCCAATGTATTTATCGGTATGAGTTATAGAAAGATTATGTCTTGTAATTTCGCATATTGGTTTACCGTGCGTATCGTAGGTATAAAGTTGCAATGTATTTGTAATCTTATAAATTAAATATAACGTACTTAAATATTCGCATTGTCTTTGTTGATGCCGAAAAACGAATTTAACCTTTTCGACTATTTCATCATTAAGCAATTGTATGTAACCATCTGGATTTGAGCGGATTTTATCAATAACAATTTGATAATATTTATTATGTGCTATAATTTCCAACGCAACGATTCAATTAAATATTTTACATCTTTATGCAAAAAATCTATTACCGGTGCTAAACTATCTTTGTTGGGTTTCACATTAAAATAAAGACTTCCTCTAAGAAAATGATGAACACTATCCGTTACATAAAATTGCAATGGCGAAGCAGCATTTCCTTTTATTTCGTACACCATCCCATAAACATTGTTTAGCGTGTCTATGTACAATACCTCTCGAATTGCATCGGCTTTAATATCGTGCTTGTATGCGAGCGACCGACTCTCTTCGGTAAATTTATATAAATTTTTTTGCAGAGCATAATAAGTAAGATGTAATGTTGCTTTAAACGTCGGAAATTGAATATTGAACCACCAGGGATGTATGTTGTCGTGAAGTACCACTTGAGCATAAGCTGGATATTGAAAATAAAATGGACAGCCAACGGAATCGAAATTATTGTATGCTTTGGGAGGTAAATCAATACGAAAATATTCCATGGGCTTGGGTGTAAAAGACGAATCACACGAAATAAATAGCAATAAAAATGAAATATACTTAATAATGTTCATTTTCTGGTGGTTTAGGTAGGATAATATGGACGGTTTTAATACGTCGCATATCGGCTTGCTTAATAATAAATTGAATATTCGCTATTGTAATAACATCATTGGTTTTGGGAATATTTCCGGTATGTTGTAAAATAAGCCCAGCAATAGTTTCAGCATCGGCTTTGATTTCTTCAAAAATTTTTTCATCTATTTGTGCAAAACTACAGAAATCGTAGATCAAAGTTTTTCCATCAGTTTCGTATTCAAATTCCCTAATTTTCTTTATAGTAGGCGCATCTGTATCAAATTCATCGTCAATATTACCGACAATTTCTTCTAAGATGTCTTCCAACGTTAAAATTCCTGAAGTTCCTCCATATTCATCCACAACGATAGCCATGTGAATTTTTTTTTCTTGAAATTCTTCGAGCAATTCGTTTATGAATTTTGATTCGGGAACAAAATACGGTGGACGAATCAACGATTGCCATTTAAAATCGGTTTTATGTATATGTGGTAATAAATCTTTAATATATAAAACACCAACTACCTGATCGAAATTATTGCGTATAACTGGCATACGACTATATCCGCATTCTCTGATAGTTTGAATAACTTGCTGAAACGAGTAACGAATATCTACAAATTTCACATCCATGCGTGGTATAAGTATTTCATTTGCGCGAATGGATGCAAAATTTACAATTCCTTTTAATATTTTTTTTTCTTCGTTTAATTCTTTGGCTGCTAAATCAATAGCATCAGATAGTTCATTAAATTTGAATAATTGTTTTGGTTTTAATTTTATTACCGACATGGATTTCGTAAGTAATGTAATAATCGGTGAAAGAAAAAATTGAGCCGCAACAACAAATATAACAGAAAATTCGGCAAAGCGTAACGCGTTGTGGGTAGCTAATGTTTTAGGCAATACTTCTCCTATTAACAATATTAATAGCGTTGCCACTAAAGTTTGTACAATAAAAATTAATATAGGATTATTAGAAAAAACAAAAAATATATTTGACAACCAAACAAAAATAATTACGAAAGCTATATTGATGAAGCTATTGGCTGTTAAAACTGTTGCCAGCAATTTTTCGGGTTGTTGCAATAGTTTAATTATGTGCTGATGATTTTGTTTTCGGCTCTGTTTCAATTTGCTTTTTGTAGCAGCATTGAGTGAAAAAAGAGCCACTTCACTACCCGACATTATAGCACTTAAAAATAATAATACACTTAACGCGACAACACCTGCAATAATATCGGTTATATGTTCCGAAATAGCAGAATAATTAATCACGTGCGTATTCATTAAAAGGGCAAATCATCGTCGGTTGCCGACGAAGATATGGTATTGTTTATATCTTCAGTTAAATCTTTCGGAATTGGTGTTACTATTGATTCACTAGATGCATCAATGCTTGTAGAACTTGTGTCTGTTGTTTCTTCTTTTTTGCCCAATAATTGTATTTTATCGGCTATTATTTCGTACACATTGCGAGTTTGATTTTCTTTATCGGTATATGTACGACTTTTTATGCGACCCTCGATGTAGAGTTGTGTCCCTTTTTTAATAAATTTTTCGGCAAGTTGAGCATTATTGCGCCATGCTACGATGTTGTGCCATTCGGTTTCTTTTTTTAATTCACCTTTTTGATCGCGATATATTTCGTTAGTGGCCAGTGTAAACGATGCAACAGGTACATTTTCGTTAGTATAGCGAACAATAGGATCTTTACCTACGTTTCCTACGAGTATAACTTTATTAACCGACATAATTGTATGATGTTTTAATTAATTTTTACCGTTGTGCTTATTGAAAAACATTAAAATACTTAACCAATATTCTTTCGAAGTTGGCGAATTATTCCATAAGGCTTTTGAACCATGCTCGCCTTGACCTTCTTGTGGTTTAAATATGGTTTTTAAATGTTCCGGAATATATTTAGTAAGCTCCACAACATACGGATACTCTCGTTGTGTACAAGCAACCAAAACAGGTTTATCGAAATTTTTTAGCTGCGATTGAACTTTTAATTCATTACCAAAATATTCACCGGGCGAAAATGCTACTACTGCCTTTACTTTTTCGTTCGATTTAGCTAATATTAGAGCCAACGAAGCTGAATAAGAGCTTCCAACTAAAACTACTGGTTTTTTGCTTTTCTGATAAGCATATTGTATAGCTGCTTCGATATCTTTTCGAGCATCTAAATAATTTGTAGGTAAGTTCTTTCTTTTAGCTTCTTTAGCAGTTTCGTTTTGTATAAAATTTACTTGATCGCCCGAACGCAAATCAACTGCCAAGCAATTATATCCTAAATTCATTAACCGTGGTGCTGTTTCTTTATATTCGCCTTTGCTGTATCCTGCCTGATGCAATAATATCATATATGGCATGTTGGCATCTTGCTCATAAAGATGTGCCGAAATTTTTAAACTGTCGGTCGAATAAAAAGTTACAAGTTCTTGTCCTGATACACTTAGAGATACTAAAACAAAAAATATAATTAT